>JBLMXV010000145.1:0-44322 GCA_050257935.1 Chloroflexota bacterium
GGCTGACCGGCAGCGAGATCGGCTTTTTTCATTTCATCAACTCCGACCAGAAGACGATTGCGCTGAAATCGTGGTCTGTCAAGACCCGGCAGTGGTGTGCCGTGACGGAGAAGGACTCGCATTATCCTATTGACAAGGCCGGTGTCTGGGTCGATTGCGTGCGAGAGCGGAGGGCCGTCATACACAACGACTACGAGCACCTGCCTGGCAAGAGAGGCCTCCCGGCAGGACATGTGCCCGTTCTGCGCGATCTCGCTGTTCCGGTATTCGAGAATGATCGCATCGTGGCAGTCATCGGGATCGGCAACAAGCGGGAGGACTACGATGAACTCGATGTCTCCCGGCTATCCCTCGTCGCCGAGACGCTGTGGAGCTGTGTGACACGGAAAAGGGCGGAGGAATCTCTCCGTCAGATGGAAGATGAACTCTTCAAGGCCAAGCAGCACGAATCGCTGAGTGTGCTCGCGGGCGGTATAGCCCACGATTTCAATAACCTCCTCCAGAGCCTTCTTGGGACGATCTCTGCGGCAAAGATGCACCTCGACCCGTCACACCCGGCATATGCGCATCTCGACCGTGCCCGTGATGCCTACGCACTGACCAGGAACCTCACAGGTCAGCTCTTCGCCTTTGCGCGGGGACGGGACCTGGTCAAGGGGATCGTCTGCCTCGAGGACCTCGTGCGGGATTCTGTGCGGTTTGCCCTTAGCGGATCGCGCGTCAGGTTCGAATTCCACGCCTCCCGCGGCTGTACACCTGTCGAGATCGACGAGGGCCAGATCAGGCGGATGATCCAAAACATAACGATTAATGCAAAGGAAGCGATGCCCGGCGGCGGCACTCTCCGCGTGACGATCGAAGAGAAGGCCCTCACCGGGGATGAAGGTTTCCTGATCGGCAGGGGGCGGTATGCAAAGGTGTCATTCAAGGACGAAGGATCAGGGATTGTGCGCGAGGACCTCACGAAGGTGTTTGAGCCTTACTTCTCCACGAAGAAAACGTCGAATCAGAAGGGCACAGGCCTCGGTCTTGCCATCAGCTATTCAATCGTCAAGAGGCACGGCGGTCACATTACCGTGGAGTCCGAGAAGGACAATGGCACGTGCTTCGATGTGTACCTCCCGATAGCTGACATCTCTGCTCCCAAACATGAGGCAAAGGAAGCGCTTCCCCCTCGCCCGCTCGAGGGGGTCAGGGTCCTGATCATGGATGACGAGCCAATGATCACCGATATCTCAGGGGCTGTCCTGAGGCGTTCAGGATGTGAAGTAGAGGTGGCGGCAGAGGGCTCTGAAGCGGTGCGGCGCTTTAGAGAGGCAAAGGCGACAGGACGGCCATTTAATGTCGTAATCCTCGATCTCACCGTCGCAGGTGAAACTGACGGCAGAGATGTGCTGGAGAGGCTCATGGAAATCGATCGGGGTGTGAGCGCGATTATCTCCAGCGGCTACCACCATGATCCGGTCGTCGAGGATTACGCCTCCCATGGGTTCAAGGGAGTCCTTCTCAAGCCTTACGAACCTGACAACCTGAGGCGTGTGGTATCGTCTCTTGTGAACTTGAGCGCTCGGCAAGCCTAGCCCGGAGATTATTCATTCGTACGTTCGCAGCGGTATCAGGGCGGAGGGACTCAAGTTGGCTGAATCACTAATTGTGTCGACCACAAGTGTCATGTAAGGGAAAGCGGGTGACTATGACGTTGACACACGCAGGAGCGATGGATGCATGAGTTATCGTCGATGGTGGATCAATTCCCATACTCCGGCCTCTTGCTTCTTCTCATCCTGGGGGCAGTAGGGCTTCCCTTTCCCGAAGACGGAACACTCATTCTCTGCGGACTTCTTATTTCCCGCGAGGTGATTAGGCCTGTTCCGGCACTTGTAACAGTCTTCGTAGGCCTACTCCTGACCGATTTCTTTCTCTACCTTCTCGGGAGAAAATACGGCCATCTTGTGGTGCACCACATGAGGTTTCAGAGGGTACTCTCGCCGCAGAGGCTCGTTGTTTTGGAGGAGAAATTCAGGCGGTGGGGTGTTGTGGTGGTTCTCGTAGGGAGACATCTGGTCGGTCTCAGAGCCCAGATATTTCTCGCCGCCGGAGTGGTGAAGATCCCGCCCCTGACCTTTCTGCTCGCAGACGGCATTTCGGCTCTGCTCACCATAGGGCTGATGGTAGGAGCTGGCTACCTCGGGGGAAACAGCCTGGAGGTTATTCAGAAGGATGTCGAGAGAGTCGGGCATGTTGGTGTCGTGGCGGCCGTCGCCGCTCTCGCCGCCTTTGTGATCGTGAGACATTTCAGGGCGAGGAGACGGGTGAAGTCGATCTCCCGCACACGGGGGTGATCAACACGGCATAAACCGTCCCGGCGAGGCTTTAGCCCGTTGGGCGCCGGCTTTTCGCCGGGAGATTGCCGGCGTGGAGGCAGAAATCCTGCACAATGCTGTGCGTTTACTGAAGCGACGTCTGGCTGCCGGGGCAAGCCCGCATAAGCAGGGCTGTGAGCCTGCTATATACAGCCTGTCGGTTTCGGCAGGCCTGCATATCTGCATGCCTGCCTTGCAGGTCCGCCGGGGAAGAGTTCATGGAGATACAGTATAGTCCCCTCCTCGGAACCTCTCATCCGGGCGACCTCCCTGGCGAGGATCTTTATCATTGGGGCGATCTGGTACCTCGTGAAATACTTTCTCAGGATCTCGATTATCTCCCAATGGCGCTCCGTGAGGGTTAATCCATCTATCTGGGCCAGATATTCCGCAAGCTCTCTCGTCCATTCATCCGGGTTGACCACGAAACCTTCCTCGTTGGCTTCGATCTGTGTTCCAGCGAACTCTATCCAGGGCATACTCCTTACCTCCCCCCTCGTCTCCTAACACCCACTGCCGCCTGCAACGAGCGGTGAGCGTTTGGCCCCCGACAGTGATCATATCCCTGCTCCCCGCATGGAACTACTCAAGCAGGTGCCCCAGGCATACCACATTGTGGTACTATGTTTATAGGCTATCGTGTGGGTTATCCGCTTGTCAAGGTGACCTGAAAAGCGGTAAGGTATCATGGACGCCAGTCTGGGAATATGAGCACCTGTGATTGGGCATGCTGTGGTGTTAACCCTGGCGTGACACAAGAAAGGTGAACAGAGGTAATCGAAAGGAGCGGCTCGAATGAGCAAGGAGGAGTTCTCGAAGATACGTCGCTATCTGGGCAAGACCCAAAATCAGATGGCGCAACTGTTGAGCACCTCTGCCAAAGCAGTACAGAGCTTCGAACAGGGCTGGAGAGAAGTTCCACCGCATGTGGAGCGGCAGGCTCTCTTTCTCCTGGCATCTAAGAAGGCTCCTCTCAAGGAGAAACGGTCCTGCTGGGTGAAGCAGAAGTGCCCCATGGAAGTCAGGAGAACGTGCCCGGCCTGGGAATTTCGGGTTGGCCATCTCTGCTGGTTCATAAACGGGACGACGTGCAAGGGTCGGAAGTTCGAAAGCTGGAGCAAGAAGATGAAGGTATGCAGGCAATGTAGGGTCTTTCGGGACATGACTCTCTTCTCAGAAGTTGATGTGTCCTCATCGGGGAGCGGCGAGGAGGGAGATGCCCAGTGACCGAGGTCGTTGCTGATTCTCCCCGAAACTCACTGCAGCCCCGACGCAGGGAGGCCCTCAGGTTGTCCTGTGGCTGGAGGGATGATTGTTGTGTGCTGGATCTCAATAGGGTTCGAGAGGGCCTGCAACGGCATTTGCTCGAACGGCCGATGGCAGAAGTCGACCTTGACACGATATCTGCCTTCCGCGAGGCCAGGGGGCACGTCGACGTAGATGAAACGCGTTGCCGTCCTGTCGTGCATCGGAATACATTCGGCATCGTCAGCGGTCCTGATCGCCGACGGCAAAGCTGTTCCATTGCCGCCAGCGTCGTCGACAAAAGAAACGACGCGCAGGACCCCGAACCCGAAGTCGCTCACTGAGGAAAACGAGAGCCTCGCCGTCTCTCCGGCGCGATACCGATCATATTCTGTCGAGAGGTAGATGCGCCGGTTGAAGTCGCTTTCCCCTGTTCTGACCTTCGATGTCGCCGCTTCCCAGAATCTCGGTCTCGCGGCGTCCAGATGGACGTTGTTTCCGCCGTAATGACCGACGCCACAGCATTCGCTTTTCCGTATGAGATCCCAAAGTTCTCTACCGCTGACGCCGTCGATGAAGAAATCGAGGGCAATGCCGTCAATGTGGGTGCTCGTCTTTGCGACGTTGCCACCGGCATTTCTGAGCTTCGAGTTGTACCGGGGGCTCCGGTAACCCGAAACGAGGTTTACGACCTTTCCGGGAGCGGCCAAGTCCGAAAAGTGGTCGAGCATGAATATGAGACGGGGAGAGATATGTTCACCCATTTCCCCGGTGGGGAACCCGAAGACTCTGTCCACCGCGGAGAAGGCCTGTTCGTTCAGGGATCCGTCGGGATTGAGAAGGGTCACCCCGGCTTCCTGGCCGGTATGTGCGTTCCTGATGTGGAGTTTCCCGTCGCCCATCAGGAAGAAGCGTTCCGAGAGTGCCTCGATTCCGGCTGCAGGTGCGTCTGCAAGGATTGTCACGCATAACAGGGTGATTGACAGGAGCAGAACGGCGACGGTCGTGTCGGTTTCAGGGCGCGGCATCATTCCATTATAAAGACCGCGGAAGTTCCCGCGCAATAAGGTATCGCACAGAAAGCATTTTCAGCTTGCCCATGCAGCGCTCTTTGTGCTGAGGTAAATGGAGGAGGTGGCCTGGTACTGGTGGTATACTACATCCCGGCCATGGGAGACGGACCGCCAACCCGCTCGCACGCAATGTCGTAAGGTGTGCGGCATACTCCACCGGCTTCCGTATGATTTGCCAGGCAGCCCCCGGAGGTGACAGAGATGAAATTTGAGAGAGGAACCCTCTGGCGGAGAATTGTGGAGGTCAGCGACCGCGGTCTGCGGGAGGGAACTCTCCTTCCCATCCCGACAGAGCAGGTCTTTGTGGAGGAGGGCGGCGTCAGGTTTGCCGTCAGGGTACTGTCGGGACTACGCCGGAAGGCGGAGGAGCGGAAACGGCAGGATGCCGATGAGGCTGTCGGCAAGACTGTGAACCCATTCCTTCCCTATGACCAGGACCTTTTTGTTGCCGAGGTGTCGGACACGCATGTCGCCCTCCTGAACAAGTTCAACGTCGTGAAGCACCATCTGCTGGTAGTCACCCTTCATTACGAGGACCAGGAAGCCCTTCTTACAGGCGCGGACTTCCTTGCACTCTGGCGCTGCATGGTCGAGTACCAATGCCTCGGCTTTTACAACGGCGGCCGCGAGGCAGGAGCGAGCCAGAGCCACAAGCACCTCCAGGTGGTCCCGCTCCCACTGGCCGATGAAGGACCCGACGTTCCCGTTGCCCCGCTGCTTCCTGCCGCGGTGACCGTGCCGGACGGTATCGGGGCTGTGCCGGATTTTCACTTCCGCCACGCTTTTGTCAGGCTCGACCCCGGCATTACTGCATCACCGGAGCGAGCCGCAGAGGAGACCTTCGGACTTTACGGGAGAATGCTCCGGCGCCTCGGTATGAGACCGCCGGAGGAAGGCACAGGCGTGAGGCAGTCCGGCCCCTATTGCCTCCTGGTGACCAGGACATGGATGCTCCTGGTGCCGCGTTCACGGGAACACTTCGAGGACGTTTCATTGAACTCCCTCGCATTTGCAGGGTCGTTTTTTGTGACAAGTGAAGAGCAGCTCGAGAGAATCAGGGCTCATGGTCCACTCAGTGTCCTCATGAGTGTGACGGTGGCAGAGGGCGGCACGTAAGGGTCGGCCGGGGACGCCTCAGATCAGTATCTCCTCGTCCCAGCCGAGCCTGACGATATCAATTCGGCTCAAATCGCTCACTCCAAGGCGATATTTTCTGTCTGCAGCGACGATATGAATTGGCTGCACATCGAGTTCCTTCTCACCTCCGAAATAGGCCGTCCTCTTCAGTCTGAGGAGCTCCGCACCCACAGCGTCCACCGCAACGGGATCTGTGCCGACGATGATCCCTTTGTAAGGCCAGAGGTAGCGGCGGTCGAAGGAATGGGGCCCTCTCCCGTAGAACTGGGGGGTGAGGGCGACGAGTATGTTCAGCCGTGTCTTGCCTTTGACGTGGGGAAGGGTCCAGATCTTCCCGAGATCGGAGCAGGCCTCCCCGTGGTATGCGGAAGGAGTGGGGACGAACATGATGTAGTTCTTGAGGCAGGTGCCCACGCCGGACCAGTGATGGGTCCTCACGGGCCGCACATTGATGAGGGCCGTTGCCTTGGCAAAGACGGGATTGTCCAGGACGCCGCGGTCGTCAACGGCGATGGCGTTGTCCGGGATGCCGACGTCAAGGAGTCTGCGCCGTATGGCCTGCTCCATCTCATTCGGCGTAGGCAGAAACCTCCAGACATTGCTCTTGACTCCCACTACATCGGTCTTCGTGAAGAGGGTGTGCCAGCCCTTCAGTGGGCCTTTCTGATCGAGGAGAGACTGGACTGCATCGTCAAGCATCGACTGAAGGACCCTGCCGTCGATCTCGCCGCCGGGACCGAGGACGCTCCGGTTCCTGATGACGACCACCCTCGGTCTCTGCGTATCCCCATCAGAGGCGTCCGCTCCCTCACCAAAGGCGGCTGCAACGAGCAGTCCCGCCGTTCCTCTGAGGAAATCGCGTCGTGTGACACAAGTCCGTGTGTTCATCGAACCTCCTCCCTGAGTTTTGCCACAGTTGATGCGACGAGACGCTCAGCCTCGGCCCGCTCCGACGCCCCGAAGACGATCACCACAAACTCGCGGTGACACTCAGCCTTCGTCCATCTGCCGTCCTCTGTCCTGACAAGGGCCCGGTCTCGCGAGTCGGGCATGTATGCGCTCCTGAAGGAGAGAAAGGCCGAACGTGCCAGCGGCTCCGACGGATAGCGGCCGAGAAACATTCGTGCCGTGCTGCCCGCACCAGGCAATCGGACGATCAGGGCCTCGACCTCGGGACCGAGGTTGAGGATGTTCTGATGGGAGATGAAGTAGCAGCGATTGAGCACTATGTGGCTTCTCACAAAGCAGACCCTCTCAGGTGTCTGTCCCTGCGGGAGTTCGGCAAGGAAACGCAGCAGTCTGGGAGGCTCTCCGGTATCACCGATGGAGGCCGCGAGCATGCGCCCCAGGAGCAGCAGGGCCTCGTCGAGATCCCTGCCCTCGCCCTCGGCAAACAGGCTGGCAAAGTACCGCCCCTTCCAGAACCTCAGCATTCCGCCGCCGAGTTCCGAGCCCTGGCCGATGCCCGCTTCAGGGTCCTGCCGCTCAAGGGAGAAGAGGCCGAAGGCATCCTGTGATGACTTCATTTGGTATAGCTCTGCGACGATGGAGGGTCTTCCTTCCTTGAGGTATCGTCTGGCCTCTGCATGCTGGAAGTTGTAGGCAAGGTACACCTCGGCTGCGCCGTCGATGTATTGGTAGAGGGTGTCGCGGTCGTAGAAGGCCTGAATTCCGTCCCACTTCCATCCCTGAACCCCTTCTTGGGGCCATTTTATCGCATCAGTCACGGCCTGGCCTTCGGCGCAGCATCCGTTCTGAGAAACCATGAACCACGACGCGAGGGTGAGAGACAAACCGATGAAGACCCATTTCACGGCTCGTTCCTTCCTGCGAGCATCGCCTCGCCTATCTTGCTAATAGCGTATTCTGACACGGTACGTGAGAGTGACCTCTGAGTCCTTCGGAACTGGAATGAGGAATTCCGCAGTATGAACGTCAGCTTTGGTGTACGGGTACGACGAACTGAGTACTGTCCAGTCCCCGGGGATAGGCTCGACCACCTTAACCTCCACGTCATCCTTCTTGTGGTTCCTCAGTGAGATTTCAAAAGCAGCCTCGTAAGTGTCGAACGCGATCTTCTTCCAGTCCGTCTGCTTTCTGGTGCCGACGACATCAAACGCATCGCCGAGCCTCACCCTCAACTTCTCGTCTTTTGGCGTGTGATCGATTGAGTCCTCACCGACAAACTGGAGGCTCTTGTCTGCATCAGCCTTATACACGCGCACCAACCCCTTGGGGAGGGGAATCCCGAGATTGTGTTCCTTCTTGTTGAGAATCTCAACGTAGACGCCCGCTTTCTGGTCCCTGACGGGATCCGCGAACCTGCTCAGGTAGTAGTGGCGCGCACCGCGAAAGACGAGTTCCTTCTTCACAGGTACGGACGCGGCCTCTACGAGCCGTATCTGTTTTGTCTGATTCTCTTTGATCGTTGTGCGTCTTTGCAGTGTGTAAAGGTGATACTCGAAGAACTCCTCCTCCTTGAACTGAGGAGCTGCGGGCATCGCCTTAGCCGTCTCAGCCATGATCACAGCTTCACGGTACGCCACCTCTTCCTTGACTCTGTGCACCTCTCCGGCGACAAGCTTCACGCTTGCGTTTCTGTACGTGGCACCGCTTTTGTTGTTGATGGTGACCCACCCCTCGATGTCTGCACGGTCATCACTCTTGCTGAGGGTGACCACGTAGTCGGCCCTCCAGGTGATGCCGTTGGTAAGATACGAGACCTCCAATCTCTGCGGTGCGGACAAAGAGTTCGAGAGGAGCCAGACGAGGGTGGGCCTCGATATAAGGTCCTCGGGGATGCCGGGGAACATGATCCTGCCCGGGTGCCCGAATGTGATCGCGTCGCCGATCTTGTAGACGGGGCCCCCATTGTTTGACAGGAGTGTCGCGTCAACTATCTCCTCACGCTCGGTGTAAGGGTTCTTTTGGTAAAGTTTCACCTGCTTTCCCACGTACTTGTCGAGGAGCCGCTGCGGACTCAGCAGATCGTACTCGTAGTTCTGCTCGAGTACCTGCAGGCTTCGAGGATCGACAACAGATGTGACGTGGACACTGGCAGGGATGATCTGAGATGCCACGTCCATGAACCTGAGATCTCCAGACCCGGGAGGAAGGTTGATCTCCCTCTGGTCCTTGACGAGGCCGAGGTTGACATTGTACACGGTGATCGAAAGACCCGACTGTTGTTCGACGCCGGTTGATACAACTGGAGAGGCCTGATCTCCGGCAGAGGAGGAGAGCAGGGGGAATATGCTTGCGCAGAGAAAGACCATTGCGAGGATCACATGACGCTTGGTGACCATTGTTCCCTCCATGTACGATTGATGGTCAAGTACGGCGCGCGGCATTGGTGGGGCGACCGGGAATGTCGTTGCCCGCCTGTCCGCCTCACCAGAACCTATCTCAAAATCCCGTCTCTCTTCATGTTCTTCTCTCTTCGTCATTCCCGCGCAGCCTGTCCCCGCAGGTGGTAGGCAGGGAGCGGGAATCCAGGTCTTTCAGACCTTTCTGGATGCCCGTTTCTGCGGGCATGACGACTTCTTCAGGCAACGCCGATTTTGAGATGGATTCTAGTCTATCAGAGGAGCCCGGGCGCAGGAAAGATCACTGCGCCGCTTCCGGCAGTCCTTCATGGCACTCATCACTGACACTCCTGTACTTGAGCGGCCCCTGCCCTGCTCCGAAATGCAACGGTAAGGTTTTCACTGCGAGAACTGAGAAAGTTGCTGGCTTACCGGGATCACGTAGTACCCAGGTGTAACCATGTAGCGCCTGATCGCCGCAGCAATGAGCGCGTTATCCCTGACCGAGGTGTCGATGCTGGCCTCGATCGTCCCGGTAAGCACGGCATCCTTTATGGCACCCTTCAGTCGCCCGTATATCCCGTTGCCCTCGAGTGCCAGTGACGTGATCTCCGTCGAGCCTCTGCTCAGGACAATTAATCCGCGCATCCGCTGAAAGAGGTCGAGCGGCAGGGGGACCCCCTTGAGTGAGGATGCCATGATCCGTGCATCTTCGATTGTGAGCTTGATTTCAGCGTCATCACCCTCCCGTCGAAGGTCGAAGGAGAGTCTCCCCTCGCCGTCGATGCCGCTGGACCGGAGGAAGGGAATGTCACCGATTGGGATACCGCCCCCTTTCACCTCGGCGTCGCCAGTCCCTGTTATCGCGACGTGCCCGGCGAGCGATCCCGCTCCAATCTTCCCTTCGACGTCAACACGCGGCCTGAATCGAAGTAGCGACGGGAAGTTCAGCCGTGCGGATACGTCTGTTGCCGTGAGAAGAGGAAGATCTTTGCCCGCTTGACCGGTCCACCTGAGCGTGGCCTTCTCTGCAGTCACCGAGATGAGGGGGCCCTTAGCAAAGCCCTCGGTCTCGATCGTGAGTCCACGGCTGCGAAGGGGGCCACACATCACGTCGAGGACGGCGCTCTCAGGGACGGCGATAATCCACGCTGCGACGGGGATGACGAGCGCGGCGAGAAGCACGAGGAGGAGAATTCTCATTTTCGCGGAGGGGAGGAAGTGACGAGTGAGACGGTGAATCCGACGTCGAGCAGTCGCGGGTTTTCGAATGTCTTTCTGATCGTGATGCCTTTCACCGAAAGCGCCACAGGCGCATTGTCAATCCTGTAAAGAACGTTTACGAGTTCGTTGAGGCTGAGTTTCTCGACCTGGAGTTCCGCGCGCTCCTCCTTGAGTTGGTCGTCGAGGGGAGAGGTGCCGGCATCCTTGATGGACTTCACCTTGCCCTTGACACCGACGGAGTTTACGATCTCGTCCATCGTCCTGATGATACCGCCCTGAGGGCTCAGGTTTTTCCTCTGCTGCACGGCGTCTACGCGTTTCTTATAGGTGAGATACTCCTTCGCGAGGCCGCTGAACTCGGCATACCTCTTACCTGCGGCTGCAGCCTCCCTCTGGGCAGATATCTTCATAAAGTAACTCGGAATGAGGAGAAGGGAAAGCACCAGCGCCAGGGCGAACAGAACTGTCAGGCCCCGCGACTCGGCCAGAAGAGGGCCTATGACCACGGAGAAGGCGTTCCTCCATCTTGCCGGTACGATGCGGTCCATGCTCTTCTGAAGTGTCGGGCCTGTAGCCCCCGGCAGGCGCTTCGCGGACATTACCGGACTCCCCGGGCGTTCAAGGTAAACATGGTTCTGCCGTCAGGATGGGGCTTCACATCGGTGACGGTGACCGACACAAGGGATTCGGAGAGAGCACTCTTCAATCGTTCTGATTCTGCGAGAGACGGGGCTTCCGCCTTGATCGTGAGAGCATCTTTCATGACGGTCAGTTCATTCACCTGCACACCCTTCGGGTTCTTTTTCGAGAGGGCGAGGAGCAGGCCGAGGGTGTCAACGCCAGTGAGGGATTCCGCCTTTTCCTTCAGTGCTTTGACCTGTGCCCTTAACTGATAGACCTCGTCGGTGATCTTCTTCTGGTTAGGGAAGAGGGAGGCATAGGTCTGCTGCTGCGCCCTGTTCGCCGCGGATGCGCCTTTCCTTTCCAGGAAGATCTCAGCACCGAGGTAAAGGTGAAGTACGGATGCCAGTGCGATGAGGAGACACGCAGAGACCTTGAGGCTCTTCGCAAGCCTCCTCGTGTCCTTCCTGTATACGAAGTCCGACCTGCGGAGGTTGATGACAGGTGACGACAGGTCTGCAAGTGCGGCTTCCATCCTCAGTGGCTCATCGAGCTGAGGAGACTGGAGAACCCGCTCCGCAAGAGTTCCAGCGCCGTTCCTGAGTGCGGCACGGAGATCCAGTGAGGTCACCACCCGTGGGTCAACACCTCGTGCTGCCATGACGTCGAGCAACGAATGGAAAAGATCCTTCTTCAGGTATGCCACAAGCACGTCAAAGGAACCTTCTCCTGAAGAGGCGATAGCGGCGATGTCGAACACCACGCTCTGGGCACCGCCCAGAACCAAGCTGTCCAGCTCGAACGGGATGACATCGCGCAATTTGTCCGGATCCCCGATGGGCAGGGTGAGGACTCTGAAATCGAGCCATGACAGGGGGATGCTAAGGTAACACTCTGCGCCGTGGTCCATTCTCCACTCCCGCGTATCGGGGACTGAACGCTCTACCGCATAGCCTTGGGCTGTCGATCTAAGTTCATATACGGCGAAGGGCACATGCGCCCCATCTGCATCCTGGAGAAGGGAACCCTCTCTGAACGCATCGGGCGGCGTCGCTGCGATGTCTATGAAACAGACCCTCTTCATCGTATCACGTCTCCATCCACTGTCTTACGAGCGCGGTGCTGCCCGCGACTTCCACGACGCACTCGATCGTCCTCCTCACTTTCTGGTCTTCCGCCGCGGCGGTGATCCGATAGTGCGAGGACGTGACGACGAACTGTCCGCGCCTGAACACCACGCTCTCCAGACCTGGTACCTGACGTATTTCTGCGGAGTTCATGAACGGCCTGAAGGCCCTTCTCGCCACCACTCCCTCTGCGACGGCTGCGGAGATCTCTTCAGCGAGACACATTATAACAGGTACCGTTGCGGTGTTCGCGTTCACCAGGAGCATTCCGGGTGTGCCGAACACGGTCACGTAGGGCAGCAGCCTTTCGTAAGTTGGGAGGTCGACGGCGCCAATCAGGAGGAGTTCGTCGACTGAATCGAGATACGCGTCCTTGTACGGCTCGTCCTGCTCCCTTGGAAATGGACTGTCCTTGAGGAGCCAGTTCGCGAGTCTGTCAGCAATCTGCTCCGGTATTTCTAGTGTCTTCAAGAGCTTCCGCAGCGCTAGATACGCCTCTCTGTTGAGCTGCCCTATGGGATAGCGGAGGGAATTGAGGTTGAACTTGGCACTTTCATCCTCGGTGGTGACGGTCGCGGTTCCTGCAAACCCCTCGACGATGCCCTGCACGGGAATGGTGACTTTGCCGACGGTCCGGTAGTTCGATCTCGCCAGGGGGTCAGACAACGCGGCAACAGCGAGGGTAATGCACGATTTGGCGACGCCGGTCAGTCTCTGCGCATCCTTCCATGTAGAGAGCAGGGATGTGCTCGTATATACCCCGTACGAAAACTCCACGACCATGGTGACGACAAGGGTCAGGACGAGGAGCGTGAGCACGAGGGCCATCCCGCTTTCTGATCGACTCATAGTGTCCTCCCGGAATGGATCGTCGCTACCTCGAAGACTGGATGAGACGGTCGGGCAGTTCCTTCACCCTGCGTCCGACGGGGAACAGGGATGATGGTGACCCTCACTTCTTCGGGGGCCCGACCCGTGAGTTCGCTGTTCCACGACTTGATCCACGTGTCCTGAGATTTCACTTCTACAGTGAAGGAGTCGAGGTTCTCAACGAGGACGACGCTCGTCTCGCCGCCCTCCCTGTAAGCTGAAGAAATTTTTTTCCTGAGGACCAGCCCGTCGTCTTCCTCTTCGACCGAATACTCAATCCTTGCGAGTCCGTGCATGAGCGGAGAGAAAGTAGTGAAGGTGATGTGCGATGCCTGTTTACCGTAGAAGTCCCTGTCGTCGATCTTGAAAACAGTGTAGCCTTTTCCTTTCTGTACGGTGGCGGCCTCTATCTCGCGCCTCATTGCATCTAGAAGGGTCCGAGATTCCTGAAGGACGAGGAGGGTGTCGTCGACGGCGTCGACCGCCTTCCTTGAGAGGAAGAAACTGCTGTATAGACATGCGAGGATCACCGAGAGGATTGCAAAGGCGACGAGGATCTCCAGGAGGGTAAACCCGGAGGGAAGAACAGCCCGTGACGGATTCGTCCGGTCCCGGTCGCATGCGGGATCTGCCGTTCGCGCCATGCAGTCGCCGGCTGCGCATATTGGATGATGAGGACAGCTGGTCGCAAGCACTTGTTCGCGCATCACCTCATCTCCTCGGCTGCCTGACGAGTTCAGAGAGTCTCACGCTCTCCGTGTCGTACAGCACAACGACCGCTATCTCGATCAAACCTGGATACGGCGAGTCGTGCAGCGATGTTTGGTAGCTGAAGAGGGCGTACGGAGCGGGAAAGCGTCCCTTCTCTTCGACCTGATTCCTCTCGAGTTCCGCCAGCTTAGCCTTTGCGAGGCAGGTTGCGATCGTCACCCCCGAGTGTTTCTCTGCTACTCCTAGGTGATGCGCCAGGGTGTAAAGGAGTGTAACGAGCAACCCCGCCACGAGAGCGAGGCTTATCATCACCTCGATGAGGGTGAAGCCTGCATCGGTGAGGGTGCGCAACCTCACATTTCCTCCTCTATCTTTACCCTGCCGCTCAGATTGTTGAGGGTGACTGAGGCCTTTTTCTCGCCCTCCGCAAGGTATACCTTCACCGGCTCGTCGGCCCCCATCTGGCCGAATATTACAGTGAATTCTCCTTCGGTAAGTCTTCCCCGGGACGGCAATTCGAGGGCAGAGAATGTCTCGAAGGTCTCCGTCCTTTCGCCGTCGACGGCGAGATAGGTGAGAGTTCTTGTGGCGATGTCGAAGGTGATGGAGCAGTGTTCTCTCGTGACCACGGCGCTGTCATTCACGTACTTCAGTATGGAGGCGATCCTCCTGGATTCGGCGATCACGCGGCGCTCGCCGAGACCGCTGAAGGAAGGGATGACCAGGGCGAGCATAATCGCCACAATGGATAGGGCGATGATGAGTTCCAGGAGGGTGAAACCGCCTGCCCGCCGCCGTCGATACATTCAACTCCCGAGGTTCCAGTTCGTGATGTCTGCATCTGTGCCCTCTCCCCCCTCCTTGCCGTCAGCGCCGTAGCTGATAATGTCGAAATCGCCATGCAGCCCCGGGGATACGTACACGTAGGGGTTACCCCATGGGTCGAGGGGGATCTTCTTCTGCTCGAGATAACCGCCTTCGCGGTAGTTCTGCGGTATCCTCCCCGAGGTCGGCTTCTCTATCAGTGCCTCCAGGCCCTGCTGCGTGTCGGGGTAAGAGCCGTTGTCCAGTTTATAGAGCTTGAGGGCGGTTTCGAAATTTCGCATCTGCACCTTCCCTTCGGCGATCCTCGCGTCGTCTGTCCTTCCTACGATCCGCGGAGCGACGATCGCTGCGAGGATGCTCAGTATGAGCACGACGATGATGATTTCGAGCAAGGTGAAACCCTCCCTGCCGAAACTGCGAGGTGAGGTGCTTCTCTCTGCAGGAACACCGTCGTTGAATGTCACTTCTCTAAGTACCATGCTCGTTCCCCCTATTTGATCAACTGGTTTAGCTGAAAAAGAGGCAGCAGGACGGCGAGGACGATGAATCCCACGACGACGCCCATGACAAGTATCATCACCGGTTCAAAAAGGGAAATAGCCCTGTTTACCCTCCTGGTGAATTCATCTTCGTAAGAGTCTGCTGCCCTCGCGAGGGTCTCGGAAAGTCTCCCGCTTTTCTCTCCTGTGGCGATGAGCTGGATGAAGAGCGGGGGTAATCCCCTGAGTGCGGACGAGAGTCGCTGTCCTTCAGCCACCCTCTCCTTGGCAATGAGGACCCGCGACTCTACGGTGCGGTTCCCCGTTGATCTCGCCGCGAGGGCGAGCGCCTGCAACATCGGAAGCCCGCCGTCGATGAGGAAGCTCAGCGTTCTCGCGAACCGGGCGAAGCAGAGGCTCTGCACGATGTTGCCGGGGAGCCTGAGCAGAAGGGCATCGAGGAGCGGTCTCCGTGTCTTCACGAACTTCCGGGCGAGGAAGACTACAAGTGCAACTGCAGCCAGCATGGCCCACCAGTAGTGCACGAAGGCATTGCTCACCGCGATGAGTACGGTCGTGACGAAGGGGAGGGCGCTCTTGGCGTCTGTGAATATCTTCACGATCTTCGGTATCACGAAGGTAAAGAGGAATGACAGGACCAGGATGCTCACCGCGACCATGAAGAGGGGATAGGTCAGGGCGATGCGGATCTTTGACTTTACCGCGCTCTGGCTTTCGAGATAGTCGGCGAGCCTGGAGAGCACGCGGTCGAGGGTCCCGCTCGCCTCGCCTGCCTGCACCATGCTGAGATAGAAATCGGGGAAGACCTGTCCGAACTCCCCGAGCGCCTTGTGCAGCGCCGCTCCTCCGGAGACCCGCTCTTTCACTGAAAGCAGCATGCGCCGCGACGAACCTTCATGTTCATCGGATAGGGACTGCAGGGCGTCCAGAAGAGGAACGCCTGTGGAGAGAAGGATCGAGAGATGTCTTGTGACGCTCGCGAGGAAGTCGCCGTCGCCCTTGAAGACGCGTCGTCCGGGCGCTGTCCCCTCCTCTCGAACGTCCCTGGGCAGTATCCCCTCGGCCCGTATCCTCGCTACCGCGTCCCGCAGGCCGGATGCCTCGAGGGATCCCTTCGCCTGTTCGCCCTGGCGTGTATATCCGCTATAGCGAAATATCGGCATAGTCCTTCTGGGTGACCCTCAACACCTCCTCGAGAGTGGTGAGGCCCGCCTTGGTCTTTTCGATGCCATCGAAAAAGAGCGTTCTCATCCCCGCGGAGACGGCGTAATCCTTGATCACGACGGCATCCTTTCTCGCTCCGATCAACTCCCTGATCCTGTCATCGAGGGAGAGCAGTTCGAAGATGCCCGCCCTGCCGAGATACCCGCTTCCCCTGCATCGCTCACACCCCTTCCCCCTGTAAAGCGCAGGGACGGACGAAGGGAAGTAGGCCTGCTCAGACGGCAGAGGCTCGTAGGCGGCCTTGCACGCGGGGCAGATGGTCCTCACGAGCCTCTGGGCAACGACTGCGACCAGTGAGGAGGAAATGAGGAATGGCTCGACTCCCATGTCGATCAGCCTCGTGATCGCAGAGGGTGCATCGTTCGTGTGGAGCGTGCTCAGCACGAGATGTCCCGTAAGCGACGCCTGGATAGCGATCTCGGCGGTCTCGACATCCCGTATCTCCCCCACCATGATCACGTCGGGATCCTGCCTCAGGATTGAGCGCAGGCCGGAGGCGAAGGTGAGGCCTATCCTCGGATTGACCTGGATCTGGCCGATCCCCTTCAGCTGATATTCAACCGGGTCTTCGACGGTGATGATGTTCTTCTCCTCGCTGTGTATCTTGTTGAGAACGGCGTACAGGGTGGTCGTCTTGCCGCTTCCCGTGGGACCTGTCACGAGAAGGATGCCGTTGGATCGGACGAGGTACTCCTCGAAGCGGCGCGCGTCGCTCTTCGAAAGGCCGATTTCGCTCAGCCCTATGAGACCGTGGCTGCGGTCGAGGAGCCTGAGGACCGCCCTCTCGCCGTGTGTTGTGGGCACGATCGAGACCCTGATATCTATGTCCTTGCCCCCGATCAGCAGCCTTATCCTTCCGTCCTGGGGGAGACGCTTTTCAGCGATGTCGAGGCTCGCCATGATCTTGATCCTGCTCACGAGGGCGTCCTGGATCACTTTCGGCGGCGTGAGGACCCGGTGCAGGATGCCGTCGACCCTCATCCTTACTTCGATCTCCTTCTCATAAGGCTCGATGTGGATGTCGCTTGCCCTGTCTTTGACCGCCTGCTGGAAGAGTGCGTTGAGGAGCCTGATGATAGGGGCCTCCTCGGTGAGTTCAAGAAGATCCCTCGGTTTCTCGAATTCGGTGGCAACTGAAGAGAGGTCCTCACCAGAGATGTGCCCCATCACTTCCTCGGCTGAACCGATTCTCCCGTACCACTTGTTGATGGCGTCGATTAGTACGTCCCGCGGCATCCTCATCGGGCGGGGCTTGAGGCCCATCTGCTTGGCGAGTTCTATGAGCGAGAGGGTGCCCCGTTCATCGACGACTGCGGCGAGCAGGTAACCGTCTTCCTCCCGTATGGGGAATATGACGTTATTCTTGGAAAAAGAGAGTGGTATCTCGCGGATAAGAGCTACGTCCACGAGTTCGTCGGGTATCGAGTCCGCGTTCTCCATCGCCAGTCCCTTCTTCACTTGTTATTCTGCATCCTGAGGGAGTAGTTCGGTTCGGCGTACTCCACCTGAGGCAGTTGGCTGAACTCCTTGACCGCCTCCTGCACGTCCTGGCCTTTCCTGATTCTGAGGTGGTACACGCGGATATCTTCAATGAACCGGATGATCGCGGCGCCGTGGGTCTCGATAATCGCACGGGCCTGCTCGTCCGTGACTCCTTCCCTGAACTTCACGAGGAGTTCATCCGGGGCGTACAACTCCGAGGCGCGGGCGAAGTCCCTGTCCTTTTCTTTGGACAGACGCCCGAGGTTGTCCGCCTTCCTCACAATGTGCGGCGTGATGAATACCACGAGGTTTATCTTCTCCTTCGTCGTGTTTTCTGTCTTGAAGAGCCATCCGAGGACAGGGATGTCTGCCAGAAGAGGCACTTTGGATACGGTCTTCTCGTCTCTGTCCTGTATGAGTCCCCCGATGATCACGGTCTGCGTGTCCTGAACGACCACGTAAGTTTTTGTGGACCGCTTGGTGATCGTAGGGCCCTGCTGGAGGACCTCTATTTGGGGCTGGTTCTGCACGAGGGCCGAGATCTCCTGGTAGATGTTGAGTCTTACGTAGTCGCCTTCGGTGATCTGGGGAGTTATGCGGAGTATGATGCCCACGTCTTTCCTCTCGATACTGGATATCACGTTGTTGACATTTGTGATATCCGAGAGCTTTTGCGTGATGATGGGGACGTTCTGCGCCACTATGATCTCGGCTTCTCTGTTGTCTGACGTGAGGATCTGGGGCGTAGAAAGGACGTTGATGACATCCCTGAATTCGCTCAACTGGAACAGCGCGGCAAAGCCGGGCACGGTGATCTCTGAATTGCCCAGGATGCCTGCGGGGAGGGTGATGTAGTTGCCGAATCCGCCCAAAGCGAGACCGGAAAGGCCTTGGATGATATTCTGAAGCGTTTCAGTGGTGACTTGACCGGCTCCTCCGACCACGATCGGCTGCCCGTTAACCGTGACTGCGCCGCGCCACTTCGTGCCGAGGTCCTGCAGCTTGTTTACCGAGACCTCTGCAACCATCACCTCCACGAAAACCTGTCTCGACCGCCTGTCGAGCTGCCTGATCACCTGGGCGAGACTCTGGTAGTCAGCGGGAGAGGCGACAATGATGAGAGAGTTTGTAGCCTTGTCGGCGGTGATCGTAATGCCGCCGGCCACCTCAAAGGGCGCCACCGGTGGCGCACCCTGCTGTGGCTGCTTCTGAGGTTGAGCGCCTCTCACGATCCCCTCGAGTATCTTCGCCATTTCTCCTGCATCGCTGTTCTCGAGGAAGTAGACGTTGATCCTACCCTGTGTTTCAGGCGAGGGAACGTCGAGCAACGAGATGATAGATTTCATCGACTCCCGTGCAGCCTTGTCGCCGAAGAGAACGAGGGCGTTGAGCCTCGTATCGGCGACCGCCTTCACCTCCTCGGTCGTTGCCGGTTGTCCCGCAGGCCCCCTTGCCCTTCCCTTGCCGTAGCCTTCGTTGACTATCTTCGCGACTGCGTCGGCACTCGCGTACCTGAGCAGCACCATCTCAGGCTCTCCTCTCGCCGCCGGCTTGTCTATGGCCTCGAGAATGGAGAGAACCTTGTCGACGTTCAAACCGGAATCGATTATCAGGATCAGGTTGCCCGGTCCGAATGTCGAGATGTACCCGTCTTTCGAGACCATCGGTTGCAGAAACTTGAGCACGTCATCGGAGGAGATGTTCTGAAGGGGTATGAGCCTCGCGATGTAACTCTCGTTCACCGTTTTGCCGGGTAATGCGAGGGAGACACCCCGCTGCTTGGCTTCTGTGGTCGGTACGATCTTGTACGCGTCGACCCCTGAAGGCACGACGGTGAACCCTTTCAGTTCGAGGACGGAGGTGAAAAGGGTGAAGGCATCGTCGATGCTGAGCTTCGTGGGCGCGATGATCGTGATCTTGCCCTTGAGCCGTTCGTCGAATATGAAGTTCTTGCCGGTGATCTCGCTGATGAACTTGGTGATGACCGGCAGTTCGACATCCACGAAGTTCAGGGTCACCTTCTGGTCGGTTTTCATCTCTTTTTTTGCAGCCGCTTCCGACACCGAGTCCAGCACCGTTGCAGGGTCGCCTGCAACTGCGAAGAATGCGGCAACAAAGAGGATGAAGAATGCCCTGCCTGTGACCATACCCTGTCCCTCCCTCTTATCTCGCTTTATGCAATGATCTCTCATCCACCGCGGAGCGGCATGCCCCCGAGGCCGAAAGCATAGAGTCAGCTTCGTTGCAAAGGCCGCCGGATATACACGTGGAAGCTGCGGCAGCGCATCGGTCCGTCATCTGATCTGATAGGTGAGCGTGGTCTTCGCTCCGCTCCTCACGATGTCGAGTGCTACCCTGTCTGCGCCCCTCAATGCCGTGAAAGCCTGGAGCGCGTTGTCAGGCTGCGATATGTCCATACTGTTGATCCTGAGCAACACGTCGCCGTTCAGGAGGCCGAGGTTGTGGTACATGCCGCCCTGTCTGACCTCCTTCAGGACGAAGCCCTCCTGCCTGCCGTTCACGAAGTTCGGCTGGAGCCGCGCGTCGGTCATCAACTGGTTCGGGTTCTCCAGGGCGTTGAGTATCGCTTTCTGGTCCACCACGAAGCTGTCTTTGCCCATACTCCTTACGGCGCTTGAGAAGTCGCCTCTTGTCTGTTTGCCCTGCTGCTGGGGCGCATCCTCGATTACCGCAACGTCGACAAGGGGCACTTCGACTGTGCGACCCTCACGACTGATCAAAACCTTGTCCTTCCGCACGTCCTTCAGGGTGCCGAAGCCGAAGACAGAGTCCCCGACTCTGAAGACTTCCTGCCGCCCTGTCGAGTCGCTGACAATGGCATAAAGGTATTTCCCCTAGCCGGCGATCGTCCCCAGGAGCCTGAGGTCTCGCACATCACCCTGTGCAGGCGCGGACTCGGACAGCATTGAGAGTTGCGAATCGGGAATTCCGAATGGGTTGTTCTTAAGGAGGGCCTCGTACTCAGGGAAAGGCGTTCTTAGCAGCGGCTGCTCCGCGGTCTTCGGCGCCACGGGTCTGTTAACGTCTCTCGATGCCCTTGCGTAGTCCGATATGATATCCCGTGTCAGGAGGGGAATGAGTACCAGGATAACTACGGCAAGGGCGATATTGAACGTGCTGACGACCCTATGTGAGATGACGCCGTTCATACGCCACAGAATAGCCACCCAATTATACCTAAATCACAGGAGAAATTGAACCGGTGCGATCACGCTCCTAACGACCGCGCATCGCGCCAGCCATCATCCGAGCGAGGTCAGCGAGCGAGTCGTCCCTCGCGCCGAAGACAACAAAGGCGTCCCACATCGCAGCTTTTTCAAGGAGCGAGTCCCTGTTGTGAACGGCCTCGACCGATTTTCCTGCGGCACCGATCTCATCAGCGAGATCCTCGCTCGATATGTCCTTCTTTGCGGTGCCGCCTTCGTAGAATATGGGCAGGAGCACAAGGTGATCTTCTTCGCGGAGATGGCGGATGAAGGCCCTTATGTAGTCCTCTCTCATCAGACGCGTCGGGCCGTACCCGTGAGGCTGGAACACGTAGCAGACACGGTCTCGCATCGTACTCACCGTCTGCATCAGGGAGGATATCTTGTGGGGGTTGTGCGCGTAATCATCGACGATGAGGCGCTTGCCGTCGTCAAGGTGCACGGCGAAGCGCCGCTCGATGCCTGTGAATTCCCGTAAAGCCGATGAGACTTCTTTGAGAGGCACCTGCATGAGCGACAGCACGGCTATGCAGGCGATTGCATTGTAGAGGTTGTGACGACCAGGAAGGGGGAGGTGAAAAGGGACTCCCCTCAGGGAGAAGTCGCTTCCGTTCCCTGCCAACGAGAACGTATCGGGCCTGAAGTCCGACGTGTGCTGCAACGAGAAGGCGGCGTGACCCCTGAGGCCGAGCATCGACAGATTGTGATCGTCAGCGTTCGTTATGACAAGGCGGGTTGTGCGCTTGGCGAGGTGGGCGAACATCCCTCCCGTCTCCTCCACTGGGTGATGATCCAGGTCGAGGTTGAGCACAAGAGAGGTGTCGGGGATGTAGTCGATGATCGTTCCATCGGATTCGCAGGCCTCGATTACCAGCAGGTCGGAGTCCCCTGATAGGGAATTGCCGAGATGAGACGGACTTTCGAACTGAAGCACCCTTCCGCCGCCGATGAAGTTGGGCTGAAGGCCGAGCCTCTCCATCAGGAAGGCGAGCATTCCCGTAGTCGTGGATTTTCCGCTGGTTCCCGCCACGGCGACGGTGAGGAACTGGTTCACGAGATCGGCGAGAAAGGAGGGCCTCGTTGCTGTTGGTACCCCGAGTTCCCGTGCACGCACCACCTCGGGTCTGTCCGGCTCCACTGCCGTGCTGAAGACTGCAAGATCGAGGCAAGGTGAGATGCCGTTGCCGTCCTGTGGTACGAGCGATATACCTTTTCTGGCCAGGATTCCCCCGACGGGGTGATTGGAGTTCCTGTCGAAGGCTCGGTCCGAGCCGCTCACGGCATGGCCCCTGTCGTGCATGAATGCCGCAAGCGCAGACATGCCGCTTCCTCCTATACCCGAAAAGAAGAGATGCAGTGGTCTCCCATTTAACTTGAGCATTGTCATGTGACCTTTAATTCTAAACGAAACCCTCCCGGTGGTACAATAAAACTTATGGCTGCGTAAAGAAACTGCATGCTGGAGCGCCGCCTTTCATGCGCTCCCGTGCAGGGGACGATGCCACCGCACATAATGCCCAGACCGGGATACACAGGTACGAGCCTTTCCATTGACCTCAGCGACAGACAGGTCAGGGTCATCGAGACACCGGCTCATCTCGTCGAGAACTACCTCGGCGGGAGGGGTGTTGGGGTCGCTCTGATCGCCGACTGCATCACCTCTGCCTTCGACGCACCGGAGATGCCCTTGGTTTTTACCACGGGGCCGCTCGTAGGCACTGCCGCGCCCACCTCGGGGAGGATGGCGGTGGTTTCTCGCTCTCCCCTTACGGGTACCGTCTTCGACTGCTCGGTGGGGGGAAGATTCGGGACCGAACTCAAGAAGGCCGGATACGACTTTCTCGATATAAGGGGAATTGCGAGCAACTGGGTGGCGATTACCATAGAGAACGACCGGGTGTCCTTTGAGGATGCGTCTTACCTGCACGGCAGAGGAGTGTCTGAAGTCAGGAAGGCCTTGGAGCGCTTCCCATCCTGTGCGGCCATCGGACGCGCGGGGGAAACGCGCGTCAGATTCGCTTCGATCGTCATGGACGGTCACTATTGTGCGGGAAGGGGAGGATTGGGCGCAGTGATGGGCGCAAAGAGGCTGAAGGCCATCGCTGTGAAGGGCGACCGCGAGGTCGAAGTTGCTGATAAGGATGGTCTGCGAAAGGCCCGAGAGGACATCATGCGGCTGCTTCGTGCCTCCCAGGCGGTATTCGGGGAGTTCGGTCTCTCGCGCTTCGGCACTGCGGCGCTCGTAGACCTCATCCATGCCCGGCGTATGGAACCTACAATGCATTTTACAAAGACTTTCTTCCCCGACGCGGGCGCATATTCGGGCTATGCGATGGCCACTGCCTACCGCACGAAGAGGACGGGATGCGCAGGCTGTCCTATCCTCTGCAAGAAGGTTGGCGCCCGCGGCGAGGTGATCCCCGAGTTCGAAACCGTGTCACACTTCGGTGCGCTGAACGGCTGCAATGACCTCGTGACGATCATCGAGGCGAATCGCCTCTGCAACGAGTACGGCATGGACACGATCAGCGCGGCGAGCACCATCGCCTGCTACGGCGAGGTAAGCGGCAGATGGGTGCAGCACCGCGAGACTCTTGCGCTGCTTACGGCAATAAGTGAAAGGGAGGGTGAGATCGGCAATATCCTTGCCGAGGGATCACTCAGGTATGCCAGAACAAAGGGCTGTCCGGAGTTGAGCATGTCTGTCAAGGGGCTTGAGTTGCCGGCCTATGATCCGCGGGGCGCCTACGGTATGGCACTTGCATACGCGACCTCAAACAGGGGCGGGTGTCATCTCCGGGCCTACCCGGTAAGCCACGAGATTCTCAGGAAGCCGGTGGCCACCGATAGGTTTTCCTTCGAGGGGAAGGCGAGGATCATCAAGATCGCTGAGGACCTCAACGCGGTGGTCGATTCCCTGACTGCTTGCAAGTTCGTCTTTTTCGCCGCAGGTCTCGAGGAGTACGCGAAGGCGGTCAATGCCGTCACGGGCCTTCAGCATGATGTGCAGTCACTTCTCGCTGTCGGAGAGCGCATATGGAACCTCGAGAGGAGACTGAACGGTCTCAACGGCTTCGACAGCACGATGGATGACCTGCCACCGCGCTTTTTCACCGAGCCGGGATCGTCTGGTGGGCAGATCGCGGTGAATCCCATAGACCGGGGAGCCTTCCTTAAAGCGAGGGAGGATTACTACCGGATAAGGGGCTATCAGTTGTAGGATTACCGCAGTTCACGCACGGCGACTGCGTCCGTCCACCGAAAGGGCAAAGGAGTTCCCGAAATCAAGAGACATCTGGGATCGACCATGGCCTCTTTTCTTTCCTGCTTCTTGTGCTGTAATGAGCTCATTGCTCGTGCTGGAGTGGCACGTGCATTGCTAATGTCTGGTATCGTACCGCAGCTGCGTGGAAAATGCGGTCAGGAGGATCTTCCGGATGCGCTGCAGAGGCCAGAAGGAGCAACGCGGGCGTCGCCCGCGGACAATGTATCACTGGAGGCGGAACAATGAAGAAATGGTATCTCTTGGCGATCATCGTGCTGCTCGTGCCGGCAGTCTCCTTCGGCGGTGAGCAGATCAGGGCAAAGGGTGGGATAAAGGCGAAGGGCTTTGGCGACTTCGAGCTCTCTTTCGAACAGGCCCATGTCTGCTCCGTGCAGAGCGCGGACAGCGGGACCTGCGACATTCCGGAGAAACTCGTGTTCGGGACAGCGGTGCTTCACATAGTCGTCTTTGTGCCTCAGGCTCAGGGCTATACCAGACACTATATAGTCTCTGACCCCGCGGGAACCTTCGCCTCGTACTTCACCTCCCACAGCTTCCTTGACGCGGGCTTTCAAACGATCGAGCTCGATCAGCCGCTGTCTGCGGGAGATTACGTTTTCACGGCAGTTCTGGCGGGTGACGACGGCATTGCGGCGATAGGAGACCAGTACCGGTTCAGCGTGAGGTGAGATACCGCGAGGGGAGACCCCATCGGGGTCTTTCCCCGCTGCACACGGTTTTTGAAATGCCGGATCTGTCTTTGTCCTGACGAGACATTCCGCGCTTACTGGAAATTCCTTTATTGTAGAGCAAGACAGGGGCCTGCATATGAAGCATCTCATTAACAAATATCTTGGCAAACTCGAGAGCCAGCGGTTCGCGCGAGGGAATGAGGCGCTGTTCCTCGCACTCGATGCAGATCTCTACGAGAGCGGGCCGTTTTCCGGGGAACTGGCGTCTCTTGGCGACCTCTTCGGACTCATGAACATCAACTCCGTTCTTTACGCCGTACCTGCCGAACCCTACCGGAGCATACTCGTTGCCCTCACAAGCGATACGTGGTCAAAGGTTTCCGAAAGCAGCCGCGATAGCGGCCACACGATAGTCCCGATGGACACAGAGACGAGGACCTTCTTCCACGACATTCCCGTGGTAGGCAGCCTATCGCCGGACGAGATAGCAGGAGCGCTCGGGCGGAGGAAGTCCGCGGTGGTGAAGGGCAGGGGAGTGGTAACGTACGGTGTGGTGACGCCGGAACAGGCTTTCGTTTCGTTTTGCTCGACCTGCTTTTCCACTTTTGTGAAGTTCTTCTATGACTGCCTCGTGTACTTCGAGAGGTGCGCCCGGGCGAATGTTACGCCCGACCCAGGGATACTCAGCACGTTCGAGCAGGTATGCCTGCATGAGCCATCGGTGATGCCTGATACCGGACCGGTCGGGCTTACGGAAGGCCCTCCCCGTAACGACGGCACGGTGCTCGGTATGATCGCAGAGGCGGGCAGGGCGGTCGTCGATCACCGCCTCGTTGACTCATACTTCGGGAACATCTCGTGTGTGTTTCGTGACTCGATCTTCGTCAGCGAAACGGGCAGTTCGCTCGATGAGCTGGAAGGATGCATAGACGCTGTCCCCCTTGACGGGTCTTCGTCCGTGGGAATAACCGCATCATCCGAGCTGAGCGCGCACAGGAGAGTGTACGAGCAGACGGGGCACCGCGCGATCCTTCATGGCCATCCGAAGTTCGCGGTGATCCTTTCCATGCACTGCACGCGTGAGGAGTGCGACCGCACGAAATGTCACACCTCCTGCAGGGAGAAAAGGTACGTAGCGGGCATACCCATAGTGTCGGGAGAGATCGGCACGGGACCGACGGGACTGATGCACACGATTCCTGCGGCCATGAAGGAGGGGAAGGGTGCGATTGTGTACGGCCACGGCGTTTTCACCTCGGGAGCCGAAGACTTCCGGGAGCCGTTCCGGTTGCTCCTGAGGAGCGAGATCGCCTGCAGGGACGAGTACTTCCGTCTCGTCAGGTCCTACGTCGGCGGTTGATGCTGTAACATCTCCTCGATTGTGGCGCTCACCGACTCACCGAGGGCGGGAAGGTTGTAACCCCCTTCGAGTGAGAAGACAACCTGCCGTCCGCACGACAGTATGCCCCTCACAATGCCCCTGATGCCCTCCTCGGTGACCCGGATGCTCGCCAGCGGATCCTTCGTGTGAATGTCATACCCCGCGGATACGAGAATTATATCAGGCTGGAACGACGCCACCTTTGAAGGGAGCACATCCCGATACACATGGATGTAATCCCCATCGCCTGACCCTGCCATCATCGGAACGTTGAAGGTGTATCCCTGTCCTTTTCCCCTGCCCCCTTCTGATTCGCTTCCCGTTCCCGGATAGTGCGGGTACTGGTGGGTGCTGAAGAAGAAGACCGAGTCGTCCTGTTCGAACGTGTGCTGCGTGCCGTTGCCGTGGTGCACGTCGAAATCGACAATGAACACCTTGCTGTAGCCGACCTTCTGGGCATATCGCGCGCCTATTGCGACATTGTTGAATATGCAGAACCCCATCCCCCGGTCCACCTCGGCATGGTGTCCGGGCGGCCTGACGGCACAGAACGCTGCGTCTATCTCGCCCCTCTTGCAGTGGTCAATGGCCTCCATGACCGCTCCTGCCGCATACAGTGCGGCCTCGACGGAACGCTCCGAGACGTAGGTGTCCGGATCGAGATATCCCTTTCTGAACGTCTTGAGACGCTCGATGTACTGCCGGCTGTGGACGAAAGCGATCTCATCGTAAGTCGCCATCCGCGGCTTGATGTGGATCAGCTTATCCCACAGCCCTGAGGCTCTCAGAACCTCCGTGATGGCGACGAGGCGGTCTTTCCTCTCGGGATGCCATTGTGACGTTTCGTGCTCGAGGAAGATGTCGTCATATACGAACCCCACCTTGCTCACGCACCAATTATACAGGAAAGTGCGGACTTTTATTCATGCGTTCCCGGCAGCATTGGGCTGAGGCGGCTCAACTGTGCGAGTGCCAGTGTCAGTGACAAGTGTCATCGAGGAACTGTTGCGATAGTTGTGCAGTGTCTGTCCACAGACTGCGGCTTGCGTGACCTTCATTCCCCGGCTTGATACCCCGATCAACTCGGAGGACGGAGTCCAGGCTTTCTAAAGAAAGTCTGGACTGTCCGAATGGACAGACTCTGTTCAGGCAGGTTGAGCGAACGGTGCTGCTATCAAATAGGCGGTTCTTCTGCTATAATTTCAATGGGCAGAAGGCTCTGCTTCGATGGGTTCTCACGGGCAGCGAGGGGACAAGCGTCCGCAGGCTGACGCGGGCGAATCGCTGCCTGTGATCGATCCTGTTGATAAATTGGGCTGTTTCGGCTATGATGGACACAGGTACGGCCTGTGGGGGGATGGGCATGATCAGCAGAGAGAGTGTGGAAGCGGCGCTTGACAAGATACGTGTCGGCCTGAAGGCGGAAGGCGGTGATATCGACCTCGTGGAACTGAAGGACGATACGGTGTACGTGAGGCTGAAGGGGGCCTGCGGAACCTGTCCGATGTCGACCTTGACTCTGAAGAACTGGGTCGAGGCGACTATGAAGCGCGAGATTCCCGAGGTGAAGGCAGTGCAGGCCGTATGAGGCCGCGCTTTTTACGGGCAGTCGCGAATGTCGCCCCCGGCATTCTCGGGGGCGTCGTTGCAGTTATCGTCTGCCTGCTCGCGATGAGTATGGCAGGTGCCGATAACGGACCTGTCACGGTGCAGGACGTTCGCAACTGGTCGGTTGAGGAAGGCACGCGCGTGGTGATCGATCTCTCGGGTCACGTTGACTTCTCGAAGGAGAGGCTGTCGAACCCCGAGCGCGTGTTTTTCGACCTCAAGAATTCGAAACTGGGCAAGGGCGTCAAGACACAATTGACGTTTTCCGACGGACCGTGCAGGACCATGCGACTCGGTCAGTTCAATGCGAACACGGTGAGGGTCGTATTCGACATCGAGCCGGGCGGGGGCGCGTATCAGGAGACGATGAGGGTCCTGACCCTCGATGATCCGCCGAGGCTCGTCATCGACTTCGTGTCCAAACGCGAGCCGCAGCGGGAGCCTGAGCCCGTGCCTGAAAGGGTCGTCAGAAAGCGGATCGTCATCGACGCCGGCCACGGCGGAGAGGACCCCGGGGCCGTCGGATACCGCGGCCTGTATGAGAAGGACGTAGTGCTGGATATCGCGCTCAGGGTGCGTGACATGATCAGGGCCGAGTACCCCGGCTACGAGGTGCTACTCACCCGTGAGCGGGATGTCCTCATCCCCCTTCAGGAAAGGACGGCCTTCGGAAACAGGCATAAGGCTGACCTCTTCGTGTCAATCCACGCGAACGCGAGCCCCAGAAGACATACTCGTGGAGTTGAGACGTACCTCCTGAACTGGACCAATGACGAGGAGAGCATGCGGGTCGCCGCGCGAGAGAACGCGATCTCCCTGAAGAAGATGAGGGAGATCCAGGACGAGGTGGGCGTGATCCTCGCCTCCCTCGAGCGCGAAAACAAGAGGGACGAGTCAGGGAAGCTTGCCCGTCTTCTGCAAAACCAGATGGTATCGGCGCTTTCCGCCGATTACGCGCAGATTACAGACTTGGGTGTAAAGCAGGCCCTCTTCTATGTTCTCGTCGACGCGCGGATGCCCTCGGCCCTTGTCGAGGTCTCCTTCATCAGCAACCCCGAGGAGGAGCGGCTGCTCTCCCTTCCGTCATACCGGAAGAAGATCGCCTCTTCGATCGTCCGCGGGGTACACAGCTACTTCTCCTCTGCGCCTGTGCAGAAGGTGGCCTACCTCAAGCCGCCTGCGGGAAGTCCTCGTCGTGCACAGGCAGCCAGGTACACGGCCAGGTAGAGAGTCCACGTTTCATCGGCATGCGGGTTCCCGCATGTTCGTCGCCCATGAACCCTGTCAACCCGCATAATTCAGGAATTCACCGAGCAAGGATGGGGCAGTGCCGCGTTGCCTCCAGAGACAACTGGGGTTCGATTCGGCTCGAGGGTGTAGCGTTTGCGTCTTCTGATTCCGGCTTCACCGCGGAACACCGGCATGCTTGACTATCTCATCAGAGGCGGAAACCTGGTTGACGGGACAGGGGAAGAACCGCGACAGGCACATGTCGGCATGTCCGGTGACAGGATCGCATATGTGGGGAACCGGGAACTGCCTGCGAGTGAGGTGATCGATGTGTCAGGCATGATCGTCTCGCCGGGATTCATCGACACCCACGGGCACTCGGAGTTCACGCTCCTCGCAGACGGAAGGGCCGAGGCGAAGGTTTCGCAAGGTGTGACATCAGAGATCAACGGCAACTGCGGCCTCTCTGCCGCACCGCTCAGCGGTGAGGCTCTCTCACACAGAGAGGCGACGCTGGCTGAACTCGGCATCAGGGAGAGATGGAGCACCTTCACGGAGTATTTCGACATCCTCGCATCGAAGGGCATAGCACTCAACTTCGCAACCCTCTGCGGCCACGGCAACCTGCGAGCCTGTGTTGTGGGCTACGGCGAGCGCGCTCCCTCCGACGGCGAACTGGCCCGGATGAAGGCACTGTTCATCGAGGCGCTTGGTGCGGGAGTCCGGGGACTCTCTACGGGTCTGATCTATCCGCCGGGCATGTACGCAACAACGGAGGAACTTGTCGAGATCGCATCGGTCATGAGTGACGCGGGGGGCACTCGTGGCGTTTATGCCTCGCACATGAGGGACGAGGGAGACGGCCTCCTCGAGTCGGTCGGGGAAGTGCTCCGCATCGGTCGTGAGTCAGGTGTTGCAGCGCACATCTCGCATATAAAGACCTCAGGCGAGAGGAACTGGGGCAAGATAGACGAGGTTGTGGCTCAGGTGGAGCGCGCAAGAGGAACGGGGCAGCCGGTCACCTGCGACCGATATCCCTATGTCGCATCGAGTACGGATCTCGATGCCGTTCTCCCTTCGTGGGTATTTGACGGCGGGGTGGACAGCGAGGTGGGGAGGCTGAGCGACCCTTCGACGAGGAAGAGGCTCGCCGCCGAACTCGCGTCGAAAGAGGATCATGAATGGACGAAGGTGTGGGTCTCGACGGTGACAAAGGATGACCACAAGTGGATGGAAGGTCTTTCGGTCTCCGAAATCGCAGGCCGGATGCGAAAGAGTCCCGTGGAGGCCGTTCTTGATCTGCTGAGAGACGAGCGGACGAGGGTAGGCGCCATATTTTTCTCGATGAACGAGGAGAACCTCCGTCGTTTCCTCGGCCTTCCCTACGCCATGGTGGGATCCGACAGTTCGGTGAGAGGGTTTTCCGGGCCCACGGTGATGGGCAAGCCCCACCCGAGGGCCTTCGGCACCTTCGCGCGCTTCATCGGCCTGTATGTGAGGGAGAGGGGAACCGTGTCGCTGACCGAGGCGGTCAGGCGGATTACCTCGCTCCCTGCAGCAACATTCAGCCTGGAAAAGAGGGGTGTCATACGTGAAGGCTATTACGCGGACCTGACGGTATTCGATTACGGGAAGATCGGGGACTGCGCGACATTCTCAGATCCGTACTGCAGGGCGCGGGGTGTCTCGCATGTATTCGTCAACGGAGTCCCCGTGGTACATGGAGGGGAGTTCACCGGCCTGAGACCGGGAAGAGTGCTTCGATGAGTCCGAGGATCGGGATCACGGCGGACGTCCGGGGAGAATTCGTGAAGCTGAGGCACGACTACATCGCCGCGGTGATTCACGCAGGCGGCGTCCCCCTGCTGCTCTCTCCGCCTCGGAGTGGAACGGGACGGGGCATGGAGACTCTGGATGGAGCGGTGTCCATCGACAGCTTTGTGGATGCCGTCGACGGTCTTCTCATACCGGGAGGCGGAGACCTCATGCCCGGATACTATGGTGAAGAGGTGAGCGTGCCCCCGGCCTGTCTGGAAGAGGTGGACAGGGCGAGGAGCGACTTCGAGATCGATCTCGTTGCCGAGGTTATGAGACGGGGTAAGCCCATCCTCGGGATCTGCTACGGCATGCAGCTTCTGAACGTGGCATTTCAGGGGACGCTCTATCAGGATCTCGTGTTTCAGGGGAAGACCGACAGGAGCCACGGAGGAGCGGACCACAGAGTCATGCTCAGCAGGGATTTCGCCGGACTGCTGGGCCTCGCCGGTGATTCCTTCACGGTGAATTCGAGCCACCACCAGGGTGTGAAGGACCTCGGAGAAGGGTTCGATGTGTGCGCTGTGTCGGAGGACGGCGTAATCGAAGCGATGCGCCGACGAAGCAGCCTTTTTGTTGTAGGTGTTCAGTGGCACCCTGAAAGGCGCGGGGAATCGCCGCTTTCAACGAGCCTCTTCGGTGCATTTGTGTCCGCTGCGCGCGAGGTTCTCGAAGGGCGTGACAGACAGGCGGAGGTCCACCGTGCAGACTAGCAGGTTCTATCTGGTCGCCCTCCTGTCGCTCACTGCAGTCCTCGGTTACCTCAGCTATCTGATGTTCCGGCCTTTTCTCTCCCCTCTCGTGTGGTCCCTGGTGCTCTCGATCGTTTTTTATCCGCTCTACGCGGTAATTCTCAGGTTGGTCAAGGTGAGGACCGTCGCCTCCGTCATGGCGGTCACGCTTATCGTGCTGACAATCATAGGACCCGTGTCTTACTTCTCGCTCCTCCTCGCCGCTGAGGCGAAGCATTTCTTCGAAGGCCTTGACAGCGGTGCGGCTCAGGTATTGCAGGATTTGCTGCATGATCCCAAGATCAAAGCGGTCGTCGACAGGGTCGCAGCGCTCTTCGGCGTGAGCCAGGCCGAAATAGACAAGACAGTGGTGGAGCGGGTGGCGAATTTCGGCAAGGACCTCTTCGGCAAGGTGACGTACGGTGTCGGCGGTGTGTTGAGCGGGATCGTCGATTTTCTCCTCATGACAGTCACTATCTTCTTCTTCTTCCGGGACGGCACGGACTTTGTCCAGAAGATCCACTACTATCTTCCCTTTTCGGAGTCGCAGAAGGAGAGGCTGGACAGGCAGATCAGGGACATCATCGTATCGACGATTTACGGCGGAGTGGTCGTCGCCCTCGTGCAGGGGGTGGTCGGCGGAATAGCCTTTTCACTGCTCGGAATCCGTTCGGCTATACTCTGGGGCTTTGCCATGTCCATCGCCACGTTCATCCCGCTTTTCGGCGCCTTCACGGTGTGGGGGCCGATGACCGCGTATCTTTACCTGACAGGCGCGATAGACAAGGCAGTGATCCTTGCGGTGGTGGGCATCTTCGGCATAAGCCTTATCGATAACATACTACGGCCTATCATAATAGGGAACAGGACGAAGATGCCGATCCTTGTCATCTTTTTCAGCGTCCTCGGCGGTCTGAAGCTGTTCGGGCTGATCGGCCTGATTCTCGGTCCGCTCGTCCTGGCTCTTTTCGTATCAGTCGTTGAAATTTTCAGAAACGTGGAGGGAGGAGAACATGCTTAGCAGGGCAGAACTCAGAGAGCTCGCATCGATCGGGGGCAAGGATGCATACGTCGTAAGCCTCTACCTCAATGTGGATCCCCTGTTCAACAAGAAGGGCGACTACAGTCTCCATTTCAAGAACATGCTCAAGACGGTGACAGAGGGTTTGGACAAGGCGGTGTACAAGGCGGTAAAGGATGACCTGGATCGAATCGACTCGTTCGTACTCACACACAAGAGGGCTTTTAAGAAAGGGCTCGTCGTCTTCAGCTCCGGCGCGCAGTCCTTCTGGAAGGAATACCATCTCGGTGTTCCGGTCAAGAACGACCTGATCGTCGACAAGACGTTGCATGCAAGGCCGCTCTTCGAAGTACTCGACAGTTATGAGAAGTTCGCTCTCCTGCTCGTCGGCAAGGATGCGGCGAGGATTTTTGTTATCCACCTCGGCGAGATCGTCGAGTACGGCGAGATCAAGGCGGAGGACATACCGGGCAAGCACAAGAAGGGGGGATGGTTCGCCCTGGCGCAGAATCACTACGAGCGGCACATCGACTACCATGTGAGTCTGCACATGCGCGAGGTGATCGAGACGCTCGACTCCTTTCTCGCCGGCGAAGAGGTCAGGACGCTTATCATAGGAGGCTCGGACGAGGCGGTTGCGATGGTGAGAGGAATGCTCCACAAGAGCGTCCTGGACAGGGTGATCGGCCAGGTGAAAGTGGAGATGTTCGCAAAGACCGATGAGGTGCTGGCGAGAGTGGAGCCGGTGGTCGCCGCCTGGGAGAAGGCGAGAAAAGAGGAGACTGTGGCATCTCTCGTAGCCAAGGCGATGAAGAATGAAGGTGCGGTGCTCGGTCTGGACAACGTGCTCCACTCGCTGCAGGAGCAGCGTGTCATGCGCCTGGTCATACTGAGGGACTTCACCGCGGACGGCCGCGTCTGCACAGCGTGCGGTGCGCTGGCGGCGCAGAGGATCGACACGTGTCCCTACTGCAAGGCTGGGATGGAGACGGTGGACCGTATCGTGAACCTTGCCGGTGAGAGGGCGATTCAGCAGGGTGCAGTGATCGAAGTGGTGGACCAGAACCAGACACTGCAGGAGGCAGGCGGCATCGGGGCCTTTCTTCGCTTCTAGGGTATGCGATGACGCTTCGTATGTTCATTTTAGTGCTGGCTGTCTTGTGCGCGCTCTGCGGAGTCGTTCCGGCGGAGGACGGGGCTGACGGTTACCGGAAGGTCCTGCGCGTGCAGGACGGCTCGGTGATCAGCTTCGATCAGATGCTCAGGGAGATCCGCGGGGTGGATCTCGTCTTTGTGGGGGAACTGCACGGTTACAAGAGGCACCAGCGTGCCCAGCTTGACGTGGTGAGAAGTCTGTTTGAAAGCGGTATCCCTGTAGGGATCGGGCTTGAGATGTTCAGGTGGGATAGTCAGAAGGCGCTTGATGACTGGGTCAGGGGAAGAATACCTCCCGACGAGTTCGTGCGTATTTACAACGACAATTGGAGAGTCCCGTGGCCGGCCTATCGGGACATCTTCACCTATGCCAGGGAAAAGAAGATTGACCTCGTGGGCCTCAATGTGCCCGATGAGATCACCGAAAAAGTGGCCAGATCAGGGTTCTCATCCCTTACCCCGGAAGAGTTGAAAAAGCTGCCCCCGGGCATAAGTTGTGATATCGACCAGGAGTACCTCGATTTCATCAGGACTGCGCACGCTGCGCACGGGCACAAGCGCGGGCACAGCTTCACCAACTTCTGTGAGGCACAGATGGTGTGGGACAAGGCCATGGCGTGGCACCTTCTCGAGTACCTCAAAAGCAACCAGGGTAAGACAGTGGTGGTGATCGCGGGAAAGGGGCACACCTGGAAAAGGGGGATTCCTGAGCAGGTGAGGAGGGGATCTTCCTTGAAGTATCGCGTTATCCTCCCGGAGACATCCGGGATCATCGACAGGAGGGTCGTTACCATACATGATGCCGACTACCTCCTCATCGAATAATCCTCTGCCGTCAGGCGCTCCGGTCTTCCCCGGGAAAGCGTACGACGTCATCATCGTCGGCGCGGGCCCTGCGGGCATCTTCTCGGCCCTCGAACTGCGATCCCTCGCGCCCGATCTCAGGGTGCTCATCCTCGAGAAGGGCAAGGACATCGACGAGCGTCGGTGCCCCATGGATGAGGCCGCGTCTGCCTGCCAGTCGTGCCCCGAATGCGAGATCGTGTGCGGGTGGGGAGGCGCGGGGGCTTACAGCGACGGGAAGCTCAACCTCTCACCTGAGATAGGCGGTCACCTCAACACGTTTCTCGAGAAGTCCCTTCTCGAAGAGCTGATCGACCATGTGGACAAACTGTACATCGCCTATGGGGCACCTCAGCAGACTTACGGCGGTGACGGGAGACAGGTGACCGAGTTGCGTGACCTGGCTGCGAAGAATGACCTCACCTTTATCCCCTCGCGCATCCGCCACATCGGTACCGATCGCTGCAGGGAACTTCTGGCGCGCATGAGAGACGATATGCAGGGCAGCATCGAGAGCAGGTGCGTCACCGAGGTGAGCCGGGTGCTCGTGGACAGAAGAAGGGTTGTGGGAGTGAGGCTTCACGACGGAACGGAGATCTCCGCTCCGATCGTAGTTCTTGCCCCTGGAAGGGCCTCGTCGAAGTGGCTCGAGACCGAAGCGAAGCGGCTCAGGCTGACCCTCCTGAAGAACCCGGTGGATATCGGCGTCAGGGTCGAAGTCCCCGCGTCGGTCTTCGAACACCTCACCAGCGTCACCTACGAGCCTAAGCTGGTGTTCTACTCCAAGAAGTTCGACGACAGGGTGCGGACGTTCTGCGTGAATCCCTACGGGGAGGTGGTGAAGGAACATCTCAAGGGTATATGGACCGTGAACGGGCACAGCTACGCGAACAGGAAGAGCGGCAACACCAATTTCGCTCTCCTAGTGAGCACGTTCTTCACCGAGCCCTTCGATGAGCCTATCTCGTATGGAAGGTATATCGCGAGACTTGCAAACTTTCTCGGAGGTGGCGTACTCGTGCAGAGGCTCGGGGACCTGATGAAGGGGAGGCGGTCGACCCCCGAGCGGATCGCGAAGGGCATCGTGGAACCGACCCTTAGGGATGCCACTCCCGGGGATCTGAGTTTCGTGCTTCCCTACCGGTATCTTTCGGACATACTCGAAATGCTCGAGGTCCTCGACAAGGTGGCCCCGGGAGTGAATTCGAGGCACACGCTGCTGTACGGAGTGGAAGTGAAATTCTACTCTATGCAGCTCAAGCTCTCCGCTTGTCTCGAGACGGAGGTGCAGAACCTCTTTGCCGTTGGCGACGGTGCCGGGGTGAGCAGGGGGCTCGTGCAGGCATCCGTCTCAGGCGTTGTCGCGGCACGGGAGATCGCGCGCAGGCTGCACCAAGGGGAAGCGCGAGAATAGCAATGCGGACCTCCACCCTCGCCAGGACGGCTGATTTGTGAAGTCTGTGGGGCGGTCAGCTGTCTCAGCAGACCGGGTACTTGCCCCTGGCAAGTTCAAGGCAGAACCTCCCGATCGTTGACAGCCTCTTCTCTATGACCGCGCGGGCCCTCTCCTTGATGTCGCGGCCATCCGTGCCTCTTTCGATCAGGATCCGCGAAGTCGCCATTTGCGGTTGGTCAATGGGCACCCCGATTCTGCTCAAGAGCATCACGTGGACTTCCTTGATCCCCTCACCCGATTCATAAATCTCCTTTGCGATTCGGTGGGCGAGGACGTTGTAAATCTTTCCCACATGGCTGACCGGGTTCTTGCCTGCCGCAGCCTCTGTGCTCATGGGCCGATTCATCGAAATGAGGCCGTTCACCCGGTTCCCCCGACCTACCTGACCTGAATCGGCGTCCTCTGCGGAAGTGCCGAGAAGGCTCAGGTACATGCCGCCGAGGCCGCGGCCTCGCTTGTCGAGAGAGTTGAGGAAAACCTCCCGTTCCATGAATCCCCCGAGCCCTTCCACGAAGCGTTCCAGATCATCGCACAGTGCTTCTTTCTGTGCAAAGTAGTCTTCTTCCGAACGGACGAAGCCGGTGAGGATCGGCATTGCGACCGTCATCGTGAGTTTCGAGCCTGATCTCAAGCCCATGACCTTGACATCCTCACCGGTCCCGGGATGCCTCCGCTTGAATTCCGCTGAGTTGAGGTGCTGTTCTACGGCGAGGACAGCCTTTTCGGTGTGACTGAGCGGGTAGTAGCCCACGCCTGCCGACGTGTCGTTGGCTGCTCTTACTCGTCCCTTTCGGGAAAAAATGTCAGTGAGCTCTTCAGAGCCAGGAGCCAGAGCGACGCGGTAGCGCACATGCCTTTCGGGGTCGACGAGCCTGAGAGACTTGCGGAACCATGTCTTCGCCGCCTCGACGGAGATTTCCTTCACCGGTATTTTTTTGCCCGCTGCGGAGAATGTGGCCCTGTCGCCTATCGTGAGCTCCATGGGCCTGATGACCTTCCCCCCACCGAATCTTTTCGAGGCCCTGCCCGCGGCGAGAAGCCCCTTGTCAATGTTGTGGTGGAGGATCGTGCCGAACTCCGTCATATACTCGTGCGACAAGGCGACCGAGATCGCCTCCATGATCGAATCGCAGATATAGTCCGGGTGCCCGAGTCCCTTCCTCTCCACGATTTCGACCGGATGCTCGCCGACGGATCTGCCAGTCAATGTCTCAAGATGTACCATGCCATATGACCTCGCTTCGAGAATTGTAGTTCCAATCTTTTCTGAATGCGATCAGATTCAATTGAGCGTGATTCTCCCTGAATTCACTGCCGGCGGGGTACAACAGTGCCCCTCAAGGGTGGTCTCACGATGAATAAGTGTCGCACAGAAATGTTTCCGGCATTTCCGCCATGTCCCATGCAGTGTTCTTCATGTAACGCCGGCTTCTTTCTGTCAACTGACTCATGGATCTGCTCGACCTCATCGCCTTCGTGAGCGATCCCGTTTCTTGTGAATGACGACTATCACGCCCGCTGCGACGAGAGAGAGGGCGATCAGGCCTGCCGAGACCGCCACATTACCGAGAAGGTCGGGATTGACGAGGAGCAGCAGCCCGAGGCAGAACATCATCACACCCGACACGAGCTTAAGAACTCTTCCCTGCCATTCAGTGAGCCTCCTGGCCCCCAGGGTGAGCGCAAAGACCACGACGATCACGCTGAGAGGAACGACATATATAATGTTGTAGAAGACCAGATAGAGATAGTTCTCGATCTGGGGAAGGGCGCGCAGTGTGAGGACTCTCGTGTAGACCATGGGGAAGCCTGCGGTGCAGAGGAGTTCATAAGTGTTCGCAGCCGCCGCGAGCACCACCGTGCCGATCATCATGGAGGTGAGCGACGGGGCCTTGAGAAGCCCCCTCATCCGTTCGAAGAGCTTCGGCTTTGCCCCTTCCGGTATGGTGAGAGATATCCCCTTCTTGAAAAGGAAGAAGTCTTTCACATTGAGGGCGGCGATCAGTACGGCGATCACACCTGCAGCAACCGTGATGACGCGGACCTGCCCCATTAGGAGGAAGATGTTCAGCCAGGCCGCCATGAAGACGAAATAGACGAATCCGGAGAAAAAGACAAAAGTGCCGCCTATGAGGAGGATCTTCTTACGTGACTCGGCATACACGAGCAAGCTGAGGAGCAGAAAGAGTACGAAGAATGCGCAGGGATTGAAGCCGTCCATGCCGGCGATGAGCACGGTAAGAACGGGCAGGGCAAGCTTGTCGGTATCGATCTTCCCCACGAGGGGCAAGACCATCTGGGAGTCCTCCTCGGCGACCGCCTGCTTAGCCTTCGAAGGCGCCCCCAGCTTTCGCACGGGGTCCGCACATCCCCGCTCGATACAGTAGCGGATTCTGTCCTCCAGAATCCTGCCGTGCATCTCCTCCCCCAGGAAGCCAGCCATGGGAGGAAAGTCGCCGACGAAAGTGACTGGAACCGACCGGGGCGTGAAGCCGTACGCGGAGGACATCTCGATGAAGAAATCGGCGTTTTTCTTGTTATACCATACCTCGTAGGACTTCACCTCGAGCCGCGGGTACTTGTCCCCGAGGTGTTTCAGGAATTCCTTCTCCCGTGCGCAGTGAGGGCAGCCGGTTCCCCAGAACAGGTATACCGTCACCTTCTGTTCCGATAGGGCGTGCAGCGGCGGAACAAGGATGATGATGAGGAGCAAGGCGGCGATGAGCCGGGCGAATCTCGCAGGGATTTTGAGGGAATGCTTTACGGGATGTCCCTCTTCTGCGGGGTTGGGGGCGTTCACCGTATCAAGTCTCGAGTCGGCTGACTGACAGCCTTGGCGTTGCATAAGGAACAATCCGCAGGGCAGGGCGGAGATGCCGGAAACCTTTCTGTCCGATACATTATTCATCGTAAGACCACCCTTGAGGGAAACGGGGTATCACACGGCAGTGAATTCGTAGACAGCTCACTCTGGATTGAATCTCATCGCATTCAGAAAGGATCGAAGGCGCTCCGCTCTGCCCCCTAATACAACTGTAACGTCGCGTTTTCACCATTATAGCATGGCCGTGCGGGCGCTCTCCCCGAACGGATGTTTTGTTGACTCGGTACCATGTTCTTGGTATAGTTCTGCATGACCGTGATGAAGAATCAGGCGCCGATGAAGGACGTCCTCGCCATCATCCTTGCAGGCGGAAAGGGAGAGCGGCTCCATCCCCTGACGATACACAGGGCGAAGCCGGCGGTTCCCTTCGGGGGCAAGTACCGGATCATAGACTTCACCCTCAGCAACTGTATCAACTCCAATGTGAGGAAGATCGCCGTAATCACCCAGTACAAGTCACTCTCACTCGACAGGCACATCGCCGTCGGATGGGTGCCTCTGCTGAGTCCCGAGCTTGACGAGTTCATAGTCTCGATCCCGCCGCAGCAGAGGATCGACGAGCGGTGGTACGCGGGTACTGCGGACGCGGTCTATCAGAACATATATTTCATCGAAAAGGCGGCGCCTCCCTATCTTCTGATACTTTCCGGTGACCACATCTACAAGATGGATTACTCAGAGATGCTCTCCTTTCACTTACAGAAGGGAGCTGGCGCCACCGTCGCGGCGATCGAGGTGGACAGGGAGGAGGCGTCGTCCTTCGGTATCATGGGAGTCGATGCCGAGTGGCGCATCGTCGACTTCGAGGAGAAGCCGAAGGAGCCCAAGACGATGCCCGGGGACTCGGGTCAGTGCCTCGCATCGATGGGAATCTACATCTTCAATGCGGAGGAGATGATCGAGGAGCTCAAGACAGACGCGGGCAGGGTGTCGGCTCATGACTTCGGCAGAGATATAATCCCGGGCATGCTCAAGACCGGCAAGGTCTTCGCGTATAACTTCAAGGACGAGAACAGGAAGTCGGCCAAGTACTGGAGGGATGTGGGTACGCTTGATGCTTACTGGGAGGCGAACATGGACCTTGCCTCAGTCGATCCCCTCCTCAACCTCTATGACAAAGAATGGCCGATGAGGACCTACCAGCAACAGAATGCGCCGGCAAAATTCGTCTTCGCCCAGGAGTACAAGGGAGGCAGGATGGGTATCGCCCTGGACTCCGTAGTCTGCGACGGCTGCATCATCAGCGGCGGGAGGGTGCAGAACTCCGTCCTTTCCCCGAACGTGAGGATCAACAGCTGGGCCGACGTGAGGGATTCCATCCTCATGGAGAACGTTGAGATCGGAAGGCATGCCAAGATACGAAAGGCAATCATCGACAAGGATGTCTTCATCCCGCCGGGTGAGAGAATAGGCTATGATCTCGAGAAGGACCGCGAAAGGTTTCACGTGAGCCCCGGAGGGATCGTGGTCGTGCCGAAATTTGTGGTCTCCTCACTCTGATCAGCGCCATTGTGCCTACCGACGTGTCCGCCCCATCACGGATCGTATATACCCTCGGCACCGGAAGGAGGAGCGAGGAGGATTTCATCGAAATACTTTCAGACTACGGCATAGAGGCGGTCATAGACGTGAGAAGATTCCCGACGAGCAAGCTACCCCATTTCTCCCGTCAGAATCTGCAACCCCATTTACAAAGCGAAGGGATCGGCTATTTCTTTCTGGGCGAGGATCTCGGCGGCTTCAGGAAGGGCGGCTATGAGCGCTACGCGTCGGGCGAGGAGTTCATGAAGGGGATCGATAAGGTCGAGGATATCCTTCGGAGCGCCTGCGCCGTAATCATCTGCGCGGAGAGATTTCCGTGGAAGTGCCACAGGAGATGGATCGCAAGGGAACTCAGCCGAAGGGGATGGCATGTCATTCACATCGTCGACAAGGGAAAGACATGGGAGCCCCAATAAGAGATGGTCTATCCTGCCCTGAATAAGCGCTCAGGACGACACCTATCTCCTCACTTGCCGCTACAACGATATCTTCAATCTTGTGGAACTTCATAACTTCAGCCCTGTGACTGTGAGCCATACTACGAAGACCCGCCCTCGATTATTGGCTCTGAAGCAGTGTTCCAAGGTATACTGAGCCTGCAGAGGATGGAAACGGGTAGATTCGCAAGGTAATCGTGGAATGAAAGCGTGAAGTGGCGAACGATAGCAGAAGAAGCTGTCCTCTTTACCAGCGTTATCAAATGGATTGTACTTGCTTCCTGCACCGGAGTAATTGTCGGTCTTGCCGCAACTGTTTTTCTTACTCTTCTTTCCTCGGCATTGAACATTGTGGATCGCTATCATTACGCCTTTCTTCTTCTGCCCGTCGCCTTTTTTCTGAGTTCATTTCTGACGAGATACCTCGCGCCCGACGCCGAAGGCCACGGGACGGAAAAGGTCATCGAAGCAATTCACAGGCATGCAAGCAAGATCCCTTTAGCCGTCGTTCCAGTGAAACTCTTCACCACGATAGTCACTCTTGCAATCGGGGGCTCGGCAGGCAAGGAAGGTCCCTGCGCGCAAATTGGAGCCGCTTTGGCGTCGTTTCTTGCCAGACTCCTCAGGTTCGGGGAAAGAGACAGAAGGAAGCTGGTAATCTGCGGAATCAGCGCGGGTTTCGCTACCGTTTTCGGTACGCCGATAGCGGGGGCGATATTCGGCGTGGAAGTTCTTTTTATCGGAAGTCTCCTCTATGACGTGCTATTGCCTTCGTTTATTGCCGGGGTGACGGCGTATCAGATCTCATCGTTCTTCGAGATTCCCTATCTTCACACCTCCTCCGTCGTCGTTCCGGCCATCAGTGAAACGCTCCTCCTGAAGGTGGTACTTTCCGGCATAATCTTTGGTTTCGTGTCACTCCTTCTAACCGAGGGAATGAGGATCGGACACAGATTATCCGGCAAACTGAGAATGTGGCCGCCGCTGAAAGGGGTTTTCGGAGGATGTCTCCTCGTGCTCCTCACCTTCATCCTCGGCAGGCAATATCTTGGCCTTGGCTTGGAGACCGTTAGATCGTGCCTGAACGGCGAGAGTGTGTCCTGGTATGCTCCGTTTCTAAAGATCGTTTTCACTTCTATTACGCTCAATTGGGGCGGGAGTGGAGGGATAGTCACGCCAATCTTCTTCATCGGTGCAACTGCCGGTTCAGCCCTTGGCAGCGTATTTCAGATAGACGTTGGAATGCTGTCAGCCATCGGTTTTGTGAGTCTCCTGGCGGGAGCAGCGAATACTCCGATCTCGGCAAGCATCATGGCTGTTGAGATGTTCGGCTCTTCAATCGGACCTTACGCGGCAGTAGCCTGCATCGTCAGTTACCTCATCACCGGACACAGAAGCGTCTATCCATCTCAGATTCTGGCAGTCAGGAAGTCGTCTTCGCTGGATGCGCAAATGGGCGAGGAAATCCAAGCAATTCAGGTGTCCTTTCACCAGAGAAAGAAGACCGTCAGTTCGATGATTGTGAACGTCTGGAGAAAAGCGAAAGACAGATGGCGGAAGCCGGAAGAGTGAAACGTTGCCGACGAAGGGGAGAGGTCACTTGCCGCTGTGATGCTATCCCGTCTTTGTGAGATCAATGCCCGTTCATTTGCAGGTTTATTTGTAGTCCCTCTCAGGGCATAGACGCCTGTAGAAATGTTCACTTATCGAGTCTGGTGGTATGGGGTCCCATTTGGCGTTCTCGTTGGGGCCTGAGGGGTAAAGAGCCCCCTGTGAGCTGAGCATTTCGTTGGCGATCAGACGCATTTGTCTGGCAGCGCAATTGTATTCCCAAAGGGCCTTTATCTTCTGCACATCTCTTAACCCATACCGTTTATTGAGGCTGTCGCGGTACTTGTCTGAGACAACGGTTTTGATCCACACTCTCACCACGTCCTCTGGAGTTCGAGTATCGCCTGCGGACTTAATGTAAAATTCGTTCCCCGTGACAGCGTCAGTCTCGACATATACCCAGTCAACCCCCTCTGCGCCTAAGTGGGCAAACACAGCCAGGATGAGCGCACAACCTAGCAGACTGATTGGATTCATCTCGGCCCCTTTCTGCTTGTAGTCTTTCTTTCTTGTACCGTTTTCTTGTCTAAGAGGATATCCTGGAAGTCCGGAAGCTGCGCCTGAAGGACGAGGATTGCCATATTTCTTTTATTATCGGACCGTCGTCTCTGTTCTTTAATATCGGAAAGCACAACATGTCGTAAATCTAAGTCATTGTTTCTTATGGTTAAGCAGCTTCATCTCCGTCCCTGAATGTGCTATACTGAGCGTGGAGTGCAGAAAACGGTGACGCCGCATGATCATTAGTTGTCTGAAAGGGAATAATGAGAAGAGACGAAAAGGAGATAAAGGATAGGGCGGAGATCGACGCGATCATCCGCCGCAGTCAGGTCTGTCGACTTGGCCTGTCAGACGGCGGGGAACCTTATGTTGTCCCGCTCTGTTTCGGCTACGATGGCAAAGCCCTCTACTTCCATTGTGCAAAAGAAGGCCGAAAACTTGATATCTTGCGTCGAAACGACAAGGTCTGCTTCGAGTTCGATATTGTCGAAGGCATCGTTGAGGCTGACCAAGGTTGCAATTGGGGCATGCGGTTCCAAAGTGTCATTGGGTTTGGTAACGCGAAGCTGATCGAAGATGTCGAGCAAAGAAGGACCGCCTTGACAGCAATAATGGCGCAGTACTCAGCACAGTCGTTCGTCTTTCCGCCGGAGACGCTGACACGCACTGCGGTTGTCAGGATCGAAATCCACAGCCTGACAGGTAAACAGTCGAAACGGTTGACGTGATCGAACAGGCAGCAAGCACGTCCACGTCGGACGGGCGTGATCGCCAGCCGAGTTATGCGGCCCGCTATGCGACTATGGCTGGACCGCGAGTAAACTTTTTGCGCATGAAGGTCAAAGAACTCATCGAGCGTCTGGCGGCCGACGGGTGGTTTCAGGTTCATGACGTTCACATCGCTTTAGGTGAAACGCAAGAAGCTACACACCCCTCCATCTGAACCGTTATGGCGTGACCATGGAGCAGAATTTGGACAAATTGGAGAAACTGTACGACACGGTGGCAAAAGAATACGCAGAAACATTCTCTGGTGAGCACGAGAAGAAACGGAAAGATCAGGAAATACTCCAGAGATTCTCGCAAGAGCTCGGGGACAGAAGGCCGGTCTGGGATTTCGGCTGTGGCCCCGGTCAAACTGCAGAGTACCTGCGAAACCTTGGTATTGAAATCTCAGGGTTGGATCTGTCAGAAGGAATGCTGAAACAGGCAAGAA
>JBLMXV010000146.1:0-35238 GCA_050257935.1 Chloroflexota bacterium
AAGCCCCTCAAGTACCCGCTTATGTTCCAGGAATCAGCCGCCCTCGTCATCAATAAGATAGATCTCAAGCCCTATCTCAAGGTCGATCCCGGGAGAATCAGAAGAGACGCCCTTTCGCTCAATCCGTCGCTCAGAATCTTCGAGGTCTCCTGCATCACTGGCGAAGGTGTCGGCGAGTGGGTGTCGTGGCTGACGACGCTGGGTTTATGAGGGTTGCCCTCGCGGAGGCGGCAGCCGCCTTCGCGAAGGGGGAAGTGCCAGTAGGAGCAATCCTGGTAGCGGATGGCATGATAGTGGCCCGAGGTCACAACGAGAGGGAGTCGAGTCTGGATCCCACTGCCCATGCGGAGGTGCTCGTGATGAGGGAGACCTGCAGAAAGCGAGGGACCTGGAGGCTGACCGATGCTACGCTGTACGTAACCAAAGAGCCGTGCGTCATGTGCGCGGGCACCATGGTCAACGCTCGGCTCGGCAGGCTTGTATACGGGTGCAGTGACCGTAAGGGAGGAGCTGTGGTAAGCCTCTATCACCTGCTCTCGGACGAGAGGTTGAATCATCAGGTGATCGTCAGTGGCGGCCTCCTCGAGGATGAATGCGCGGCCCTTTTAAGGGATTTCTTTTCGGCCCGAAGGTCGAGAACCACGAGGTAGGGGGGCCGGACTTTTGTTGAGCGTGCCGCGGCATGGGACGGCCTCGTAACCCTCCTGGACTACAGGATTTCATGCCCCCTGCCGAAAGCAGCTGCAAGGTTGACACGGGTCAAGGCTTTTCAATTATTGTAATCGGTGCACATCAAAGGGAGCTGGTAAAGGACCAATGACAGTAAAGATCGGCATCATAGGCGGTTCCGGACTGGATGATCCGCAGCTCATGAAGGGGGCCAGGGACAAGGCGGTCTCCACTCCTTACGGGAAACCCTCCTCTCGCCTTACGACGGGCCGGATTGACGGCGTCAGTGTGGCTATCCTTGCCCGTCACGGGAAAGACCACTCGATATATCCGACGGGCATCAACTACCGCGCGAACCTTTACGCGCTCAAGAAGGAGGGCTGTACCCACATACTCGCTACAACGGCCGTGGGTTCGCTCAGGGAGAGGATAAGACCCGGGGACATCGTCTTCGTCGATCAGTTCATCGACTACACGAAGCACAGGACCCTCACGTTCCACGAGGAGAAGGTGGTGCACACGCCGATGAGCGAGCCCTTCTGTCACCGTCTGAGGGAATACCTCGTCGAGTCGGCGAAAGAGCTCAGGCTGCGCCATCACAGGAAAGGGACAGTCATCACCATCGAGGGACCACGGTTCTCGACGAAGGCAGAATCTCACATGTTCAGGGGGTTCGGAGCCGATGTGATCAATATGTCTACGGTGCCCGAAGTGATACTCGCCAGGGAACTCGGGATCTGCTACCAGACGATCGCCATGTCCACGGATTACGACTGCTGGAAGGAGGGCGAGGAACCGGTCACCTGGGAGATGATCCTCCGCACGATGACACGAAACGCCGAGAACGTGAAAGAGTTGCTGCTGAAAACAATACCCAAGATACAGTCCGTCGAGTGCGTGTGCAGATAGGGGGAGACATGCCGATCAAATCAAGGATTCGCACCATTGCCGACTATCCCAAGAAAGGGATCATGTTCAGGGATATCACGACTCTTATCAAGGATCCTGTTGGGTTCCGCCTCGTAGTGGACAGTCTCACGCAAAGGTATGTCAAGGGCGACGTTCCTTTCGATGTGATTGTGGGTATCGAGTCCAGGGGGTTCATCCTCGGCGGGGCTCTTGCCTACACCCTAGGCAAGGGGTTCGTACCTGTACGGAAGAAAGGCAAGCTTCCCGCAGAAAAGGTATCCCAGGAGTATGAACTCGAATACGGTACGGATAGCATCGAGATGCATAAAGATGCCATCGCAGAGGGCGAGAGGGTGCTCCTCATTGATGACCTCCTCGCAACCGGCGGGACTGCGCTCGCAGCAGCGGCGCTTATTGAGAAACTCGGCGGCATCATCATGGAGATGGCATTCATCGTGAGTCTTCCCGATGTAGGAGGAATGAAGAGACTGAAGGAGAAGAATTACAAGGTTTACGCGCTCACGGAATTCGAAGGTGAGTGACGGGTCATTCCCCGCCGGCATGCCGTGTCGTCTGTACTTTGCCCCTGTGGAGAGGTGCCAGAGTGGTTGAATGGGGCGGTCTCGAAAATCGCTGTGGGGGTAACTCCACCGGGGGTTCGAATCCCCCCCTCTCCGTTTCTGTAACTGTGTGAGGAACATGGTCAACTGTTCTTCCCCGTGTCCTGGTCAGAACTTTCGGTCTTCTGTCCGTTCCCTGTATTTGAGGGGAGACTCTGCGTGAGGCTAAACGGCGATGACAAGAACCTGAAGAACCTGTCGGAAAAGTACGAGGAGGTCCTACGGCACGTGCGGTTTGTCGAGTCAACGCTTACCCTCCTGAGAGACCTTGCCCGCACAGGTGACATTGAGGAAATGGAAGCGGCACGACCGCTCAAGCTCGATGCAACAGCACGGCTTGAACGCATCGGCGAGCTGAGCGACCAGATGATCGACCTCCTGCTGAAGGTGGATCTGGAATGAGGCGCCACAGGCGGGCGTTTATCTGACCATCTTGTCTATGACGAGCATCTCGTAGTCGTTGCTGCCGCCGAAGCAGAGAGGCCTCCCGCGCATCATTTCGAGTTTCATCAGCTTGAAGTTGAACTCCCTGATCTTCTTTAACCGCTCTTTATCGTCGTCGAGGGTGTTGATAAGCTCCTTGAGGCAGGTGATCTCTTTTCTCAGTTCAAGTTCGGGTGGAACGCAGCCTGCGTTCTTAAGCACCTTGTAAGCCATCCGCAGGTCTTCGGGTATCATGACGTCGTTGTCCAGGACGAGCGGCTTCCCGGAGCCCTGGAGGTTTCGGAACTCGCCGTTATCAATCGCCTCTTCTATCTTTCTCTGTGCGATCTTTGCGAAGATATCCATGGTCCTGTCGTTATCCTAACCGGTACCGCCTGCGCCTGTCCATCACATAATTCCCACACGGAGCCGTCCTGATGATACTGCTGTGAGCCTCAACCTCGATCTCGACCTGCGTTAAGCTCCGGAATCGTCTCCTTGAGTTCCTCGACAGGTGTGTGCTCACGGAGAGCGGAGAGGATCTCGCTTCGTCCCTTCACGTCTCCGCACAGGATGCAGCCGGCAAGACGTCCGTTCTTCACGACGAGCTTCCGGTAGACGCCCTTCTCCGGATCCTTGATGACCATGCAGTCCATTCTGCCCTCCGCGTCAATATCGCCTGCGGAAAAGAGGTCCACCCCGGCAACCTTGAGGATGTTGGACGGTATCGTCCCCTCATACGTGGCGTCCCCGCCTGCCATGTCAATGCCCGCAACCTCCCCCTGCTTTTCTGCTGCTGACCAGATACCGTAGAAGACCCCCCGGTGTTCGATCAGGTCGCCGGCCGCATATATATCGGGGATTTCTGTCTCCATCCTGTCGTCAACAGGAACCCCCTTGCCGAGTTTGATCCCGCAGGACCCGAGGAGCGTCGTCCTCGGTCTGATGCCGGCAGAAACCAGGAGCGAGTCGGCTCTGATGAATCTGCCGTCCTGAAGCAGGAGCCCTTCTACGCGATTGCCACCGACAACCTCTTTGGCAGTGGTGCCGAGGTGAAAGGTGAGGCCCATGCGTTCGAGGGTGGCCTTGAGGATTTCCGACCCCTCAGCATCCATCTGGCGTGGCAGGAGTCTCGGGAAGAACTCGACGATAGCGACGCGCTTCCCCCTCTTTCTAAGCGAGTTCCCCGCCTCTATGCCGAGGACCCCCCCTCCGAGCACGATGACCTCTTCCTTGTCGGAAAGATATTCATTAATGAGACGTGCATCTTCTATCGTCTTGAGCGTGAAGACACCCTTCTTCTCCGAGCCCTCCAGAGGGGGCATAAAGGGGGTGCTGCCTGTCGCGACGAGAAGTTTGTCATAGGCCTCCCCCCTACCGTCGGCGAGGATGATGCTCTTCGTGAGGGGTACGATCTCCCTGACCTCGCAGCCGAGCCTGAGAGTGATCCCCTTGTCCTCGTACCAGCCTTCTTTCCTGATGATGAGATCTCCTTCTTGAGTCTCACCCGCCAGGTAATCGACGAGGCGGATCCTGCTATAGAAAGGGTGGGTTTCGTCGCTAACGATAAGGATCTCGCCGGAGGCGTCGCGGTCCCGCACGCGGGCGGCGGCGGTAGTGCCCGCCACGCCGTTGCCGATAATGACATATCGCATAATGGGTATTCTATGAGACGCCCGCGGATGCTGTAAAGTCTCGGGGCCCTGAATTGACAAAGAGTTGGGTCAAAAATTATAATTTTCACAACTGTTTTCGAGCAATCTAAGGAGGACGTCATGGCAGAAGGGATCGTTCAGCTCACGAGTGCGACTTGGGACAAGGAAGTGCTGCAGGCAAACGGCCTGGTGATGGTGGATTTCTGGGCGGTGTGGTGCGGGCCTTGCCGTATCATCGCTCCCACAGTCGAGGAACTCGCGAAGGAGTACACGGGTAAAGTGAAGGTTGGCAAGCTCAACACCGACGAGAATCCCGACGTCGCTTCGAAATACAAGATCATGGGTATTCCCACGATTATCTTTTTCAAAAACGGGGAGAAAGTCGACCAGATCGTGGGCGCTGTCCCGAAGCCGCAGTTGAAGTCCAAACTCGACGCGCTCCTTGGGGCGTAGCCGCAGGCAGGCTCAGCGCCTTACCCGATAGACTTCCTAGTACGAGATACTTCACCATATTAGATCATGAACGTTAAAGCTGGAATAAGACTCATCTTGTTGATCCTCTGTGCCGCAGTGGTTGCCTGCTCCTGCGCGAAGCAGGAGGAACAGGGTGCGAGCCCGTCAGGACCTGCGGAACTGAACCGTCTCGCCCCTTCTTTTTCACTCACCGATGTCGAGGGCAAAAAGGTGAACCTGAGCGATTACAAGGGGAAGGTTGTGATGCTGGAATTCTTCACGAGCTGGTGCGGACCCTGCCAGCTGGCTGCGCCTGAGATCGAAACCATCCACGAGCAATACAGGGACAAGGGCCTCGTGGTCCTCGGCATCTCGATGGATGTGGGGGCGAATGCGAAGAGCGCCATCACCTCTTTCAGGAAGGAGCACAGCCTGTCCTATCCCGTGCTGATGGACACCGGCGACGTGAGCAGGCTTTACGGCGTGTTTACGATCCCGACGAGCTTTGTCATAGACAAGAAGGGAGTACTCAAGAAGAAGCACATGGGCTTTGCCCCAAGCCTGACACAGGAGATGACGAAAGAGATAGAGGCTCTCCTGTAGCCCGCCGGAAACGCAGTGCTCGGTCTTGTCACCAAGGAGTTGAACCATGTTTGAAAGCCTGAGTCAAAAGCTCGATGTCGTATTTAAGCGCCTCAAGGGAAGGGGCCTCCTCAAGGAGGAAGATGTGGATGTGGCGCTTAAGGAGATAAGACTCGCCCTCCTCGAGGCGGACGTAAACTTCAAGGTCGTCAAGGAGTTTGTCCAGCGTGTAAGGGACAAGGCGGTGGGCAAGGATGTCCTGGAGAGCCTCTCTCCGGGGCAGCAGGTTGTCAAGATCGTGCATGACGAGCTCTGCGAGCTTCTCGGGGCGACCAGCGCGAGGATACAGCTATCGCCCAATCCTCCGACGGTGCTGATGATGGTTGGCCTGCACGGATGCGGTAAGACAACCACTTCGGCAAAGCTTGCAAAGGTCTTTAAACGTGAGGGAAGGAGGCCGCTCCTCGTGGCTGCCGACCTCCAGAGGCCTGCGGCCATCGACCAACTGATCACCCTCGGCAGACAGATCGACATACCGGTGTTTTCTTCAAAAGAGACGAAGGACCCTGTTGCGCTGTGTAATGCCGCAGTTCAGCAGGCCCGGGAGAGCGGCCGTGACGTTGTCATCCTCGACACTGCAGGACGGCTCCACATCGACGAGGAACTGATGAAACAGCTTGGGGAAATAAAGGGCAGCGTCAGCCCGAAAGAAGTGCTCCTCGTCGCGGACGCGATGACAGGCCAGGACGCCGTGACGATGGCCAAGACTTTCAATGAGCGGATAGGTATCGACGGCGTGATCCTCACAAAGATGGACGGCGATGCACGCGGTGGAGCGGCCCTCTCGATCAGGCACGTGACCGGCAGGCCGATAAAGTTCATCGGCATAGGTGAGAAGATCGACATGATCGAGCCTTTCCACCCTGAGAGGATCGCGAACAGGATACTCGGCATGGGAGACGTTCTCACCTTGATCGAGCAGGCACAGAAAGCCTATGACCAGAAAGAGGCCGAAAAACTCCAGACCAAGATCCTGGAGGAGAGCTTTTCCTTTGAGGATCTGCGGGACCAGCTCAAGAAGATCCGGAGCATGGGCCCCCTTGAGAACCTCCTTGGCATGATACCCGGGTTCAGCAAGGCGATGAAGGACGTGAAGGTAGACGAGAAGGAATTCGTCAGGATTGAGGCGATCATCAACTCCATGACACCCGAGGAGCGCAGGAATCACAACATCCTCAACGGCAGCAGAAGGAAGAGGATCGCGATGGGCAGCGGCACTGCCGTGTCCGACGTGAACAGGCTGATCAAGCAGTACCTTGAAATGAAGAAGATGATGAAGATGTTCAAAGGCGGAGGCGGCAAACGCGGCATGAGACTTCCCAGGATCATGCCTTTTTGAGGCCGTAGACACCGTTCCGCGTTGCTTTAATCGGCTGGCATGTAATAAAATTATGTTTCCCAATCCAGGGAGTGATGTTCCCGCAGAGCGACCCCTTCGGGCTACAGGAGGTGATGACTTGGTCAAGATCAGACTGACAAGAATGGGTGCCCACAAGGATCCCTTTTACCGTATCGTCGTCGCAGACTCACGGGCGAGGCGGGACGGGCCGTTCATCGAGATCATCGGCACGTACGATCCGAAGAAGCAGCCGTCGGAGATAAAGGTGAATCGTGAACGGGCCGGTTATTGGATCGGACGCGGCGCACGACCTACGGACACGGTGAAAAGGCTTTTAGAAAGGGCGAGCGCCTAACGTTGCGGATTTGTCGGCCGCAGATGAGGGCCATGCAGTCTTTCGTGTGGAGGTAGACGATGAAGGCGTTGATCGAGACGATGGCGAAATCACTTGTCGACAGGCCCGAGGATGTGAGGGTTACCGAGATAGAAGGTGAAAAGACGACGGTCTTCGAACTGAGGGTCTCTCAGGGCGACCTCGGGAAGGTCATCGGAAAGCAGGGCAAGACGGCTCGCGCGATGAGGACGATACTCGGCGCCGCCGGCACAAAGGTGGGAAAGCGCTGCGTGCTCGAAATATTGGAATAATCGTCGGTTCCGGCCGGAGTGTTGAGATAAAGGGCGTTTCATGACGCCCTTTATTTGTTCCCGGGGTGTTAAGTTGCTTTGACCCTATGGTTATTCATGCGTGTGCGGCAGCACCTTCACCCTGACTTTGACAGCTAGCTTTCTGAACGGTGTGAGCTAAGTGAGCGACAGGGGCGGCGAGTTGGTCACCATCGGCAGGGTGGTGAAAGAATGGGGTGTTAGGGGCGAGGTGCGAGTGGCCCCCCTGAGTACTTCGACTGAATGCTTCGAAAGTCTCCGGGAGGTCGCCGTCGCAATGCCCGGGAAGCGTGGAGTAGATGAAGGGGAGTATGTGTGGAAGATGGTGAGATCTGTGTCGGTCCGGGGCGCGTCGGTGATTCTCGCCTTCGATGACTGCCGGTCGCCGGAGGAGGCGCGGAAGTACCGGGGAGCTTTCTTGAGGATGACGGCTTCGGAGATCGAGCCGTTGCCGGAGGGTGTCTACTATCACCACCAGATTGTGGGACTCACGGTCGTTACGGTGGAGGGCGAGAGGCTCGGCAAGGTCGAGGAGATCATTGAGACCGGCAGCAACGATGTCTACGTGGTGAGGGGACAGGGCAGGGAGTACCTCGTCCCTGCGGTAAGGGATGTCGTCAAAGGGATAAATCTCGACGACGGGACGATGAAGGTCGCACTCCTGGAAGCTGTGGAATAGGAAATGGCCGTCGCTTTCGACGTCGTGACGATATTCCCCGAGGTGTTCCAAGCCTATCTCGGTGAGAGTATCCTCAAGAGGGCCATGGAACGGGCGCTGGTCGAAGTTTCTCTCTTCAACCTCCGGGATTTCACCACCGACAGACACAGAACCGTAGACGACGCCCCTTACGGCGGCGGGTCGGGCATGGTGTTCAAGGTTGAGCCGATCTATCGCGCTCTCCAGGCTATAAAGGCCGACGGCAGAGAGAGATGCGTCATCCTCCTGAGCCCGCAGGGCAAGCCTTACACGCAGGATGCTGCTGAGGCCCTCTCGAGGGAACAGAGGAGAGTCGTACTCGTCTGCGGGAGGTATGAAGGAGTCGACGAACGCGTGAGGGAGCACCTCGTCGACGAAGAGATATCCATCGGCGATTATGTGCTCACTGGAGGAGAGCTTGCCGCTTTGGTTATAATAGACACCGTCGCGCGGCTTGTCTCCGGTGTTCTCGGGGATGATGCTTCCGTCAGGGAGGAATCCTTCTCCTGGGGCTTGCTCGAATATCCGCACTACACCCGTCCGCCTGATTTCATGGGGATGAAGGTTCCCGGGGTGCTGCTCTCGGGCAACCACCGCGAGATAGAGATGTGGCGCAGGAGGGAGGCACTCAGGAGAACGCTCCGAAGGAGGCCCGAACTCCTCGATAAGGCGCCGCTGGACCGCGATGATCTTGAGATATTGAAGGAGCTTTGCTCGGAGAGAATGTCAGCTCAGCACGTGGAGGGAGAACATGGACCCGATCAGGACCATAGAAGAGGGGTTTAAGAGAAACGTTCCGCAGTTCAATGTGGGCGACACTGTCAGGATGTATGTGAAGGTCGTCGAAGGGGATAAGGAACGGCTCCAACCCTTCGAGGGTATCGTTATTGGCAGGAAGGGGAGCGGCGCGCGGGAGACGTTCATGGTGAGGAAGATCTCCTTCGGAGTCGGCGTCGAGAGGATATTCCCCGTCCATTCCCCCTCGATAGACAGGATCGAAGTGCTGAAGAGGGGCGACGTGAGAAGGGCCAAGCTTTACTACCTGAGAGGCAAGAAGGGCAAGGAGACGAGGGTCAAGGAGAAGGCGAGGGAGGCCAAGACTGCGCAACCTGCCAAGCCTGTGGAACAGTCGGAAGCGTAGCCTGAACCTGTGGATCTTTACGGCTTCGACGAGTCGGTACGCAGTGAGGGATTCACGGTGATTGCCGGCGTTGACGAGGCCGGCAGGGGACCTCTTGCAGGGCCCGTGGTTGCCGCGGCGGTGGTCCTCCCCAGGGATGCGAAGATAGACAGGGTGAGGGATTCAAAGAAGGTCCCCGAGGTGGAGCGTGAGAGCCTCTTCAGGCTGATCGTCCTGAACGCGCTGAGCGTGGGTATCGGCAGCGTGGAGGCCGGAGACATAGACAGAACCGACATCCTCAGGGCGACGCGCAAGGCGATGTGCGATGCTGTGGCGGGACTGGACCGTCAGCCGGATGTTGTGCTCATCGACGGCATCAGTGTGCCGGGAATCCTCACGCCTCAGGTGCCGGTGATCAAGGGTGATGCGAAGAGCTTTTCCATTGCCGCCGCATCAATTGTCGCAAAGGTAGTGAGGGACAGGATTATGCGCCGTTACCACCGCCTCTATCCAGAGTACGGTTTCGACAGGCACAAGGGATACGCCACCCAGGAGCATCTCAGCTCTCTCAGGAGACTCGGCCCATGTCCCGTTCACAGGAAAAGCTTTGACCGCGTTATGACCGTTCCGTTGTTCATCGGCGGGGGATGAGCGTGGAGCGGGAGCGCATCGACGAGGCCCTTGAACTCCTCTGGCTCCTGAGCGAAGAGCACCGTTACGGCGTTGACCGCTTCACACTGAGTTCCGACGACCCCGACCCCCGGGCTGTCATCGATATTCTTTCCGGAGAGGGCCTTGCGAGGATTGAGGACGGGGGAATCAAGCTCACCCCGAAGGGGTACGAACTCGCCAAGGGTCTCATAAGGAGGCACAGACTCGCCGAGCGTCTCTTCACCGATGTCTTCGACCTGTCGAAGGACAAGATAGAGGAGGACGCGTGCAGGATGGAACACATGCTGAGCGAGGAACTCACCGACAGCGTCTGTACGTTCCTCGGACACCCCCCCACCTGTCCGCACGGCAAGCCCATCCCCAGAGGCGAATGCTGCAAGAAATACCGTGTCGACGTGCAGCCGGTGGTTGTCCGCCTCACCGATTTCGAGGTCGGCCAGCGGGGAAAGATAGTGTTCATTACCCCGTCGGAGGCCGCACGGATAGGCCGGCTGAGTTCAATCGGGATCATACCGGGCGTAACGGTGCGGCTCGTCCAGAGGAGACCCTCGGTGGTGCTCGAAGTCGATGAGACCACCATCGCGATAGACCCGGATCTCGCAAAGGAAATCTTTATAAAGAAAGTCCCCTCACGATGAGCCGTCTTCGCATCGTGGTCACCGGGGTTGTCCAGGGAGTCGGCTTCCGGCCTTTCGTCTATAACCTTGCCACGAAAATGCGGGGACACGGGTATGTGATGAACACTACCCGAGGTGTGGTAATCGAGTTTGAGGGGGACGAGTCGGAGAGATTCGTCGAATCCATCGGGAGCGACTGTCCGCCCCTCGCCCGCATTCACGACATCACGGTGGAAGAGTTGCCCCCTCACGGCTATGTCGGCTTCACCATAGTCGAAAGCACCGACGAGGGGAGTTTTACGCACGTCTCTCCCGATACCTCTGTCTGCGCCGACTGTCTTGCCGAGATGTTTGACCCGCGAGACAGGAGGTATCTTTATCCCTTCATCAACTGCACCAACTGCGGTCCCCGTTACACGATCACCATGAAGGTGCCGTACGACAGGCCCAACACCACGATGTCTGTTTTCGGCATGTGCGCTGCCTGCGCCGTGGAATATCACGATCCATCGAGCCGGAGGTTCCACGCTCAACCCAATGCTTGCGCTGTGTGCGGGCCCCGGGTGACCCTCGAGAGTCGTAATCATGCCTTCGACGTCCCGGACGACGTGGACCCCATTGAGGGGGCTATCGCGCTCCTGGAGCGCGGAGCCATCGTGGCGATCAAGGGTCTCGGCGGGTTCCATCTCTGCTGCAACGCGCGCGACGAGGAGACAGTGAGGCTGCTTCGTGACAGGAAGCAGAGGCGGAACAAGCCCTTCGCTCTTATGGCGCCGGACATTTCGGCGGTGAAGGAGTTCTGCGAGGTTTCTGCCGACGAAGAGGCGATGCTCGAAGACAGTCGGAGGCCCATCGTGCTCCTGAGGAAGAAAAAGTCCCTTCCCCTTTCCGAGGAAATCGCGCCTATGAACAGTCTTTTGGGTTTCATGCTCCCCTATACGCCCCTTCACCATCTGTTGTTCAGGTATCCCGTCACTGGGACTCGAAAGGACCGTTCGCGCCTGTCGGCGCTCGTCATGACGAGCGGTAATCTTTCGGAGGAACCGATCGTCATAGACAATGATGAGGCGATGAAGCGCCTCTCGGGAATGGCTGATGCCTTTCTCCTTCATGACAGGGACATTTTCATGAGGGTCGACGATTCGGTCGTCGCGTTCCCGGACGCGGGATTGGCCGCCGTGGCAGAGCCTGGACGCAGGGCGCCCTCGTTCGTGAGGAGGTCAAGGGGATTCGTCCCCGAAGCGCTGCTCTTGGCCGACAGCGGCCCTGAGGTACTCGGATGCGGGGCGGACATAAAGAACACCTTCACGATCACCAAGGAGGACTGCGCGATCGTGAGTCAGCACATCGGCGACATGGAGAATTTCGAAACCGTGTCTTTCTTCGAAGAGACGCTTGCGAACCTGAAGCATGTCTACCGCTGCCGCCCTGTTGCGCTTGCCCATGATCTTCATCCCGACTACCTCACTACGCACTGGGCGGTGAGACGAGGCAGGGAGACCGGTCTTCAGAGCCACGCGGTTCAGCACCATCACGCGCACATCGCATCGGTGATGGCAGAACACGCACTCCGGGGCCCCGTTATCGGTGTCGCGCTCGACGGGACCGGCTACGGCATCGATGGTAATCTCTGGGGAAGCGAATTCATGGTCTGCGACCTGAGAGGCTTCTCGCGTGTGGCACATTTCAGGTATGTTGCTCTTCCGGGAGGGGAGCGGGCTATAAAGGAGGGCTGGAGGACCGCTGTCAGCCTCCTCGCCGATGCGGTTTCTGAGCCAAGCGGTTGCGTTTCCTCGGCATGTTCGGGATGCAGGCCCAAGCTGTGGGAGGCGCTCGAGTCGATCGGGTTTGTGGCGAAGTATGGACGGCCTGTCCTGGAAAACCTGCTGAAGATCAGGGGGAACAGGCAGTTTTCCCCGCTTTCGTGCGGTGCCGGAAGGCTGTTCGATGCCGCCTCCGCGATTGCGGGGGTGTGCGAACGTAACACGTTCGAAGGCGAAGCGGCAATCGCCCTCGAAAGCGTCCTTCAGGGCGGGGACGACCGTTCGTATCCGTTTGCGCTGCATGGAGAAGAGAGGATGGAGGTCGACTTCTCGCCGATGCTGCGGGAGGTCGTGAAAGAAGTTGCCGCAGGGACGGCTACATCTCTGATTTCCTTTAGGTTTCACAACACAATGGTCGATGTGGTCGACAGGGTGGTGCATGCCATCAGGGTGAAGACAGGCGTGCGCACGGTCGGCCTCAGCGGCGGAGTATTCCAGAACGCCTATCTTCTTGGGCAGGTCAGGTCGCGACTCTCCGCCAGCGGTTTCGATGTCTATGTCCATGAGAAGGTCCCCTGCAACGATGCCTGCATATCGCTCGGTCAGGCGGTTGTTCTCAGGGAGAAACTCAGATTGTCCGTAGACCAGCCGAAATCATTCACGCGTTGCTAGCAGCATCACGGCGAAGGCGAGTCAAGCCCCTCCGCTGCCCCCCGCCCTGGCTCAGCAATATCGATGTGTGAATATCGTATGGGCCCGGCACTGCCATAGTAGCAACCGGCATCAGATGCCCGACTGAAGCCTTTTCCTCCTGCTTCTCATATTGAAACTTATCCGTACATAAAAAAAATCAATACGCTTCAGCGGCTTTTCTTGCCCCTCCTTATTGACATACACACTATATCTATATACAATTTGGGAAAACATGGGATAGGAGGTTGGGTATGGGAGAAGAGAGCCTCTTTGAATGCCTTTCTCGAAGAGGGGTATCCCGCAGGGACTTTATCAAGTTCTGCACGGCTATGGCGGCGACGCTCGCCTTGCCGTCGACGATGGTCCCTACGATCGCGGAAGCCCTTGAGAAGAAGCAAAGGCCCTATGCAGTATGGCTGGAACTCTCTGATTGTGCGGGTGACTCCGAGTCGATCCTCAGGGCCACGAACCCCACTATCGCACAGGTCGTGCTGGACGTGATCTCGCTCGAGTATCACGAGACCATCATGGCAGGTTCCGGCAAGGCTGCGGAGAAGGCGCTTCAAGACGTCGTAAAGAATCAGAAGGGGAAGTACGTTGCGATTGTGGAAGGCGCGATACCGATGAAGGACGGCGGTATCTACTGCACCGTCGCGGGCAGGACCGCTCTGGAGATCGCGAGGGAAGTGTGCGGCAACGCGGCATTCACGCTTGCCGTGGGTTCATGCTCCTCGTGGGGTGGGATTGCGAGTGCCAAGCCGAATCCTACAGGGTGTGTCGGTGTGGGACAGGCCGTCCCGGGTATCACCTACGTGAATCTGCCGGGCTGCCCCCACAACCCCGAGAACACCACTGCCGTCATCGTCCATTATCTGACCTTCGGATCTTTCCCAGCCCTTGACGGCTCGAATCGTCCGCTCTTTGCATACGGCAAGCGGATACACGACAATTGCGAGAGACGCCCTCACTTCGATGCAGGTCAGTTCGTCCGGAAGTGGGGAGACGAAGGGCACAGGCTCGGGTGGTGCCTGTACGAGATGGGCTGCAAAGGTCCCCAGGCGAACTTCAACTGCCCAAGCATACGGTGGAACAGCGGTACAAGCTGGCCTGTCATGGCGGGGCACGGGTGTATCGCCTGCGCTGCCACCAACAACTGGGACGCCTTTGGCCCGATATATACGAGACTGCCAAATGTGCCCGGTGCAAGCTACCAGGCCACGGCTGACAAGATCGGTCTCGGTGTGGCTGCCGTTGCCGCGGCCGGCGTTGCCGCCCATGCAGCGATACGGGTGGCGAAGGGCGGCCCGCCCAAGGAAGACAAAGAAGGACCTGAAAGCCATTAGGAAACCGATACTATAAAGGAGGTTAAAGCATGGCAAAAATAGCAATCGATCCCATCACGCGAATCGAGGGGCATCTGAGGATCGAGGCCCAGGTTGACGGCAACAAGGTGACCGACGCCTGGTCCTCCGGCACCATGTGGAGGGGCCTCGAGATCATGATGAAGGGGAGGGACCCGAGGGAGTGCTGGGCGTTTGTCTCCCGTATATGAGGCGTTTGAACAACGGTTCACGCACAAAGCTCCGTGAGAGCTGTGGAAAATGCAGTAGGTGCAGTCATCCCAGATAACGCAAGGATCATCAGGAACCTCATAAACGGAATCCAGTACGTACAGGACCACACGATACACTTCTACCACCTCCACGCCCTCGACTGGGTGGATGTCGTCAGCGCCCTGAAAGCGGACCCCGCGAAGACAGCGGCCCTTGCACAGTCGATATCCGACTGGCCGAACAACTCTGTCATGCATTTCAAGGCCGTGCAGGGAAAGGTGAAGGCAATCGTCGAGAGCGGACAGCTGGGGCTCTTCGCGAGCGGATACTGGGGCCATCCCGAGTACAAACTCCCCCCGGAGGCGAACCTCATGGCGGTGGCCCACTACCTGGAAGCACTTGACTGGCAGAGAGACGTGATCAGGATGCAGGCCCTTCTCGGCGCCAAGAACCCACACCCGCAGACGTGGCTCGTGGGCGGCATGGCCATCCCCGTCGACCCTAACAGCCAGAACGCTATCAATGCTCACAGTATTGCCTTCATGAAGGACATGGCCACAAAGGCTCTCGACTTCGTCAAGAACGTCTATATCCCCGATCTTCTCGCCGTGGCGTCTTTCTACAAGGAGTGGGCGGCGATCGGCGGCGGGGTGGGGAATTACCTCTCCTACGGAGAGTTCCAGAACGACAATGTCAGCAACACGACGAATTGCTGGCTCCCTGCTGGCTTCATCAGGAACAAGGACCTCTCCAAAGTCGAGCCCGTCGACCAGACGAAGGTCACCGAAGACGTGGCCTACGCGTGGTACAAGTACAGCGACGATGACAAGAAGGCAAGGCACCCGTATGAGGGGGAGACCATACCGAATTACACAGGGCCGAAGCCGCCATATGAGTTCCTCGACACTGCGAAAAAGTATAGCTGGGTGAAGGGGATCCGTTATGACGGCCTGGCCACCGAGGTGGGGCCCCTGTCGAGGATGCTCGTCGCCTATGCATCGGGCCACAAGAGGGTCAAGGAAGTGGTGGACATGGTCCTTCAGAAACTCGGTGTCGGTCCTGAAGCGCTTTTTTCCACCCTCGGCAGAACCGGTGCGAGGGGCATAGAGACCCTTGTCACGGCTGAGATGCTGCCCGTCTGGATCGATGATCTGACCGCAAAGATGAAGAGCGGAGACCTGCGAATCCACAACAACGACAAGTGGGAGCCCTCAAGCTGGCCTAAGGAGGCGAAGGGATACGGCTTCCACGAGGCCCCGCGCGGTTCGCTCTGCCACTGGGTAGTGATCAAGAACGGCCAAGTGGCTAACTACCAGTGTGTCGTTCCAGGGGGCTGGAACTCGTCACCGAGAGACGCGAAGGGGCAGAGGGGACCTTTTGAGGCGGCACTGATCGGCACTCCGCTGAAGGACCCAAACAAGCCTCTTGAGATCCTGAGGACGATCCACTCCTTCGACCCGTGTATGGCATGCGCGATTCATGTGGTCGACCCCAACAGGAATGAGCTGTTCAAAGTGAAAGTCCTATAGGAGGCGGCCATGTTGAAAAGGGTATACGTCTGGGAATTCCCGGTGAGGCTCACCCACTGGCTGAACTTCCTCGGCATCCTTGTCCTCTCGGTTTCCGGTTACTACATCGGGACCCCCTTCATCCATGGGACCGGCCAGGAAGTTATGGTCATGGGGATCTTCAGATTCCTCCATTTTGTCGCCGCCTATGTGTTCACGGTGTGCGTTTTCGTGCGTATTTACTGGTGGTTCATGGGTAACAGGTACGCGAAGTGGAACCAGTTCGTCCCGACGACCCCCGAGCGATGGACGAACACGATGGACAGCGCCTTTTTCTACGCGTTCCTGAAGAGGGATCTCCCGCACTCGCCGGGCCACACGGGTCTTGCGGGCATCACCTATCTGTTCATGTTCGTTCTGTTCCTGCTGGAGATTCTGACGGGCTTCGCCCTCTACTCGCAGAGCCACGTGGGGGCCATCTGGACGCTTATGGGCGGCTGGCTCCTCGGGGTCTGGACCTCCGGGACGATTCGTCTGATTCACCACTTGATCATGTGGGTCATCGCGGTCTTCGTGATCTTCCACGTGTACATCTCGTGGCACAACGACCGGATCGAGAGGAACGGGCTGATGAGTTCCATATTCAGCGGCTTCAAGACCATGGATGAGCACTAAACTGCTGGTCCTCGGTCTCGGCAATATCATCTTGAAGGATGAGGGAGTCGGGGTTCATGTTGCAAACGCCATAAAGGAAAGGTATACCTTTTCTCCCGATGTGGAGATCGTGGATGGCGGAACCTTGGGCCTTGACCTCCTCCCCCTCTTTGAGGGGCGAGAGAAGATCCTGATCATCGACGCAGTTTATTTCGGGAAGGACCCCGGACACATCGGGGTCCTTCTCAATGACGAGATACCATCGAGCCTTTCAGCGAAGCTCTCCGTCCATCACATCGGCCTCGCCGACGTGCTCTTTGCCGCGAAGCTGAAGGACCTGATGCCTTCGGAGATCGCGCTTGTCGGGATTCAGCCCGAGATCATCGGCGAGTTCGGTCTTGAAATGACCGGAACCGTCAAGGGTAAACTAGAGGAAATGGTCGACCGTGCTATCGAAATACTGAAAGGCTGGAACGTCACATGTGTCTTGCGGTCCCCTCTCGGATCATCAGCATAGATAACCTCCTCGCCACTGTTGACATTTCGGGCGCAAGGAAGGATGTGAGCCTCATCCTCCTTCCCGACGAGGCGCAGGTCGGGGAATACGTCCTGGTGCACGCTGGCTTCGCGATACAGAAGATCGACGAGGCAGCTGCAGAGGACGCGTTCAGACTTCTTAAGGAGATGGCTGACCTTCTGGAGGAGGAAGAGGGGATCGGGCTGCACGAGGGCAGTTCCTGGCCATAACGTGCTGGTCAGCGGCTTTCATCATCATCGCCGGGCCCAGATGCCTTTGCTATGTCGAGAATGTCCCTGTCCCGGCCATACTGTTTTGTCCTGTACTGGGCCACTTCTCCGATCTTCCTGATGGTCTCATTGAGACGTGCACAGCTTGATCTGATCACGTTGAGGTATTCAGCAGTTTCCCCGTTCTCCGACAGATCCTTCTCCATGAGCGAGACGGTGTTGACGAGTATCTGAAGTGGCTGCCGCAGTTCGTGCGCCGCCCCTCCCGCGCACTTCATCACTGCATCGACCTTCTCGGTCGTGACATCCCTGAACATGAGTACCTCGCCGATCTCGTCTCTTTCCCGCAGCTCTATGAAAGAGGACAGGACGGAGTAAATCCGCTCGCCGAGCTGAAGTTCCTTCGGCCTTTCGAGAAAATTCCGAACGTTAAGGTAGGAGAGGCAGTCGACACACTTAGGGGAATGCGGCGAGGTCTCACGGTACGAGCTGGTGACCCAGCAACGGCAGCGCCTCTTGCCGTACTGGTGACAGTCAGGGTGAGTATCATGGCACTTGTGGATCTCCCAGCAGAGAGGACCCTTGAAGTCCTTGTGGGTCTTGATCATGGCGCGCCTGAGCATGTGTTGTTCGGGAAGCGAAGAGATCCGGGTGCCGATGATGGTCTCGCAGCCTGTCAGGAACATCTCTGACAGGGCGGAGTTGCACAGGCTGATCCTTCCCTTGGAGTCGATGAAGAGAACGCCTTCGCGGATATTGTTCATCACCGCTTCGAGTTCCTGGTTCCTTTCGACGATCAGGCGCTCCCGTTCGAGTCTCTGAGAGACGTCCTCGAAGAGTTCCACTCCGCCGATGACGTTTCCCTGATCGTCGAACACAGGCGAGGTTGAAACTTCCACCGGGACGCTCCCGCCGTTCTTATGTCTGAGGTAGACGACTACAGGCCCCGATGACGTGCCCGTCCCCATGGTGCGCATGAGGGGGCAGCCATCCAGACAGAGGCTGTTACCCTGCTGGTCGGTGTGAGAGAGGATGTTATCATGGCAGGCACGCCCTAACACTTCATCGCGCCTGTAGCCGGTGATACGCTCGGCGGCGTCATTCCAGATGAGGAACCTCCGCTCCCTGTCGGTGACATAAATTCCCTCGTTCGCCGAATTGATGATCTTTAATAGATAATCAGGCTGCCGTAAGACGCTCATTAAACCGCCCCCGTCTCTCTCCCATTTCAAATACTCATGAAGTCATCAGTGAAGCCACAATCAGCGCGCAATACTGTCATTCCAGCTCGCGTCCTCATATAGCCGGGGACTGGTCGAAGAATCCTTCCTTGTGTCAGAAAGAGTCCCGAGACACTCGCATCGAGTGAGGGCTGCGGGAATGACACTTCCGGTCTTAAGGAACTTCTCAGGCTTCTATCATACCAGCAGAACCCCTTGTGCGATCAACTGCCGCTGTGTTCATTTCGAAGGGCGACTCCGGTATGATCGGTGTGATCGACCTGCGAAGCAACAGGGAGCGTGACAAGCGCCGGACCTGCCTGCTGCGCAACAGACTGCGGACCGCGTCGCGTGAGAACGGGACGTCGGGCCCCACTCTCACCACACTTCACGTTCACCTCAGCGGAAGCCTTCGCAGAAGGCGTGGATGTTGATCCCGAGATCTGCGTAGTGGTAGCCCCCTTCAAGAAGAGCGTACCGTCTACCCCCGCAGTGTTTCTCGGCGAAGTCCTTCATCATCTCGCCGATTTCCTGATACGCTGAAGTCGACAGCTTCCCTCCCCAATCCTTGACATATTCGTCGAATCCTGCCGATGCCGCAACTATGTCGTAGTCTCCTGCCTTGTTGAACGCGGCGGCAATCTCCCGGAGGTAGTCCTTCTCCTGCCTGGAGTCCGGATTGAGGATCGTGAAGCCTTCCTTGTCGCCGAGAATGTTAACGTTGCCATCCCCGTAATGGAGGTCGAAATCGAGAACGAAGGCGGTGTCGATCTTGCCCTCGGCTCTGAGCCTGAGCAGGGAAACAGCCACGTTGTTGAAGAAGCAGAATCCCCAGCAGCTCGACGAGGATGCGTGGTGACCCGGAGGGCGGATGCAGCCAAAGGAGGCTTCGCCGTCGAAGGCGCGCTCTGCCGCCTCTATCGCTCCTCCGGCAGACAGGCCGGCCATCCTGTAAATGCCCGGCGAGAGCCGGATGGACTGGACATGTTCGAGGGTATGGGCTCTCAGCAGGTCTTCGTCGGCTGCCGGTGCAGGAGCAATGAACCTGTAGTGGGGGTGCCTCCTTAGCTCCCTGATGACCGGTTCCATCCGGCCGGCAGCTGCTGCAGGGTCCGAATCGTACACTCTGTAGAAGGCCTCATCGAATATGATGTTCATTGATAAGTCCCCTCCCGTTGTTCTTCAGGATTGTGGCGGTGAGTCGATGAACTGAGGCCGGTCGCCAGACGCGGCGCGGACGCCGGAAAGGGAGCTTGCGCGGGAGACGCGACGACTCCTTTCCTGTCCGGCCGGACCTGACGAAAAAGCGTGTTGCCTTAGTCCCTCTGGGTGGAGAGAAATATCGGGAGGGTCATGTGGCTGATCTGGTCTCTGAGCTCCTCGATCCCGTCGATGTGCTCATCCTCCTGTTTGAGGATTTCTTCGAGCAGGTCACGCGTTGCAAAATCGCTCACCTCGCCGGCAAGGACGATGGCAGCGTTATAAGCCTTTATCGCTTCGAGTTCGAGAGCGTGGTCGTTGTTGAGCTGCTTCGGGACCTCCGCGCCGATATGCATCGCCCTGAGGTTGCTCACGATGGGGATTCCCTCGAGAAAGAGTATCCTGCCAATGAGCTTCTCGGCGTGCTTCATTTCGTCTATGGCCCGCTTTTCAAAGTGCTTGTGCAGCTTCTGATATCCCCAGTTGTCGCTCATCTCGGAATGCACCATATACTGATTGATGGCGGTCAGTTCGTCGGCAAGAAGTGAGTTCAGCGTCTCGATCAGTTTGTCGTTTCCCTTCATATAGGGCCTCCTTGGAGATGGTGTTCGGACAGGCGTTTACCCTGCCTCTCTGACTCGGCGTCGTCAGTGCATATTGTAGCACGCCCTGTTAAAACTTCAAGGAGGAGGCTCAAGGCCTTTCCAAAGCGATGAGATTTTATTTGATATGCCCTGCGTCCTGCATACACGGCCAACGTGTATGGCTCAGTGCTGGAACACGCTTGTGGAAAAGGGCAGCGGTATCGCCCGGAATGTCCTTTCGCCACCATCCGCCCTGACTTTCATGGTTTGGCGCATGAACCTCCGGGCTTGGATGCGGCGAGAACATGACATCCCGTCCGGGGAGCTCTTCTATTTCTCGATGGTCATTTTGATGTAATGGCAAGGGCATTCGCGGGCACAGAGGCCGCATCCCTTGCAGAAATCGTAGTCGAACTCATACCTGCCTGTCGTTGCAGAAGGCTTCACCGCGTTGTCGGGACAGTACATGAGGCAGTTTCTGCAGTCGAAGCAGAGGCCGCAACTGAAGCAGCGCGCAGACTCGCCGATGATGTCCTCGGGATCGAACGGAGGGTAGATTTCCTTGAAGGTCTTGAGCCTCACGTGAACCGCCATCGCCTCCTTCGTGAAACGCTTCTGCGGCTGGTAATAGTACGTGTTGAGATCCTTCGAGTAGATCACCGGCGGACGGGCGAGCCTGTTGTACTCATGCCCTTCGAGAAAATCCTCTATCGCCGAGGCCGCATGCAGCCCCGTGCCGATCGCCGCCGCCACAGTCTCGAGACCGAGCACGGCATCGCCGCCGGCGAAGACCTTCTCGATGCTCGTCATCCCGCACTCGTTCACGTCCATCCATTTTGTGTCCTTCTTGTGGACGCTGATGCCCTCGTAGTCGACGGTCTGGCCTGTGGCCATTATCACCGTGTCGGCGGGAATGACCGACTCAGATCCGGTGATCGGGACGGGACGCGCCCTTCCGCTTGCATCGGCCTCCTTCAACTCCATCTGGACGCAGAGCATGCCGACCACACGTCCCTCATCGGTGATGAGCCTCACGGGATTGGTGTGGTAGCGGAACATGATGCGCTCTTCCATCGCCTCATCGATTTCGGCGGTGATGGCGGGCATTTCGACGCGGGTGCGGCGGTACACGACGGAGACGTTCGCCCCGAGTCGTTTTGCCACTCGGGCACAGTCCATGGCGGTATTGCCGCCGCCGACGACGATCACTTCCTTGCCGACCTCGACCTTCCTGCCGCTGTTGATGAACCGGAGGAAATCAACGCCGGTGTACACGTTCTCCGCCTCGGACCCGGGAATGTCGAGGGAGATGCCCTTCTGGGCGCCGATGCCCAAGAAGAGCGCGTCGTAGTCGTGGAGCAGTTGGTCCACGGGAATGTTTATGCCCGCTCTCACATTGCACTCGATGTCAACGCCGAGCCTGAGGATCGCCTCGATCTCTCGACTCAGCACGTCCTTGGGCAGACGGTACGCGGGTATGCCCCACCGCATCATCCCGCCAGGTTCGCTCTCGGCTTCGTAGATCCTGACCTTGAATCCCCGCTTGGCCAGGTGAAACGCGCAGGACAGCCCCGCGGGGCCCGAACCCACCACGGCAACCTTTTCTTTCCTCGCAGCGGTGATCACCTTCTTGTGATCGAGGTTCTTGTCGAGCCCATAGTCGCCGATCGATCGCTCGACGTTGTTGATGGCGACGGGCGAGTCGAAGTCCCTCCGGTTGCAGCCTCCCTCGCAGGGGTGAGGGCATACCCGCCCGCAGGTCGCGGGAAGGGGGTTCGTCCTCGTAAGGACGTGCCACGCCTCCTCGAAGTCCTGTCTGTCTGCGAGTGTGCGGAGGAAACCCCTTATGTCGTTGCTGATCGGACAGCTGTGGCTGCAGGGCGGCGTCTGCATTATGTTTACCGGCATGAGCGTCCGCCACGAGCCGGTCTTGTACGGAATAACGGTGCGCAGGTCGAGGGCTAATCCCAATGGCAGCTTTTCCATTACAGGTTAAACCTCCCGATGTTTTCGTTTGCGATGCCCTGTATCTCCGCCACGACAGGTGCCGGCGTTCCCTTCCTGAAGAGATGCTTGAACCGGCCCTGCAGCTTGAGATACTCCTCGACAGGCTTCTTGTTCTGGATCTTGAGGACGTTGACGATCTTCCCGTTTCTGATCTCGTATACGGGGAAAAGGCAGGTCTCCTTCGCGAGTCTGCAGATCTGGATTGTCAGATCCCCGGGATGGGCCCAGCCGAGCGGGCACGGTGCGAGTATGTGCAGGTACTTGGGCCCCTCGATCGTGAGGGCTGTCTTCACCTTGCACTGGAGGTCTCGGTAGTCATCGACTGTCGCAGTCGCCACGTAAGGGATTCCGTGGTCTGCGGCGATCATCGGCATGTTCTTCTTGCGGGTTCTGTTTCCCGCAGGCGTCGTCGTGGTCCTGGCGCCGTAAGGGGTGAAGCTCGATCGCTGCACGCCGGTGTTCATGTAAGCCTCGTTGTCGTAGCAGACGTAGAGGATGTTGTGACCGCGTTCGAACATGCCGCTTATGCACTGAAATCCTATGTCGGCGGTGCTTCCGTCTCCTCCCTGGGCGATGATGTTCACCGGACCTTTGTTCAGCGCCTTGTACGCTGCGTCGACCCCGGAGGCGACAGCCGCGGCGTTCTCGAACAAACTGTGCAGGAAGGGTATGCGCCACGCTGGGTCGGGATAAGGCGAGCTGAAGACCTCGAGGCAGCCCGTCGCAACGCAAGCAACCGTGTTCTCACCCGCAGCATCTGCAACGAGCCGGGCTGCGAGGGCCTGCCCGCAGCCTCCGCACGCCCTGTGACCGCTCGCAAAGAGGTCTTTTTTCTCCACCCTGTTTATGTCAGTGCTTTCAGCCACCTTGTATCCTCCTCTCTCGACGGTCACCGTTGAAATCCCGGCAAGACCCGTTACCATACATGTTTCACGATCTCACCGTCGATCAACACATATTCATAAGTGTGAAGTCCGAGACTCGCCTTTTCGATCTCGAAGTCTCTGATTGAAGTCTGGTAAACCATGAGCTTTGCGTCGGACGGTGAAAGGCGGGCGACTATCAGCCCCTCTCTCCCCTGCCGCTTCAGGTCTGCTGCGAGCTTGTCGAGTTCGATGGGAGCGCCGAAACCTTTCAGCACGGTACCCCGAACCACGCCATACTGACCGGCGTCGAGTTTCAGTTGTGCGGCTTTGTCCACGGCAGTCCCCTCAGTGATTGCCTCAACACGAATCTCCCCTTCCATGGCGTACACAATGATTTCGGTCGTGCTCTCGCTCACAGGTCTTTCTCCGCGATGATTTCTTTCCTCAACCCGAGAAACTCGAGTTCGACGGGCTCCATTGCCGCCTTTTCGATCATATACCGCAGGTCGTCGGTCGAGATGTTTCTTCCTCCCAGACCGGCAACGAAGCTGCTGATGTAGCGTTTTGTCTGCTCGGACCGGGGGAAGGACCAGCGCACGTCACTGGCGAGGATGCCCCCTCTGCCCAGGGAGACCGCTTTTTCGAGGACAACGATGTTCTTCGTGTCCTTCAGCACTTCGTAGACCTCCCCCCGGGGGAATGGCCGGAAGGAGCAAATCTGAAGGAGTCCTACCTTTTTCCCTTCCTCCTCGAGACGGTCGATAAGGTCCTTGATGGTTCCGACAACCGAGCCCATTGAGACTATGACTGTTTCGGCGTCTTTAAGTTTGTAGGTCTTAAAGAGGCCGCCGCTGGATCTGCCGAAGTCCCTGCTGAACTCGGCGCTCACTTGTTTTATCGTCTCTTCAGATTTCTCGAGTGCCCGGTGCAGGATGTATCTCGTCTCCATGTAGAAACGGGGGTCAGCATAGAGGCCGATACCCCTCGGCCACCTCGGGTCGACAATGTGGCGCGGCTTGAAGGGAGGCAGGAAATCGTCCACCTCCTTCTGATCGGGCACGTCGACCGGCTCGTAAGCATGGGTGAGGATGAATCCGTCCATGCAGACCATGACGGGCAGAAAGGTCTGTTCCGCAATCCTGAACGCCTGCATGTGCAGGTCCGCGGCTTCCTGGTTGTCTTCCGCATGGAGTTGTATCCATCCGGCGTCTCTTACAGACATGGAATCCTGATGGTCGTTCCAGATGTTCAGGGGGGCTGATATAGCGCGGTTTGCGCAGGTGAGTACGATAGGCAGGCGCATTCCGGCGATGCAGTATATGACCTCGGTCATCAGGAGCAGACCCTGAGACGTAGTCGCCGTGTACGCCCGCGCCCCTGCCGCACTCGCCCCCAGCACTACTGAAGCCGCCGCGAACTCGCTCTCCACGTTCACGAACTCGCACTGGAGCACACCCTCGGCAACGAGGTCCGCGAGATGCTCCACGATGTGTGTTTGTGGGGTGATCGGATAGGCAGAGATCACGTTAGGCCGGCACAGCGCGACTGTGTCCGCGACAGCGTAAGATCCTTCTATTTCCTTAAGCATGGAGATTCCTCTTTTCGATGAACTCGTGCGCCCGTTCGAGAGCCGCAACGTTGTTTTCACCAACGGCCCCCGGGAACTTATGCATGATCGCCTTCTGCACCGCTTCGAGGCTGACGATGCCGGTGATCGAACAGAAGGCGCCGACCATGATGGCGTTCGGTATCGGCCTCCCTATGATCTCGAGGGCGATCTCGGTGGCGGGGATTGTCTCGACCGTCGCCGTTGTCTTCAGTTTCAGCTCCTCGGGTTCTTTCTGCGTGTTGACCAGGACGAGACCGGCCGGCTTCAGACCGTCGAGAACCGGGACTGAGTAGAGGAGGTACTCGTCCTGAACGATCAGGTAATCTGGGCTTCGCACCTCCTCCCTGATGCGTATCTTCTTGTCATCGATCCGAACAAAAGCCTGCACCGGAGCGCCCACCCGCTCTGCCCCGAACGAGGGGAACGCCTGTGCAAACTTCCCGTCCTCGAATGCCGCAACGGCGAGGAGTTCTGCTGCAGCGACGTTGCCTTGCCCTCCGCGACCATGGATCCTGATCTCGATCATAGCGTTCACCTGCTTTCCGCTCCCGGATCATCCCTCGGTGCTGCTGGCGTTCGAGTGACAAAGCCGTAACGGTATTCAATTCTTCCGTATTATACTGCACAAGCTGTGGGGTTGTGCATCTATCTTTCTTAAATGGGCACGCATCGCAGCCCGGAGGTCGGTAAACGCCAAACTTTTCGTTGAGGTGAACGGGCCGAGACGCAACTGATAAAATGTGCGCAGTGAGTGGGATTTGTTGACAGAACCTGGTACGCGTTTTAGAATACCTCGCCGAGACATCGCGCGGCCGAGATTCGCCGGGAGGCGGATACGGGGGACCCAATCCAGGGGCTAATTCCGGGAGGATAGGGCACTTCCAAGCCCGAGCCCGTCAGCTAACCTCGTAGGCCTTTGGAAGGGCAATGGACGGAGACGTGAGCCGCTCTCGTGCCGGCGGTTTCTCCCGCTCCCTCTTGCCCCGAGAGGAGGAGCGGTGCTTCAGAAAGAGAGCGCGATCAAGGGCATCATCAGGTCCTTCGGCCTTGTCTTCGGCGACATCGGCACGAGCCCCATCTACACCCTTACCGTCATCATCCTCCTCACCGAGCCCACGGAGCCGCACGTTATGGGTGCCCTCTCGCTCATTGTCTGGTCTCTCATTATCATCGTTACCGTTGAGTACGCCTGGCTCGCTATGAGCCTGAGCAGAAAGGGCGAAGGGGGAACGATCGTCTTGAGGGAGCTGCTCATTCCCCTCCTGAAGTCGCCCCGCCAGATCGGCTTAGTTACCCTCCTCTCCTTTGTTGGAATCTCTCTCCTGGTGGGAGACGGCGTGATCACGCCAGCCATAAGCATCCTGAGCGCAGTGGAGGGTTCGCTGCTGATCCCTGGACTTGAGAAGACGGGTCAGACCACGCTGCTGCTGATAGCGGGGGCCATTGCTATTGCGCTCTTCTCGGTCCAGAAAAAGGGCACAGGAAGGGTTGCAGGCACATTCGGCCCTGTCATGGTCGTGTGGTTTTCCGCTCTCGCCGTGTCCGGAGTTGTCTCGATACTCCAGGCGCCCCAGGTCCTGAAGGCTGTCAATCCCTACTATGCATTAATGTTCTTCGCCGAGCACGGACTTGCCGGAATACTCGTGCTCTCGCAGGTGATCCTGTGTGCCACCGGCGGCGAGGCTCTTTACGCGGACATGGGCCACCTCGGGCGAAAGCCGATCCTCAGAGCCTGGTCCATCGTGTCCGTTGCCCTCGTACTGAACTACCTTGGCCAGGGGGCGTATGTGATCACCCATCCGGGAGTCAGGTCTGTGCTCTATGAGATGATCTTGAGCCAGGCACAGGGCCTCTATGTTCCGTTCCTGCTATTGAGCATCATCGCGACTATCATTGCGTCCCAGGCGATGATCAGCGGCCTCTTCTCTATCGTCTACCAGGGCATTACGACCCACGTGATGCCTCTTTTCAAGGTGGATTACACCTCAGAGGAAATGAGGTCTCAGATTTACATAGGATCGGTGAACTGGTTCCTGCTCGCTGCGGTGCTGTTCGTGATGTACGAGTTCAGGGAGTCGAGCAGCCTTGCCCATGCCTACGGTTTGGCGGTGAACGGCGACATGGTGCTTACCGCCTTCCTGATGACCTGGATCTTCCTCAAGAGGGGCAACAACCTCAAGGCCCTCACCGCGATACTCGTGATGGGCGTGGTGCTGGTTTTTCTCGTGTCCAATGTCTTCAAGATCCCTCACGGCGGGTACTGGTCGATCATCCTTGCCGCAATTCCCTTCACCGTCATTCTTATCTACACGAACGGTCAGAAAAGGCTTTACAAGTCGATGCAGCCGATGGAACTCAGCGTGTTTCTGGAGAGGTATCGATACGCGTACAAGCACCTCAACAGGATACAGGGCACGGCCCTCTTCTTCGCGCGGGATGTAAGCAGGATACCGCCTTACATGGTGCGGACAATGCTCACGAACAAGATCATCTATGAGAACAACATCATAGTCTCCCTTTTGAGGAGAGATGATCCCTTCGGCGTGACGGGCCTGTACAAATGCACGCTTGCCGAGGGACTCTGCCAGTTCGAGATCCAGTTCGGCTACATGGAGGTATTCGATGTCGAGGAGATACTGAGGGAAGAGGGCATTGACGAGGACACCATTTTCTACGGGCTCGAGGACATCGTGACGACGAACGTAATATGGAAGGGTTTCAACGCCATCAAGAGACTGACGCCGACGTTCGTGCAGTTCTACAAGCTTCCCGCCAACAAGCTCCACGGCGTTATCACGCGCGTCGAGATGTGAGGGAGGCGGCCCGCAAAGCGGGCATCCTCCCTCGCGATGCACTATAATTTCAGCATGTACCGGAGAATCCTCGCCGCGGTCAATGAGTACACGAACGCTGAGGTTGCAGCCCATTACGCGATTACCCTTGCGAAGTCCTGCAGCGCCAAGCTCTCCCTAATCTTTATCTCGAAGCCGGGGCAGCCCCGGGCCGTACTGAAGAATGCCGAGTCCGCGCTTGGGCGGCTCTTCGTTGAGGTCAGTGAACAGGGCGTGGAGGTCGAAAGCCTCACCGAAACAGGGGACCCCTTTGGAAAGATCTATGACGTGGTGAGGAGGGAAGGAATCGATATAGTCTTCACTGCGACGAGGAGGGAAGACGTCAAGAAGAGGTTCTTCCAGAAGACCCTCGCCCGGGAATTCATGGTGCGCTTTCCCTGTTCTGTCGCGATGGTAAGGGTCGTCAGGATGGGAAGGGTCCATCCGCGACATATCCTCGTTCCAGTAAGAGGACGGATGACGGGCATCGAAGAGAGGGCTTGCTTCGTGGCCGAGCTCGCGAGGGGCTTTGGGGCAGAGGTGACGATGTTTCACGCCCCCCGCCCCATTACGAGCTTCTTTCACGGCGACATCCATCTCACCTCTGCCGAGAGGGAAGGGCGCATCCCGAGAGACATCGAGGAGTTCACCCGCTGTCTGAACCGGCACATGGTGCGCCACGAGAAGAGGACCGCCTACGGAGGTGTTTCGCGGGCGATCACTGTCGAGGCCGTCCGCCGGAGAAACGACCTGATCGTCATGGGCGCAAGCGAGAGAGGCGCCGTGAGAAGCATTGTCGGCGGCAATCCTGTTGAGGAGGTCCTGAGGGAGACACCGTGTAATCTCATCATCCTGAGACCGGGACGCAAGTGACGGCCCAAGATCGATGAGGATCCACAGCCTGTCGAAGGAAGAAGTCTTTATGAGCCTTCTGACTTCGGAAGGAGGGGTTTCTGAAGAAGACGCGAGACGGAGGCTCCTCGAATACGGTCCCAACGAGATCAGGGAGGTCAGAGGTAAACCTCTCTGGCTGAGACTCCTCGCGCAGTTCACCCATTTCCTCGCTGTCCTGCTCTGGATTGCCTCGGGACTCTGTTTTCTATCCGAGCACCTCCATCCCGGAGAGGGGATGCTCTCCCTCGGTCTTGCGATAATAGGCGTCATTCTGATCAATGCGGCTTTCACCTTCGTTCAGGAATACCGTGCCGAAAGAGCGGTGGAGGCGCTCAAGAGGCTCCTTCCCTTCAATGTGAAGGTGGTGAGAGGTGGCGTAACGAGGGAAATTCCGGCGCGAGAAGTAGTCCCGGGTGACGTGATCCTTCTGGCCGAGGGAGACAAGATTCCCACTGATGCCCGCCTCATCGAGTCTCACCGCCTTATGGTGAACAACGCCCCCCTTACAGGCGAGTCCGATCCGAAACCGAGAGGACATGAGTGTTTCGATGGAGAGTACCTGGAGAGCCCTAACATCGTCTTTGCCGGTACCCTTGCGGTGAGCGGTTCGGGAACGGCTGTATCCTTCGCCACGGGTATGTCGACAGAGTTTGGCAAGATCGCCCACCTGACGAGCGGCGTCGAGGCGGGTCCGAGCCCGCTCCAGAAGGAGATAGTCAAGGCGACGCGACTTGTGGCTGCCATAGCTGTCGGCGTCGGCCTCTTTTTCTTCTTTTCGGGATTTGTGATCGGAACGAGCTTCTGGAGCAACTTCGTCTTCGCAATCGGCATTACCGTTGCGCTTGTCCCCGAGGGATTGCTCCCCACGGTCACCCTTTCCCTCGCCATGGGAAGCCAGAGAATGGCCAGGAATAGGGCGCTCGTGAAGACGCTGACCTCTGTCGAGACCCTCGGAGCAGTCACCGTCATCTGCACCGACAAGACAGGAACCCTTACCCAGAATAGAATGGAAGTTAAAGGGGTATGGACCCCGGACGGAGATGAGACATCGGTAGAGAGACTCATGAGAATTGCCTATCTCTGTAACAACGCGATTTATGAAGAGGGCCAATACAGGGGAGATCCCACAGAGATCGCGCTTCTGAAGAAGGCGAGGGAGGTGTCCGGTGAGATGAAGGCGGACAGGGTCCTCGAAGTCCCCTTCGACTCCGAGAGAAAGAGGATGACAACGGTCAATGTGTCGGAAGGCGAGACGCTCATTCTGACAAAGGGGGCGTTCGAGACCGTCCTTCCCCTTTGCTCCGGAATACTCCGCAGCGGAGAGGCGACGGCTCTCAGCGACGGAGCCAGGGGTTCTCTCCTGGAATCTTATCATCAGATGATGGATGAGGGCCTGAGGGTCATCGCCTTTGCGATGAAAGGGGCGCCTTCTGACGGAGAGGGTATGCTCCGAGGCAATGAACCGCTGGGTGTCGAGCGGAGAGAGTGGATCGAGTCGGAGCTTGTGTTCATCGGTCTCATGGGATTGGAGGACCCTCCGAGGCCGGAAGTCCCTGAGGCGGTGCAGCGCTGTCGTGAGGCCGGCATAAGGGTGATCATGATAACGGGCGACGCGGGCAGGACCGCCGTGGCAATCGCGCAGGAAATAGGACTGATCGGCAAAAACCCTGTCGTGGTCGAGGGAGCCGAGATGGATATCCTGAGAGAGGGCGAGTTGACGCAGAAACTCTTGACGCAGGAAATCATCTTCGCGAGGATGACCCCGCGCCACAAGATGCGGGTCGTCTCTGTCCTTAAGGATGAAGGTGAACGGGTGGCGGTGACGGGAGACGGCGTGAATGACGCGCCGGCACTCAAGAAAGCCGACATAGGCATCGCGATGGGCATGACCGGGACAGATGTCGCAAAGGAGGCTGCCGACGTCATCCTGCTCGATGACAACTTCGCCACTATAGTGAATGCGGTGGAAGAGGGGAGAGGTGTTTTCGAGAATATCAGGAAATTCATTACCTATATCTTCGCTTCGAACATACCCGAGGCGGTCCCCTACCTTGCGTATATCCTGCTGCCCATACCTCTTCCACTCACTGTGATCCAGATACTCGCTGTTGACCTCGGCACCGATATGCTTCCTGCGCTTGCACTGGGGGCTGAGAGAGCCACGCCGGGGATGATGAAACAACCGCCTAGGAAGGCAGGCAAGCGCCTTCTCGACCTGCCCCTGATCTTGAGGGCGTATCTCTTCCTCGGTCCGATGGAAGCTATGGCGTGCATGTTCGGATTCTTCTGGGTCCTCGCGAACGGCGGGTGGGCCTGGGGAACGGCGTTGCCCGCAACAGATGTTCTCTATAAACAGGCGACAACCGCCTGTTTCGCTGCTATCGTTGTGACGCAGGTCGGCAATGTCTTTGCCTGCCGCTCCGCCAGGGAGTCAATGCTCAGTTTCGGCGTATTCTCGAACAGACTGATTCTCGGCGGGATAGCCTTCGAGTTGGCCCTCGCATCCCTCATCATCTATCACCCCCTCGGCAAGTCGCTATTCGGTACGGCCCCGCTCGGCTTCGACACATTGCTCATGTTCGTGCCCTTCGGCTTTGGCCTCGTCCTCGCCGATGAGGTGAGGAAGTGGTATGCGAGGAAGAAGCTCAGCCTGTCGTAAGTAGTCGGCGGACGGAACTCATGCCGTTGACTTTCAGCCGGCCAACATACCAAGCCGTGACAATATGGGTGTTGGCATGCCTTCTTGGAGAGGAACGCGACTTTTTCCATCCCGAATGCGTCCCGCCGATTGGTAGCGGCAACGGTCTCCGTCGCGTGACGACTGACTCCTCTTGACGGGATATGCAGATTTACTTTTTCCGCTTCCTTGTGCTACAAAAATAGCCGCAGGGGAGGGATGCTCCGTCCGGACCACGCAAGGATGATGCTGGCAATACGAGGCAAGTATGCCAGTAATAGGCAGTGTTATCGGTCTCGCGACGGATGCTTTTCCAGGGGGACATCAGGTGCGGTGTCCGGAGTTTGCTTCTTGCAGAAGGCCTTGGGCCTTTCAACGCTCAGACAAAGGAGGTTCAGATGGAAGGGATAGAACCGATTAGCATCATGGTCATCCTGAGCGGTGTGCTGACCGGTGTCATCTTCGGGTACGTCCTGCAGCGCGGCAGGTATTGAATGAACTCAGCGTTCAGAGACGTGATCTTTGTAAACGACTTGACTTTGTTTCGTGCATGGTTGTTGGCCCTTGCCGTGGCGGCAGTCGGGTCAAACCTGATCGAGGACCTCGGCCTTCTGGGACCCGACGGTCTTGCGCGGCAGGTCTTTGCACCCGGCGCGGCAATCATCGGGGGATACATCTTCGGCCTGGGTATAGTCATGGCCGGCGGTTGCGGAAGCGGCGTGCTGTATAAGCAGGGTGAAGGCCAGTTCGCGGCGCTCGTGGCTACACTCGGGTTTGGTATATCGCTTATCGCCAGTTACCACGGGCCTCTCAAGCCCTTGATGAGATTGATCAAAGGATATCAGGTCGAGATTGGACAGGGAGACGACGCAATAGCGAACCCTGCTCTCTGGGACCTTGTGGGCGGTCCGGGAATGAAGTGGATCGTGATCGCCGTTGTGGTTGCGGTGATGCTGGCCGTTGTGCTGAAGGGCAAGCCTTTCGGGAAGCAGCCTAAGAAGGGGTGGTCGTGGTCGCTCGGAGGTCTTCTCGTCGGTCTTGTCATCATCTTCGCCTGGTGGACCTCCTACCAGTGGGGCGGCCGTGCCCGCGGTCTCTCTTTCTCGGGCCCTCTTGCGGAGGCGCTGATGTGGGTGATGACGGGCGACAGCGGTGCGAAGAACGACACGCTGTTCAGCATCTTCGGTTTTGGCGGCATCTCGTGGAGCGCGCTGTACGTTTTAGGCGTGCCGCTGGGAGCGTTCCTCAGCGCAAAGGGATTGGCGGAATTCAAACTCACCTCGCCCAAAGACCCCATGGAGCTCCTGCGCGTGTTCTTCGGCGGCGTGGTCATGGGCATCGGCGGCGCCCTTGCCGGTGGTTGAACGGTGGGACATTCCCTGACAGGTATGTCAGGGTTCGCACTTCAGAGTGTTGTCGCCACGGTGTTCATCGTACTGGGTAACTGGACGATGGTCTATTTCCTTTTCATCAAACCCATGCAGGACCTGGAGTAGGTTATCGCGGAGCGGGTCGACTGGGACAAATGGGGTTGAGCAGCAGCTTTCCCAAATGGGGAGACCTTTCCCGGAAGGGGAGGGTGACGTTGCAGGAAATGGGCGGTTTTTAGGCAAGTGTTTATTGGTATGCGGCTTGCTACACGTCTGTGTAGTGATTATACTATTACTATGAAAGGAGGTGAAGTTCGTGAAGAAGATTCTCGCATTGGTTGTGGCATTGATCTTCGCCCTGGGCATCGCAGCAGTCAGCTTTGCAGGCGAGATGATGGGCACCGTCATGAAGGTTGATGGAGCGAAGATGACGATCAAGGATGACAAGGGCAAGGAGACCATGGTCGAGGACAAGATGGCGAAGGACATCAAGGTCGGCGACAAGGTTATGGTCAAAGACGGCAAAGTGACGAAGGCCGCTGAGAAGCCTAAAAAGAAGAAAATCGAGGGTTGCTAGTTATCCGCTATTGAACGAAGAAGGGGGTGGAAGCAACATGTTTCCACCCCCTTCTCTATGAGCTACCGTCCGTGCGCACTCACCTGGCCGCGGAAGTCCACCTGGCCCGGGTCAATCGCATGTCCCACCTTAACCCTGATCCCCCGGAGTTCCTGCCCCGTGTCACTTGTCGGCCCTTGACCTCTGCCTCCACCATGGCATATCTTCTTGAGTCATGAGGAACTGGAAGGACAACGTCCGATTCCTGCTCGTCCAGCCGACGGAGGGGGGCAACATCGGAGCATCGGCGCGGGCCATCAAGAACATGGGCTTCAGGAATCTCGGGATCGTGGGATCCTCTGAAGAGATCAATGAAGAGGCGAGGCGGTTCGCACACAACGCTGAGGATGTTCTCGATTCTGCTTCATTCTACAATGCGTTCGGAGAAGCAATCAGGGACATATCAGTAGTCATCGGTACCACGCGCAGGCGCGGCCGGAGACGAGGCGTGATTGTGCCGGTCGAGGCCGGCGCCCGACAGGTGTGTGCCCTTGCGCAAGATAACAGAATCGCTTTTGTCTTTGGCCGGGAAGACAGGGGGCTCTATAACGAAGAGGTTGAAGAGTGCGGGTTCATGGTGACCATCCCCACGGGCAGTGAGCAGCCCTCACTCAACCTGTCGCATGCGGTGCTCATAGTCGCCTATGAACTCCTGAAGGCGGGATATGCGCTGCAGAGTGGTTGTTCCAGGGGAGAGCCGCACACGGGTGGAGGGCGTAAGTGCCCGGTTCCTAGTCCCGTGGAGTCAGAGATCACCCCGGCGGGTCGGGTGCCACTGGTGGCGCACGAAGAGTTGATCCGCTTCTTCGGACGAGTCTCATCGATGCTGAAGCTTCTCGATTACATGCCCAGAGGTGACAGAGACCTCGATCATAAGATCATGCAGAACATCAAACGGTTCCTTTCCCGTGGAGGCCTGACGGAATGGGAGTTGAAGATGCTGAACGGCATCATCAGCCAGATCGAAAAGAAGATAAGAAAATAGAGTGAGAGTGTGTATCAGGACAATAAAGTTGGAAACTGGACAATAAAGTTGGAAACTGGACAATAAACCTGGAAACTGGACAATAAAGTTGGAAACTGGAAGCCCGACCAGCGATGTAAGGAATTAGTATCCGTACTGGTCAACGGACGATACGAATTGTTGACACTACCCCGTTCAAGGAGGGGGAGATGCCTGATCGCTACATCGCATTCTGGAACCTCGAAAACCTGTTTGACGTTGTCGACTCGCCGCGCAGGACGGATAAGCTACAGAGGGCACTCGAAGGAGAGTTGACCGGCTGGACGCAGGCCGTCCTCGACAAGAAGGTGAGCCAGCTCGCCTCGATTATCGGCCAGATGAACGGCGGGCAGGGCCCTGACCTGCTGGGAGTCTGTGAAATCGAGAATGAGTATGTCGTGGGTCTGCTCGCTGCCGCACTGGCACCCGTCCGGCACTACTCGATCGTGCATTTCGACACCAATGACGAGCGGGGGATCGATGTGGCCTTTCTTTACGACCCCGGGATCTACACGGCGGCGGAGAAGTTTTCCCACTTCGTCGTGAAGCGCACCGCGACGCGGGATATCCTCCAGGTGAATTTCCGGACGGCGGGCGGCAAACTGCTGGTGGCGATATGCAACCACTGGCCCTCGCGCACGGCCGGGCAGTATGAATCGGAGCCCTTCAGGATGATCGCCGGCGAGACGCTCGCCTATTTCCATGAGCGGATCAGGGAGGTTCAGGGCAATGACGTGGCGGTGATCGCCATGGGCGATTTCAACGACGAGCCGTTCAACCGGTCGCTTGAGGAATACGCACAGTGCGAACACGATTCCCTAAAGGTCAGCAACGCACAAGGGCCGGTCTTCTACAACCTCATGTGGCCGATGCTCGCGAAAGGAGCGGGCACTCATTACTATGACAATACCGCGAACGTGCTCGATCAGTTTCTCGTGTCAAAGGGCATAGTCACTGGCTCGTC
>JBLMXV010000147.1:0-11407 GCA_050257935.1 Chloroflexota bacterium
GGGCATTCGGAATCGGAATTGCACGACTTGGTGGTCGTCGTGGAGCAGACACCGTCCTTCCTGCAGGCGCCGCCCAGGCCCATGCCGCCGATCAGGATCGTCCTCCATTCGCCCTTGGACTTCTCGCCGTCAGCCGGACCGCCTATGCTTGCGTCGAAGATGTACGGTGCTGCGTCGACGAAGTTCAGGTGGCAGTACGAAGGGTCTCTAAGGTACTTCAGGTACGGTAGCGCGTTCTTCGGTATGAATGCCCACTCCTCACGTCCGAGATCGGTCCCTGTGAGCTTCGCTCTCTTGTCTGGCTGCGAGGGGTCGTCGATTTGCTCGAGCACGCCGAACCTGAACGCGTGGAGCATGCCGTCATTGGCGCCGACGTACACCATCCCGCGCTTCTTGTACCCGCTCTCGTCGTTTATGAACTCCTCGTACGTCTTATCGGCGTACCCGGCGGGAGGCAGAAGGTGGTATGTGTTCAGCGGTATCGACGTCTGTTGTTTCGGTGTCGAGGAGACTATGTCTCCCAGCTTCCACGTCTTCTTTGTTCCTCCGATATCGACTGTCCTCATCCTGTTCTTGATTATGCACGTCTCCCCAGGGCAATTGGCATTTGACGTGCATTCCTTAGTGGTGGTCACCGAGCAGTAGTTGGGCAAATCCTCGCCCCTCACATACCTGATGATCTCATTGGCTTCGGCGTCAGTCGCTGCCTGGAGGTAGGGTCTCAGCGTCGTGCTGCTTGCCGTTGTGAAGCCCGACAGGCTGACGCTTGTTCCCGACCACGTGTATATGGTCCTGTTTGCGGGGTCCGTGTCCCAGAGTTTCTCCCCTACCTTCCAAATGTCTTTAATATCTTCGATCTCGATAGTGGTGCCGGACCTATCCACCCTTGTGCGGGCCACGGAGTTGTCGAAGAAGAACCTGACGGCCTTGTCGGTAGACAGTTCGAACTCCTTGTTCTCGTTTGAGTCTTCACGGATCGACTCGCTCTGCAGATCGGGGTCGAGGAAATACCAGAGGTTCTGCATCTCACCGGTCCATGCCACTTCCATGTCGAACCTCTTGTCAGCAGGGAAGAAGATGGCCTGCAGGAGGTTCGCTCCGCTTCCCTGGCTCGACGCGAGCACCGACGAGGCCGTTCCTGACGCCGGGGCAGCAAGATCCTGGAGGACGCGCCGCAATGCCGCCACCATCTGGTCGTAGTTCTCAGCCCTCTGGTAGCATTCCGAACCCGTGCCGCAGCCGTTGAGTCCGGTCTGCCGCATCAGCGTCTCTGAGCTGCACTCGCCCGGATCGGTATCGGCACTCCCCGTGTAGACCACATAAGTCTTGATGTATTTGCTGTGGTTGCGCGGGTCTTTCTTCTCGTCGGTGGTGATCGGGTCGTTGAAGTTGGTGATATTCCTGTTCCAGGCGAGCCAGGCAAGGTCGTCGAGGTTCCGGCTTCCCGCCCACTTCGGGCACGTCGCAATCCCCGTGTCGAATTGGCCGTCGCCGTCATTGTACTGAGCGGCCAGGGCCGTCACATCCGCGTTGAGGTCCGCAGTGGACATGCCGTCGCTGACGATGAGGACGTTGTTTCTCTGACAGGTATACTGGGACGGGTTCCTGTCAAGAGCAAAGTCGGTTGCATTGATCCGTAAGTTCCTGCTCAGCCCGGGAGTGAGACTATAGTCGTTCATCCTGGCGAAGTATCCGATCGCATTGTAGAAACCCTCCGCATAGGGCGTCCAGGTTCCTGCGCGTACGTCATTGATTGCTTTCACGAGTCCGGAAGTCTGGTCTCCCACAGGAGAGATACATGTCTGGTTCGCCGGGCAGTCGGCATTGACCTTACACTCGGTGCCTGTCGCGACGGAGCATACGTTCTTTATGTAGTGTATGATCTTCGCGCCATCAAGGTTCGAGGCGCCAACGCAGCTCTCCCCCGAGGGGCAGTCGGCGTTCACGGTGCACTGCATCGTCGTGCTTACAGAGCAAACCTTCAGGCTGCTCGGGCACTTGACATTCGCGCCGGCCCGGCCGCATTCGGACGCCGTTCCGAGCGGGTTGAAGCTCATCGCCCCAAAGCGTATGCGCCCGTTGAATTCCTGGATGACTCCTTGCGGCGCAGTCACCTGCGCCTTGACGAGGAAATACCTGTCGGTGCTCCCCGCAGCGAGCAGTGGGTCTCCCCCCGCCCGCAGGCCTGCGTCTGTCACCACTGCAGGTATGTTCCATGTTTCCGTAGTGCTCAAGACCCCCTCAGAGGGGTCCGCCACCTCGGTAATGTCCACCCCGTAACAGTAATGAAGAATCTCTCTCTTCACGCAGGATTCGTTGCCGATGAACTTGCCTGCCGGGCCCTGCCAGCATCTGCCCACAAACCCCTCCGCGTCAGAGCCTTCGGAGTCAAACGGAGGTCCTGGGGGAATGTGGGGAGCAATGCTGGTGCAGATGTAACTTCCATTAGTGTCGTTGTCGTATTGGGATGGCAGCTTGCCGTCCTTCGAGTACGCGAGCGTGCACGCCACCTCGAGGTCCTGAGTGTTCACGCCTTGCCACATGTCCCTGCCGTTCCTGATGTTGTCCTTGATGAGCCAGCATGTCTGGAGGGAGTGGTTGAACGTCGAGAGTTCCGTGGCAAGCAGTGAACTCGCCGATTCCGCTCCTATGCAATCTTTCGTGAATCCGCTCGCCTGGCCGTAGTTGCCGCTTATCCAGTTCGTAATGGCGTTTTGGCAGTCTTCCTGGTTGTAATCGATCTCGTAGATCTCGATGCGAGACTGCCCGCCCTGAACGTCCGGCTTCCAGAGGTTGTCCTCCTGCTGGCTGGGACCCCTCAGAGCGAAGGTGATGCCCGGAAGGGCCGGCAATTCCTTCACGAACCGCCTCCCAACGCACCCCCTCGCCTCGCCGGTGAGCACGCCGTTGGCCACGTCGAATTTTCCGCCGGTGAGGACCTTCTTTTGGATATCGAACTTTGAAGTGGCGAGCCAGTTGAGAAACCGGCCGCTGGCGATGAAGTCGCTCACCGCCCGCGTTGAGCCGCTGCCGGTCAGGTTGACGCAGAGGAAGTTCGTCCTAAAGTTACAGCTCGCGGGGACCGCCGAGCCTGACGTGAATTTGCCGCCGGAGTACCGGTAGACCTCCGTCTGCTTGAAGTACCCTTCGTAGCTCTTCGTGTTGTCGTAGGTGTTATCATAACAGTATGTGCCGCTGCCGATATACGCAGTGTCATACATGCTCGCCGAGTTATCGAACATCATGAGGAGGTTCGGCGTGGCTCCGCCGACTATGTAGGGAGGTGTCTGGCAATATTTGTCCATAGCCCCGTGCGCGAATGCAGGCAGGAGGAGCATCACCGATAGCAAGACGGTCCTCATCATTCCATAACGTGACAGGGAAGCCGAACGTTTCATAACCCCCACCTCTTGAGAGACCTCAGCATATTTCATGTTAGTGCTCTGAGCCTCGCGGTTCACTAGCGTTTGATTTATGAAGGGTGAATCAACAAACATGCCATTGCATAACAAATTGAAAACACTGGATAGGCATGAGGAAGCCGCCATTTTTTTGGCGCCAAATTATGTAGCGCGTTACATAATTTGGGCAGGAAAAGTGATGCCCGCGGGACGATATTGCTCTCCGAAAAGGCGGCAAGAAGGAACACGCATAGGTCAGGCTACCCGGATCAGGTGCGAGTTAACCGGTAAGGCATTCCGGGCGATGCCTCTGCCGTGCCCAACACCGTGCTCCGTCATGGGACGCACACAGCCCGTGTATGCCGGACGCAGGACATCACCGGTGAACACCTGCTGCTTGGACAAATGACTTGAATCGCCTTTGCCCTGCAAAGCCACGCCGATGGAATCCAGGTGAACCTCAAAGGGTTAGGCTGGGTGCTAAGTCCTATGGAGAGAGGGAAATGCGGTATTCCTTTATCTTTGTAAGGAGGGTCTTGTAGCTCACCTTCAGGATCCCAGCCGCCCTGCTCTTGTTGCCGCCCGTCCTGCGAAGCACGTCTTCGATCCGTGCCCTCTCCGCAGCACGCGCCGCTGATTCGGCGACGTCGTGGAGCGGCGCGTCAGGGGCAGACGCCTGAGGTGAAGTGACCGGCGGCGCCGCGCTCAGGTGGAGGTGTTCGGTGCCCAGTACGCCCCCGTCACAGAGGATCGTCGCCCGTTCTATCACATTCCTCAGTTCCCGCACGTTGCCCTTCCAGTCGTACTCAAGCAGCATGCGTTCCGCCTCCGGCGTCAGGACAGGCATCGCCCTTCCCGCCGCCCCCGGAAGCTGTTCGAGGAAATGACGCGACAGGGGGAGAATATCCTCCCTTCTCTCCCTGAGCGGAGGGATGACCACGGGAAAAACGTTCAACCTGTAGAAGAGGTCCTCCCGGAAACGCCCGCCCGCGACCTCCCCCTCCAGATCCTTGTTGCTCGCTGCCACGACCCTCAGGTCCACCCTGATGGTCTTTGTGCCCCCCACACGTTCGAACTCACTCTCCTGCAACACCCGCAACAGCTTGGACTGCAGTGGCATCGCCATGTCGCCTATCTCGTCAAGAAACACGGTGCCACCGTCAGAGAGTTCGAACTTTCCGGGCTTGACATCGTGGGCGCTCGTGAAGGCCCCTTTCTCATGGCCGAAAAGCTCGCTCTCCATGAGTTCCGCAGGGATCGCCGCACAGTTGAGCGCGACAAAGGGTTGACCCGACCTGGGGCTCAGGTGATGGACCGCCCGCGCAACGAGTTCCTTGCCGGTGCCGCTCTCCCCGAGTATCAGGACCGTCGTCTTGAGCATTGCAACCCTCTTCACCTTCTCTGTCACGTCCCGCCACTTCCCGCTCACCCCGATCATTTCAGGCATCGTGAGGAGGTTCGAGAACTCGGATTTCATGAGGAGGTTTTCCCTCCCGGCATTACGTTCGCTCAAGGCACGTCTCGCGATGTGGACGAGGTGGTCGGGATCGAAGGGCTTCGTGATGAAATCACAGGCTCCCGCCTTCACCGCCCTCACCGCGAGTTCTATGCTCCCGTATGCTGTCATCACCACCACCGGTATCAGAGGCCATCTCTCCCTCACCATCGAGAGGACATCCATCCCGCTCCCGTCCGGAAGCTTCAGGTCGGTGATCACCACGTCGATTCCGCCTGCGACGAGATGGCCGAGTGCCTCGGCAGTCCTGCCGGCCGTCCTGACACGAAAGCCGGCCAGGTCGAATGTCCTGGCGAGCATCTCCGCCATGCTCTCCTTGTCTTCTACAATGAGGACCGATTGCATGACCCCCTCTTACGCCAGCCCTCGACGGGCAGTGAGAAGCACGAAACGTGTTCCATGCGCAGCCGCACATGGCCCTGCGTCCACAATTAGCAAATCATACAACCCGCGTGATCCGGGAACCCGCAGCCGATTATCAGATTATGCTGCAGGGACCGCTCTTTTCTGTGATGCCCCACAGCGGACACGTCATTCGTTCGGCAGAAACAGATGGAATGTGCTCCCCTTCCCCCTGGTGCTCTCGACAGTTACCCTGCCCTTGTGTGCCTGCGCGATCTTCTGGACGAGCGAAAGACCGATCCCCATGCCCCTCTCTTTTCTGGTATAAAAAGGCAGAAAGACTTTCTCCAGGTCCTCGGGGGCAATCCCTTCTCCATCGTCCCTCACCTTGACCGTCACCCCGTCTTTCCCTCCGACAGACGCACGATGCGCGTCCACCCAGACACGTCGGCCCGCCTCGATGCCGTTTTGTATGAGGTTCCTCACCGCTTGCTTAACAAGCGCCTCATCTCCCTTTACCCGGAGCATCTCATTCAGCGAAATTTCGACGTTCCGGCCTTCCATTCCCATTGACTCCACAACGTCACCCACTACCCTCGAGATCTCGACGTCCGCCTTCTCAACTCTTTCGATCTTCGAGAACCTTGACAGCTCCTCTATCACCCTGTTCATCTCTTCGACCTCTCCGAGTATTTTCTGAACCAGCTCCGACCTTTCATCTCCGGCATCGAAGGACTTCAGAAGAAGCCTTCCGTAACCGGCAATGACCCCGAGAGGGTTTCTGAGTTCGTGGGCAATGCCGGCCGAGACCTCCCCGAGGGCCGCAAGCCGTTCCTTGAGGACAATCTGTTCCCTGAGGGACCTGACTTCACCCGCGAGTTCCTGAAAAGAGTCCATGACGACGTGGATCTGTTCCTTCCGAGAATGTGCCTCTCGCTTACGCAGGATTCTCGGAAGAAAAGCAGCGAGAGCCAGGAGGCCCGCGAGGAGGAAGGTCAGTATGAGGAGTGTAGAGAAGTGTTCCAGCTCATGCTCCCATGTACACTGCTGACGGAGATGAAGAGCGCACCTGGTTCATGACTTCTGTCATCGGGGGTCCGGGCGGCACCCGCAGCGCCGTACCGTAAAACAGTGCGGCCTGCCCCCGACCTCCAGGGCCTTTCGCGACCGTCATTCCGGCACAGGAACAGCCGAACATGGGACCCTGCCGCCACTACGCACGGCTACTTGCGGTCGATCAGCGAGATGAGCTGGTCTGCAGGCATCATTCCGGACCGGATCCTGCCGTCACTGAACACGATGGTCGGGGTCCCTGAAATTCCCAGTTTGTCGGCGAGGGCCACGTTGTCATCCACTTCTTTGGAGTCGCATTCGATCTTCTGCAGGACCTTCTTGTCGAACGCGTCATCGAGCATCTGTACCGACTTGCTGCACGCGATGGTCTTTGACTTCCAATATGCGTCCTTGTGGCTTGGCAGTGGATAGAGCTTAATGTAGAAGATCACGTCCTTACGCTTCTCGAGCACCTTCTTCACTTCCTGGTGGAGCTTTGCACAGTATGGGCAGTCGGGGTCGGTAAAAATGATGACCTTCTTCTGCGACCCTTTGCCGGGGTTCTGCCTCCCCATGACAAGAGCGTTGGCGAGAGGGATCTTCGAAACGTCGACCCTCCTCTTCTCCTCCAGCTTCTTCACCTGCTCCGCCGTTACGTTCGTGAAGGTCGCCAAGTCTACAATCGAACCGAGCACCACATGCGTCTTGCTGTAGTCTATGTAGAGGACCCCTATCTTGCCCTTGCTCTCGATCGACACCTCCCACAGGCTCTTGACCGGGCTCAGTTTCACGCCGGTGATCTTTCCATCGGGAATGTTAAGCTTCTTGAAGACATCGTTCTTACTGAGGATGTCGCCTGCCTCCTGCTGCGTGAGGGCGTGGCACTTCGTGCAGTCCCCCTCGCATCCGGCGGTGCTGAATGCCAGGGCTTCGGGAGCGGCAAGCCGTACGGAAATGAGCAACAAACAGAGAAACAGCGCATGTGTGATTCTGATCACGGTGGTTACTCCTTGACCGATAAAGAATTTATACCATGATAAATAAAACTTGGCTTGCTTTGCAAGTTGGTTTCTGCTATACTTTGGCGCGATGGAAACCCATCAGGAACGGCAACTGCCTGATGAAGACCAGCAGCACGGTTTCTCACCTCAGACCATCGGGCAGGAAGCAGAGAAAAAATCCATTATAGAGGCCCTGCTGTTTGTCGCGGGAGAGCCGGTAACCCTCTCGCACCTTTCAAAGGCAACAGACCTGTCCGAGCAGGAACTGAGAAGGCTGGCCGGAGAACTCGAATCCGATTACAGGGCACGGGGAGCAGGCGTGCTGATCGTCCAGAGGGCCGACGGCTTTCAGATGGTGACCGATCCGGACCTCGGCAGCTGGATCAGGCGATTCAAGAACATAACGCTGATGTCGAAGCTGTCCCAGCCCGCTCTGGAGACACTTTCGATCATCGCCTACAAGCAGCCGGCGACAAAGCTTGAGGTCGATCAGCTTCGCGGAGTCAACTCCGAGGGTGCGATAAAAAGCCTTCTGGAGAAGCGGCTCATCAAGATAGTGGGCAAGAAAGAGTCTCCCGGCAGGCCTTTCCTGTACGGTACTACTAGGGAATTTCTGCAGTACTTCGGCCTCAAGAACCTGGCGGAGCTGCCGCCGATGAACGACGCCCGGAGCGACGAGGCCGCCTGACTTGATACGAGGAGGTAACGATGCGTAATGTCTTCGGTCTCATCTTCGTGTGGGTCATCCTCTCATACGCGGTGCCTTCACACGCCGACCTCACCTACACGGTAAGAAAGGGCGATACCCTTTGTGAAATCTCTCGGCAGTTCGATATCCCGGTCTCAAAGATAAAGAAGGCAAACGGCATGAAATCGGACAGGTTAGCGGTCGGGCGGACACTCATCATCCCCGGCTGCAGATCGGAGACAAAGGACCCAGAGGCAGAGGCCCCGAAGGTCATGACACGTGAGCCTCATGCGGACTCAGAGCAGAAACAGGTGTACCACGCGGTCAAGAGGGGAGACACGGTGGCGAAAGTGGCCCGCCGGTACTCCCTGTCTGAGGATGAGTTGCGGGACATGAACAACCTTGAGACAGACAGGATCAGAACCGGCACGAGACTGCTGGTCAGCTCGGGCGGACCGCAGGCTTCCGAAACGAGAGCCACGGAGAAGATGCCCCTGGCTCAGCATGCCGCATCATCGAAGACCGAAGAAGTCCGGCCTCCCTCGGCATCCCAGGATATTTCGGAACTCGGCGTAAACGAAAGACTGATCCTCTTCGCCAAGAAGATGCTCCACCTGCCATACCGTTTCGGAGGTACCGGCATATTCGGCCTCGACTGCTCCGCGTACGTGCAGAAGGTTTTCGCTGCCGTGGGCGTTTCGCTTCCCCGCAGCGCCCGTGAACAGTTTACGGTTGGGGAGGAGATTGACAGAGAGGAACTCTCCGCGGGCGATCTTGTCTTCTTCAGGACTTATGCTCCCTTCCCCTCCCACGTGGGGATCTATCTCGGCAACGACCTCTTCATTCACGCCTCCTCGAAGTCCAGGGAGGTGACGATCGACAGCCTGGAGACGCCATACTACCTGAATCGTTTCATCGGGGGAAGACGGCTGGTCCAGGAAGACGTGGAACTGGCCACCCTGGGACAGTAGACTATCAGACCTCCAGGACTTCCGGGTTCGTGTGCGGTATGAAAAGTGCGGCGGGAAACTCCTTCATGAACTCCCTGTCTGTGTTCATCTCCTTGTAAGTGATCATTGCCGCAATCCTGTCGATTTCCGACAGCAGGCCCCTGTCGTGAAGGATCAGTTCCGCCCCCTTGAGAGAAGAATTGCCAACGGGTACGAATCTCTCCTTCGGGATCTTCGGAATCATGCCGATGGAGATGGCCTTCTCCACGTTGATGCCCATGCCGAACGCCCCGCTCACATACACCTTCCTGATATCGGCAAATTTGAGGCCGACTGACCTGACGATCACTTGCAAAGAGCTGAACATGGCTGCCTTGGACCTGAGGAAGTTCTCTATTTCCGTGTCCTTGAGTATCAGAGCCCCGTCATCAGTCGGTGTGATGACAAAGCCCTTACGTCCCTCCGCGGCAACGATGCAGGGCGCATCATCGACGAATTTTCCAGTTCTGTCGATGATCCCGGACGCATAGAGCTCCGAGACGAGTTCGATCATCCCCGAACCACACAGGCCCCTTGGCTGCGTTCCCCCGATAGTGTGTAACGACACGGTCAACCCGGTGCCGGTCTCCCCTTCCGAGGTAGCTAACGGTCCGATGCTGACCTCATTGATCGCACCCTCCGAGGCGCTCATCCCGATCTCGGCGATCCCTCCCTCGAGTGCAGGTCCCGCAGCCCCGGCTCCGACGATGATCCACTCATCACACCCGAGGACGATCTCCGCATTCGTGCCCACGTCTATCAGCAGCGCGGGCTCTCTTTCCTTGTAGAGTCCAGACGACAGAATGCCGGCGATGATATCTCCCCCGACGTAACTGCCGGCGTTCGGAAAGACATACAAGACGCCATAAGGATTCATCGCAAGGCTGATGCTGCGGGGATCGACGAAGTCTACGCGATGAATGACCGGCACGTACGGCTCCACAGGTATGTTGTCGACGGCAAGATCGAGGAGGAAGTGGGTCATGATCGTGTTGCCCGCGACGGCAACGGCCTGCAGGTCGCGGTCGGACAGCCCGGCCCCTCGACACAGTTCCCCCAGCAGCGCGTTGACGCCTTCGATCAGCATGCGGTGCAGTTCTCTGCCCTTCCCGCCCATCGCCAGGTGGACGCGCGTCAGGACATCGAGGCCGACAGCGGTCTGCGGGTTTCTCTTCTCGATACCGGCAATGAGTTCACCGGTGGCGAGGTCGAAGAGCGACCCGACTATGTTCGTAGTGCCTATGTCGACCGCCGCTGCGAACGCTGAAGGGGACCCCAGGGACACAATCATCGAACGCTCTCTTCCGTGGCCGAGCACGCACGAGAGTCTCCACGCGTGTTCCCTCAGCCTCGGAGAGAGACTTCTGAGGAGCGTGGGATCGATGTCGACCGGTACGGCTATGCCCGCCTCATGTCTCAGGCGATCTAAGAGGCGTTCCCAGTCTGCGGTCTTATCCGCAGAACTCGGTTCACTCAGCGTGAGCGTGAGAGGAGTGAGGAGCGCATTCACCCCTGATACAGTACCTTTCCCATGTCCCGCGTATCGTAACCTCCAAGGGCCTCGACGACCTGTCTGAACTCCGCGTCCTCGCGGATTATCCTGAGAAGAGCACGGATCATATCGGCCTCCAGGAACACGGTGGGCAGGGCGAGATCGTAACGCTCTTCGGCGACAGGAATGAAATCAAGACCAAGGGCCTTCGCAGATGACAGGACCGCGAGACCTGTATCCGCAAGACCTGTAAGGACCGACGAGGCAACCGCCATGTGAGTGTACTCATCCCGCTCATAACCCCTGACCCGCTTCGGATCGATCGCCTTTTCCCTGAGGTGCTTATCGAGGAGGAGCCTCGTGCCGGATCCCGCCTGCCTGTTGATGAAGGTCACGTCGTCCCTCGTGAGGTCTTCGAATCCCCTGATCCCTTTCGGGTTGCCTTTCTTGACGAGCAGGCCTTGCTGCCGGTACACGAGGTTGACGAGGGACATGCTCTGGCCGGAGAAAAATTTCTTAAGGTACGGTATGTTGTATTCACCGGACTGCTCATCGAGGAGATGTGTCCCCGCCATGTGAGCCTCCCCGCGCTTGAGTGCCATGAGCCCGCCCATTGAGCCTACGTGGGCAGAGGAGAGCGACAGCTCCGGATAGTGTTTCTTGAGGGAATTGGCAAGCACATCAAGTGTGTTGTCATGGCTGCCGATGCAGACAATAGTATTTCTGATCTCGTCGCTGGGGCGCAGCAACGAGACTTCCACTTCCGTGCCGGCACTCAGCGCCTCCGACTGCGCCGCCACTCTTACGATCCCGTCAGCCCGCACCAGGGACATGAGCAGGCCGGCGCCTCTTCCGACTGGAGTCGTCACATGTTTGCCGCCGACCACGCCGACTTTCACGCGCAGGAATTCGTCGATGCCCAAAG
>JBLMXV010000148.1:0-6481 GCA_050257935.1 Chloroflexota bacterium
ATATGGTGTTCCTGGAACCCGACGTAACGTGCGAGTGCGACAGGGATAGCCCCCTTCAGGATGTCTCCAATGAGGGTAATCAGGGCTGCCTCCTTGCCCATCGCCCTCAGCACGTTCGTCGCACCGATGTTGCCGCTTCCCACCTTTCTGAGGTCGATCCCCTTTGACCGCGCGACCAGCAGGCCGGTAGGGATGGAGCCGATGAGGAACGAGCAGACGCCGAGCAGGAGTATCACTGGAGCTGCCTCCAGAACGAGACCGTGTACCTGAACCCTGACACGAGGGCGAGAACGAGAGAGATGTACATGAGGACAAGGCCGGCATCGTAGAAGTCGAACTCACCGAGGCCGCCCGGCAGCAGGAGGAGTATGATGGAGACCATTTGCGCCGCTGTCTTGAGCTTCCCGCCGGTCTCGGCTGAGATGACTATATTTTTCGACAGTGCGACGACTCTGAGCGCGGTCACCACGAACTCCCTGACAATGATGACGATGGCGATCCATGCCGATATCTTCACCATGTCCACAAGGAGTATCAGCGCGGAAATGACGAGGAACTTATCGGCAATAGGATCGAGGATGATGCCGAACTTCGTGATCTGACCGGACCTGCGCGCGAGATACCCGTCCAGAAAGTCCGTGGCCGAGGCGATAAGGAATATCGCAATGCCGAGGAGCGGGCTCCTTGGAGTGATGAGTACGAAGAAGGGGATTAGTACGATACGGCTGAAGGTGAGGATGGTCGGGAGATTAAGCGTTACGGTACTCATCCAGCATCTCTTCCCACTTGCCTTTGGCCTTCAGGATGAGCTCACAGACCTCCCTGACGGCTCCTCTCCCTCCGCCGTTGCGCGTGACATACAACGCAGCGGCCCTGGTCTCTTCCGTTGCGTCCGCCACTGCCACCGGCAGCCCGACCCTGCCGAGGATCGGAAGATCGACGATGTCATCACCCACGTATGCCACCTCGCGATCGGTGAGGCCGAACTTCTCGATGACATGCTCGTAGGCAACGGACTTGATATGACATCTCTGGTACACCTCGATGATGCCGAGCTCGTGAGCCCTCCTCTCGACCACCTTCGAGAATCTCCCGGTGATCAGCGCGACCTGTATGCCGGCCCTCCCGAGCATCTTGATGCCGTGTCCATCCCTGACATGAAACGATTTCAGTTCATTCCCGTCGTTGTCGAGCACTATCCCCCCGTCGGTCAGGACGCCGTCGACATCCAGGATGAGCAGCTTTATGCCGCCCGCTATTTCAAAGACCGCCCTTTCCTCCATAGCCGCCACCCTCCGCGTCATCGAGCAGGATCACTCATACTATGCCCTGCTTGAGGATGTCGTGGAGATGTATGATCCCTTTTGCCTTCCCCTCCCTGTCGGGAACCACCAGCGAGGTTATCGAATGCTTCTCCATCAGGGAGAGCGCCTTTGCGGCGAGTTCGTCTTCGGCGATCGTCTTGGGATTTCTTGTCATGACCTCCGATGCCTTGAGATCGAAGACGCCCTTGCCCCACCGCTGTATCCCTCTCCGCAGGTCACCGTCGGTGACTATGCCGAGGATCTTTCCTTCAGTGTCCGCTACAACGGTCACGCCGAGCCTCCTGGAAGATATCTCGACAACCGCTTCGGTCATCGAGGTGTCCGGTGACACGATCGGGAGTGCGTCCCCGGAATGCATGACGTCCGCCACCCTTATCAGCAGCTTCTTCCCGAGACTACCGCCGGGGTGAAAACAGGCGAAGTCCTCTTCCTTGAACCCCCTCCTGACGAGCAATGCCACCGCGACGGCGTCGCCCATGGCCATGCAGGCAGTCGTCGACGCGGTCGGAACTATGCCGAAGGGGCACGCTTCCTCCTCAACAGAGACATCAAGGGTCACATCCGCGGCCTTCGACAAGCTCGAGTCATGATTGCCTGTCATGCAGATTACGGAGAGGTTGAATCTCTTCAGGTAGGGCAGCAGCTGTACAAGTTCGTCGGTTTCACCGCTGTTTGAAATGGCGATGACGACATCGTCGGATGTCACCATGCCAAGATCCCCATGGCCGGCCTCAGCCGGATGGAGGAAGAATGCCGGGGTACCCGTCGACGCGAGCGTGGCGGCGATCTTCTTGCCGACAAGGCCCGACTTGCCCATGCCGGTCACCACAACCCGCCCCCTGCTCCCAACGATGATGTCGATCGCCTTCTCGAAGGCGCTGTCGAGCCTGTCGGCCAGTGCGCGGACCGCCCCTGCCTCTGTCTCCAGAACACGACGCGCGATATCGAGCGTGCTGCCGCCGTCAGACACCACGCGCCCTACGCCCTCACTCTCACGGTCTCGTGGAGCATCCTGATCTGTTCGAGGAACCCCGGCAGTTCTGAAAGGGGCACCATGTTGGGGCCATCGCACAAGGCCCTCTCCGGGTTGGGATGAACCTCCATGAAAAGACCGTCTACGCCAACGGCGACGGCAGCCCTGGCAAGAGGAAGTGCGAACTCCCTCTGGCCGCCTGAACAGGTGCCCTGCCCGCCGGGGAGTTGGAGGCTGTGGGTGACGTCGAACACGAGCGGATAGCCGAAGGCCCTCATGACAGGAAAGCCCCTGAAATCGACGATGAGATTGTTGTACCCGAAAGATGTTCCCCTCTCGGTAATGATGAGGCTCCTGTTGCCGGTGGAGGTGAACTTTTCTACGATGTTCTTCACATCCCAGGGAGCAAGAAACTGGCCCTTCTTGATGTTCACCGCCTTGCCCGTCTTCGACGCGGCGAGCACGAGATCCGTCTGTCTGCAAAGGAATGCCGGGATCTGTATGACATCGAGCACCTCAGCCGCAGCCTCCACTTCGTATGTCGAGTGCACGTCGGAAAGCACCGGGATACCGTATGTCTCTCTTACCTCGGAGAGGATCATGAGCCCCCTCTCGAGTCCCGGCCCGCGATAGGAGGTAACGGCCGTTCTGTTCGCCTTGTCGTAAGAACTCTTGAATACCAGCGGCAGGCCGAGGGCACCGCACACCGCCTTCAAGCGTTCCGCCGTGTGGAACGTGATTTCGGCATTCTCGATCACGCAAGGGCCTGCGATGATTAGAAGCGGGCTGTCGTTACCGATCGTAAGGGATCCAACGCGGACTTCACTCATGAAAGCCTCTGTTTCTTTTCTCACAGATTAGCGATTATTATACCACCGCGGAACCGCCTTTTGTTACAGATGTGCGTCCGATCACTTGACTTTTTCTTTCGGATGGGTTCTACTATACGTGCTATGCGATGCGCCCCGTACACGAGGCTGCACCTGCTGGTCCTTTTTCTCCTCTTTTTTAGTTCTTTTGCCTTCGCCTCCGGGGAGAGAGGCAAACCCGAAGTGTCTCCTTCAGCCCTCCAGCAGCCTGCCCCGCAGTCTCTTCAGCCTGTCGCTAAGACAGAACAGGCTAAGATACCGCCACTGAGCGGCGCAACAGTCGTGCCCTTGCCGTCAACGCCGGCGGATGCCGGTTCTGCGCCGCAGCAGTGCGTCGACGCTCCGTCGACATCCGCTTCCTCAGAGGACGGACAGGTCATCAACGTCGCGATAACAGGCAATCACTCAGAGGTCACCTACGGCGTCGCAACCGCTGCTGACGTCACTACGCCTGAACCGGAACTCAGCACCCCGCCGGACAACACCACTGCCCTCGCGGCGATAGAGCGCAACATCAGCCTCTTCGCCGTGCGCCTGAGAGAGCGGTTCTCCGTCTGGCTCGAAAGGTCGGCACGATACATGGAGATAATGCGGGAAATCCTCAGGGAGAAGAAGCTTCCGGAGGAACTCGTCTTTCTGCCCTTCGTGGAGAGCGGTTTCAACGTCAATGCGTATTCGACGGCAAAGGCGGTGGGGCCGTGGCAGTTCATTGAGGCTACCGCGAAAAGATACGGTCTGGTTGTCGACTGGTGGCGGGACGAGAGAAGAGACCCTGTCAAGTCGACCGAGGCTGCTGCCGAGTACCTGTCAGACCTGTATTCGATGTTCGGGTCCTGGCACCTCGCCCTTGCTGCGTACAATGCGGGGGAGGGCAGGATCATGAGGGCACTCAAGAAGACCAACGCCGACGACTACTGGTCACTCCTGCAGACCACGCAGATCCGCGACGAGACGAAGGAGTACGTGCCCCGTTTCTTCGCCGCCAAGAAAATCGCCCACTCCCCTGAGGACTTTGGGTTCTCGGGGCTCGACTACCGCGACCCCCTGGAATTCGACGAGGTCGAGATCGACAGGCCGCTCGACATCGACGTCATTGCCCGGTGTTCCCGGGCCTCTGTGACGGAGATACGGGAGTTGAACCCGGAGTTGAGGAGATGGAGCACCCCTCCCAATGTAGACCGCTACATCGTGAGGATTCCCAAGGGAAGGGCCGAATCGTTTAACGATAACCTCACACAGGTCCCCGCAGAGTCCTGTTTCAGCTACGATGTGTATGTCGCAAGGAAGGGGGACACGGTCAGAAAGGTCGCCGGCAAACTGAATGTGCCTGTCGGCGCACTCATCGCCTTAAATGACTACACCGGGTTGGAAAGACTCGATGCCGGTGACAAGGTAAAGATCCCTCCCCGTTTCAAGTTCGTCATGGACTCTGACGACAAGGCCTCAGTGAAGAAAGCATCATTCTCAGCGCAGGCAGGAAAACAGAAGAGTTCCAGAGCAAGTGGAAAGTCTTCAAAGCGCGGGGCGGGCAAAACAAAAGACAAGATCAAGGCAAGACGTATCTAAGGATTATTCCTGTTTGAGGCTATCCCTCCTTCTCCCCAAGTTTCGCTTTCGCCTCTTGCACGAGCCCTGATTTGGGAAACTTCGCCACGAGATCGCGATAAGCCTTCTTCGCTTCTTCCGGTTTTCCCTGCGACTCGAGAATCTTCCCGGTCTCGAGAAGGGCCACGTCCTGGAGAGCGCTGCCTTTGATGCTCGCAAGATTCTTCAGCATCGTGAGAGCCGACTCGGGGTCATTCTTCTTCAGGTACGCATCGGACATCTTGAGGTAGGCGAAGGGGACCACCTCAGGCTCGGAGTAGCGAGCGACCAGTTCCTTCAGTGACTTGATCGTTTCATCATAATTGCCCAATTCGTAATCACAGTATGCGATGTAAAGGAGAACCGGGGCCCTCTGCTTCTTGTCGTAGGACTCCTTGAAGAGTGCGAGAGCCTTCTTGTATCTCTCTGCAGGAGGGAGGGGAGACGCGGTACCGTTACCATAAAAGATCTTGTTACCCTCAGCCGCCAGTTCCAGAGACTTGTTCACGGTGATCCTGTTGTATACCAGGAAGCCCACTCCGACGGACACGACCACGAGAAACGCCACGAGCCCCAAAACGAGCGACCTCTGCTTCGACCTGAGCCTTTCTCTCAAATCCCCTATCGTCTCCCGGATATCCTCTTCTTTGTCTTCTTTCTTCTCTATCCGTCTCTTGATCATTTTCGGCATCGCCTTACCTCCTGATCGCCCTCTCTACGAGTCCCCTCGCGTTCTGAAACACGAGGTCGACCTTGTCCTCATCAACTCCTGCCGACAACAGGACCCGCCTCCCGAAGTCCATGTTGATCAGGTCCGACGGAGCGTGGGCATCGGTATTGATGACAAGGGGGACATCCAGTGCCGCAGCCCATCTCACGACGTGGCCGTTCGCGAGGCTGTGGCCTTTTCGCGCAGACACCTCAAGGCTTGTTCCCTTCTCCTTCGCAAAGAGAAAGTCATCGCGCGACATAATGCCGGGATGGGCAAGAATGTCCGCTCCTCCGTCAATCGCCGCCCTGTTGGTCCCTTCCACCACGGGCTCAACAATCGTCTCACCGTGCACCACCACGATCCTGGCCCCGAGGCGGCGAGCCTCCTTTATCATGTCAGGTATCAGGACCGGGGGCACATGGGTGATCTCGGCACCTGGGATCACCGTAATCGGGACGAAGGGTCTCAGCGCGTTCACCACCTTCACAATGCGTGGAATGATGAGATCTATGTTCGACTGATCCATGTGGTCGGTAATCGCGATGGCCTCGTAGCCCATCGCCACCGCCCTTCTCACAAGCTCGGCAGGGATAAGTTCACCGTCACTGAAAATGCTATGTGTGTGCAGGTCGATCATATGATAATCTTGAAGAATAATGGAAAAACAATGAAAAAGTAAACCACGATGTCGCTCATTGACCCCAGATTATTCTTCCGGCGGCTATGAGTCTTGGCTTTGTGTGACACACGATGCGTGCGGCAGCCGCGCGTCAGAAAGCGCCCAGCACCTTGTCCTCTCCGACAATGGCATCAACGAGTTCGTCATAGCCAATCCTGCTGATGTCCTTCTCGAGAGCAGCCTCCTCAAGGCCCCTGAACCGGCAGTCCTCTTCCACTACAAACGCCCGTCCGCAGAACCCCTCGAGCCTGTCTTTCTGCGCAAAATAGACGCCATTCTGGATAAGGCAGACATCGGCGGCGAGATCCCGCGCAAGCTTCAGTCCCCTCTTCCCCTCAG
>JBLMXV010000149.1:0-5514 GCA_050257935.1 Chloroflexota bacterium
CCATCTTTCCCTCCTCCCGTTGGTCGGGCCGTCTTGTCTAGGGTTTGCCTGCGAAGGACGGGATTTCTGAGATGCAACCCGTGCTGTCTCATATTCCCGTTGGTCCAGAAGAGTGATGACTATGATTACGCCGTCTGAGGTCTTCACCAATCTTCTCATTGTCTCCTCCGCATACAAACATAATAACAAGTGCCGTGCCATGCTTGTAACGTATTGATTTAATGATGTTATTACCATGGCAGCATGTTCATGATGCAACATATAAGTGCACTATATTGGTGATTTTGACTATACTAGGTGCCCCTGTTTATGCATTTTCGGCATCCCAAGGCGAAGGCGGCTCGAGTTCTTTCCAGGGCGATGGATTTCACTTGCGATGTCCTGCGTTCTGCGCATAGGGGGGGCGTGTGTGCTCGAGGCTGGAACCCCTTGTGGAATAAGGCAGATGTATCGCGAGAAATGTCCTTTCGCTACCTCCACCCTAATCGGACGGCCGGGCTCGTGTTGTACGCGTTTAGATGTGCTCTCACAGGTGCGTTGGCGAGGGATGCGGGGGTTGAGCAATGTTGTGATGCAGCAATAAAGTGCACTAAACCACAGCAGGATTCCTCATGCACGTGCCTTGTGCCGACTATTTTCGATTGTAGCTTTTTAACTCAGATAGTTATGTTAGATGCAACTTAGAGATGCACCAATGGCAGTGCTGGGTTCGTGACTAGTTGACGCCAGGCTTGCAGCTCCCGATCAGGCTTCGCAGGGCGTGACAGGGGGGCGGGAATTCTTCTCAGGCGTCGGATGTGCAGACTTTTCAGGGGCGAGCTTCAGCGACTTGATTTTCCGCTGGAGCTGCTGGCGGTAGATGCCGAGTAAGGATGCGGCATGAGAGATGTTCCAGTCGGTCTGCCTCAGGGCGGCCTCTATCGTTTCACGCTCAGCAGTTCTGAGCGCGTCCCGCAGGACAAGCGAGGGAAGTTGCTTTCCGGGAACATCGACTGTCAGTGCCGAGGGCAGGTCGGACGGAAGTATCTCGGGAGAGTTCGCCAGGCAGATCGCCCTCTCGATGACGTTTTCGAGCTCCCTCACATTGCCCGGGTAAGGATAGGACATAAGGATCTGGAGTGCTTCCCGTGACACGCCCCTGACGGAGAGGTCGCGCCTCTTCGCGGAATGCTTCTTGAGGAAATGCCTGACCAGTACCGGCACGTCCTCGAGCCGCTCCCGCAGCGGAGGCAGATGGATGTTTATGACATTGAGCCTGTAGAAGAGGTCTTCTCTGAACCGTCCCCTCAGGATCTCGCCCTTGAGGTCCCTGTTGGTGGCTGATATGATCCTCACGTCGATCTTGATCTGCCTCGTTCCGCCGATTCGCAGGACCTCACCTTCCTGGATCGCACGCAGCACCTTCATCTGAAAGAGTGGCGAGACGTCTCCTATCTCGTCGAGAAATACCGTTCCGCCGTCGGCGAGTTCGAGGATGCCTTTCTTTGTCTGGATGGCACCGGTGAATGAGCCTTTCTCGTGGCCGAACAACTCCGATTCGAGGAGACTGTCCGGAATGGCGCTGCAGTTCACGCTCAGAAAAGCATTATCCTTGCGGCCGCTCCACCGATGGATGGCCCGTGCGACGAGCTCCTTCCCGGTGCCGCTGTCCCCGGTGATGAGGACGTTGCTCTCGCTTGCGGCGGCTCGTTTGATGAGTGCGAAGACCTCCTGCATGAGCGCACTCGTTCCGAGCATCTCGCCGAAGCCGTACCGGTGGTCGAGGATCTGGTGCCTGAATCGGGCGATGACCTCCTGCACCGCCTGGTCTGTGAGCGGCTTCTCGATGTAATCGACTGCGCCGAGCCTCATCGCATCCACGGCGAGGCGGATATCCGGCGCGGAGAACGCGACCACCGGCATGTGGGGTTTCAATTCCAAAAGCTGCTCCTGCCACCCTCCGGTGTCCAGGTCTACGAAGGCCAGGTCGTATCGGCTGAGGTCGGAGACCTTCGGTGCTCGGGGAACCCGGCCGTTCTCCTTCTGTCCGTGATGGAGACGGATGTCCTCGGACGAGAGCGAACCCTCCACCCGTGACGGATCGCCCGAAACGATAAGAACATTCAACATGGTCGGATTCCCCAGGGGCGTTTCAATGCACGGTCTTGACGACGAGCACGGGGCAGGATGAGAGGTTCAAAACCCTCTCGGTGACGCTGCCCATGAGAAACTTGTCGATGCCTGAACGTCCATGGCTGCCCATGACGATGAGGCCTGCTCCCTGCTCCTTCGCCATGTCGACGATTGCCGAATAAGGGGGGCCGGAAAGAACCAACCCTCTTGCGTTGATGCCCTCGCGTTTTGCGAGTTGCAGCACCGCACGTGCGGACTGTTCCGCCTCCTTCTCACCTTCTGCGGCGACGAGATCGACGGGGATTTCCGCCTCGACGAGGTCGAGTGCGGCCTGGGGGCCGCTTGGGCTTGCCGATATGACGATGAGCTGAGCGCGGAATAGTTTCGCGAGCCCCACCCCCTGCTCTGCTGCCACCATGCTGTGCGGGGAGCCGTCTGTCGGCACCAGAATCGTGCCGCTTTGGAAACGGGCCCCCGGCGGGACAGCAAGCACGTCACACTTCGCATGCCCGATCACCTTGTTCGTTACGCTGCCGAGAAACAGCCGTTTGATCTCAGACAGGCCGCGTGTCGCCATCACAATGACAGAATAGTCACCGTCATCCGCCACCCTCACGATCTCTTCAGCAGGATCGCCGTCAACGATCATCCGGTCGACCTGAACGGCGGGCGCGGCGGTTTCTATCGCTCCCGCTGCTTGTTCCATGAGCGGCAGTATGTCCCGCCGGACATGTTCGTCCCTGACTTTCCTGAACTGTTCGTCATGTGTCGCCTCCTCGCCGCGAAAGTCCACGTATCCTATGTGTCGGCCGAAACGGCTCATCGGGTTCACGTAGAGGATCGTCACCCGTTCGAGGGCCTCTGCGAGGGCCTTTGCGAGTCCGCTGCATACGTCCGCCGCTCCTCTCGATCCCTCGCTGAGGTCCACAGGAAGCAGTATATGTGAGATGATCGGTTTCGCGTTCATCGAAATCCTCCCTTAGTAAAAGATGAGCAGCCAGGCGTGGCAGATGGCGACGCTTATGAGCATGTACGCGAAGGCGTACTTCATGAAACCGAAGAAGCGGATGTGGTAACCTGCCGCCTCCGCGATGCCGACGGTAACCACGTTTGCACTGGCGCCGATCATCGTCCCGTTGCCGCCGAGGCAGGCCCCAAGGGCGAGGGCCCACCAGAGGACGTTGGACTCCGCCCCGGGAATCACCTTGGTCAGGTAGGCGACTATGGGCAGCATTGTTGCGGTGAATGGGATATTGTCAACGAAGGCGCTCATGATCGCCGACACCCAGAGAATAAGGGTGATGGCGACGATGAGATTTCCCTGGGACAGGTCTAAGACCCAGTCGGCGATGATCGCGAGGAGTCCCGCCTCCTCGACGGCGCCGACGATCATGAAGAGAAAGATGAAGAAGAGCAGGGTAGTCCACTCGATGTCCTTCTCGACTAACTCCAGCATCTTGACCCTCTTGGTGAGAATAGCGTAGGTGAACAGCAAGCCTGCTCCGAAGAGTGCAGGGATGCTCACTTCCATGTGCCAGAAGCCGTGGGTAAGGAAGAATCCGATGACGATTGCCATGATGACGAGGCCGTAGCCGAGGAGCGTCTTGTCGGTGATCCTGTACCGCTCCTTGAGGTCTGCGATGAAGGAGTCAAGGTTTTCGACTTTCACCTGCGCGTAGTCCTTCCGGTAGTAAAACTTTGTATAGATGAAGAGGGCCACGGTCGAGATGATGCAGACAAGCGTGAGGTTTGTGACGAACTGCATGAAAGTAAAACCCGTATACGACCCGATCATGATGTTGGGAGGGTCGCCGATGAGCGTTGCAGTGCCGCCCACGTTCGAGGCCATGATGCCTGGCAGGAGGAGGATCAGCGGCGAGATCCTGAGGCTCACGGCGATCTGGATGAGGACAGGCGTGTAGAGGAGCATGGTCGTCACGTTGTCGAGAAACGCCGAGGTAGTGGCGATGAAGATCATCGAGATCAAGCACAGGACAAAGACGTTGCCCTTTGCGATCTTGAATGAGAGATAAGCGCACCACTGGAAGACACCGGTGTGCTTGAGTACACCGACAATGATCATCATCCCCATGAGGAGAAAGATCACGTTCATGTCGATCGCCTGCATTGCTCTGGGGAAGGATATGATGTGGTACTCTGCGTTGAGCGTGCCCATCGTGTACGTGATGAGGAGCATGGCCGCTGCGCCGAGCATCGCCGCGATCGTCCTGTGGAGGAGTTCAAAGGATATGGCGACGTAGGCTATGAGAAAGACCCCTGTTGCGATGTAGAAAGCGGGACCCAGGGTGCGGGCAAGTTCCACATTCTTCTGCGCGAAGTAGCTTTTCCCTATCGCGAAATCCTCTCTCTTGACGTCGACCACGGCCGTGCGGAAGCTCGTCTTGGAAACCTCGATCTGGAGTTTCGCGCTGCCGCACTGGCTCTTGGGCAGGCGGAACTCGAACTGGTACGTCCCGTGGCTCGATGCCTCAGCCTCATCCACTTCTTTGCCTTCCACAATGACCTTGTGCGGAGATCCATTGACCAGGAGCCTCAGGCGGCTCTCCTTCACCGGCTCCTTGTGGGAATCGGTGATCGTCCCGGCGACAAAGAAGGAGTCGGTCATCTCCGCTGTTTCGGCAGAGCAGGGCTGTGCGGCGCTGCAGACGAGCAGGAACCACAGGGAGAACCAGGTGAGCAACAATGCGCGTGCTTTCATATAATAGCCCCCAACGTGCTAAGTGTACTGTAAACCGAATTGCGTGCGCATGCGGAGAGTCTTTTCAGAGGCATCGGAGGAGCGGGCGCGGTCTGCGGCGTCCGAATCCCGGGCCGCCGTGGACGGTGTGAAGAGGTCCTGGCGGACGTAGTCGACTACGGCATAGGAGGTTGACGGCCATATGTAGTTTCCGTCAGGGCCGTGCACCTGGACCCCGGTGATCACCGCATAATCGCTCCGGCCCATGTCGACGACTGCGCGCAGTTCAGCTTCCAGGTCGGCCTGAACTACCTGCCGGGTCAGAAGGGTCAGGTGGAGAAGATCCGGCACGCTGCCGTAAGGCATCTCCTTGAAAAGCCTCATCTTGAGGAGGCTCTGCTCGATGTCGGCGTTGTCGATGGTGAGGTTCACCCTGCCCCCCGCGAGTTCCTTCTGGAAGGCGTTGAGGGCGCCGCAGGCGACGGACTCGGTGATTCCTTTGCGCCTGCAGACGCCGATTTTGCCCTCTCCATCTATGGCGACGTGCGGAAAGGCATAGAATACGTATCGCTCTTTGTCACTTACGCGCGGCGCGTGGTGCATGGCAGCCAGCAGGCCGGTCTTGCCGGCGGTGAAGAGCCCTCCGAGGCTTGAGAGATTGAACGCTTCGCCCCAGGCTTCCTGCACGAGGGCCTTGAGGGACT
>JBLMXV010000150.1:0-9456 GCA_050257935.1 Chloroflexota bacterium
GTCCACTGGCCGGCTCTGAGCCCGAAGGCCCCTCCGCCCAGCATGTCATCTATCGGCTCGAAGGTGCCGGGAGGGCTGAACTCGAGCGTCGTGCCCAGGGCGTCACCTGTCGCCAGGCCGATGAGCGCCCCCTTGAAACGGTCAAGTATCTCAGTGTGTTCGGGACCGCTTGTCATGATGCAACTCCTTTTTCTGTCTGCTGTTTGTGACGCGTTCCTCTTCCGCCATGACAGGGTGGCGTGACTGGATGGCAACCAGTTCGGTGCACGATCAATTCCTTATCGTGCCCTTTGTTCGACACATTGCCAGAGGAGATCTGCCTCCTCTGAGGGTGCGTTGTGCCTGTATACCCTAGATTTAGTATATAACACGGTATCCCCGAGGGAGTGTCCCGTGTAGGGACTATTTCTTATCGACCGACTGTCACACCTACACGCGCACGCACTACCTAATTGGCCAGCCTTCATTGCCGACCCGGGGCAAATCCACTATAATAGGCGAAGAGTCAGAGTGATGGAGCCGAAGGCCGTAAAAGCACGTACAGTTCCTCTGCCGAGGATGTTGAACTTGATACGAAGCTTTCTTATCGAAAGATCGTCGGCAGAGATGGTCTTCGTGTTCGGCTCTGTCATGAGAGGGCGACAGGGCCCTGAGAGCGATGTCGACGTGGCGGTCCTCTTTGAGAAAGTGCCCACTGCGCACCGACTTCAGAGTCTGAGGGACGACCTCTCGGGTCTTCTCGGGAGAGAGGTCGACATTGTGGTCCTTAACACCGCCTCGCCTATTGTGCGGATGCAGGTGTTGAAGCACGGCACGCTTGTGCACAAAGCGAGCGAGTCGACCTTTACCCGTTTCTTCGTGCAGACAGTCAATGAGTACTACGATCTCAAGCAGATCAGAAGGCAGTGCGAGGAAGAGATCCTGAGGGGACGAATCTATGCCTGACAGGGACGTCATTCTCGCTAAGACTGCCTCGGTTCAGCGTTGCCTGACATGAGATCCGTCGAAGCTCAGCCGTGCCGATATAGTTCGGCGATCTTGAGAGCCTCTTGCCTGACGAGGTTCCCGAGGCTGGCGGGATGAAGCACCCTGACTCCCGAGCCGTGTCTGAGCACTTCCATCATCACTTCCCAGTGGCTCGCCACGGGGAATGTGAGCTCCAGAGAACCGTCCTCCAGTACGTTCTCCTTCTGGTCTTTATGCCATATCTGGCCTTTGACCCACCTCGCCTTCTCAGGAGAGAACAGCAGGGTTACCGTCTCTGAAGGCTCTCCCTTGTAGATGCCGAAGCTCGCGTTCAGGTACCGCTCTACGTCGAAATCAGGCGGTATCTCGAAGGAACACTCCTCCATGGTGAGGTTGCTCATCCTGCTGAGCTGGAAGTCCCTGATGGCCTTCCTCTTGTGGCACCAGGCGATCAGGTGCCACGTGCCCCTGTAGTTCAGCACGTGATAGGGGTCCGCCGTCCTGGTGGTCGCGGAGTCATAAAGAGGAGAGTGGTAGTCGAAGGTGAGGCATGTCTTCTTGAGGCACCCCTCGATCACCGTTTTTACGGTGCTTTCGGGCACCGGGGCATACTCAACGAGCTGAAAGGAGACGGCGCCGTCTATTCTCGCCTCAGCCGACAGGTTCTGCTTCAGGATGCCCGTCAGTCTCTTGATCACGTCGGTCACCTCTTTGCCGACGTACCCGCCGCTGATATCCATGAGGAACTTCCGCGCCATGAGGAGGGAGGTGAGTTCATCGGAGGAGAGATAGACCATCGGGAGCCTGAAGGTGTCGCTCCCGTAGTAGTACCCCTTGTCTGCCTTGTCGTACAGGAGCGGGCAGCCCAGTCGGTCCCTCATGTAGTCTATGTCACGCTGGGCGGTCTTTGCGGAGATCTCGAAGTGCTTCGCGAGCGTCGTCGCGTTCGGGTGTCTCTTCGCCCTCACCATGCTGTCGAACCATACGAATCTCTCGATGGCGCTCTTCAAGGCCATGTTCACCTCCTCAGGCGGCAGAGTCACCAGATTATAGCAGAGAAGGCGGGGCGGAATAGCCGGGCCAGGACCTTTTCAGCTTGGATGGGATTGGGAAGATTTTGTGGACAGACTGACCTTGAAAGAGAGTCAGGGCCGGTCTATCGCGGGGGGGAAGGATCACTCAAGGGACAGCGCCTGTTCAATTGATGTAGAGGGGTCTGGTGACCCCTCCACCATGTGTAGGCGTGCCGAGAGTGAACCGACTGGTTGCAGTCGGCTCTCCCCGTCACATCACCCGGCGGGGCATGTGTCGCGTCTGCGATGACGATACCTTCAGCCTCCTGAACAGCTGAGTCTTCAGTCAGCGCAAAGGTATCGCTACGCGTACGCCCCGACGAGTTCCTCTGTACAGACCTCCCCGTCAGCTACTGTAAGATAGAGTCCGAGGTGACCCGCCTCGCAGTACTCAAAAGAGAGCGTCTCACCGGTCACCTCGGAGAGGGCGGACGCCAGATATGCGAGTTCCTTTCGCAGTCCCTTTTGTGTACGTTCTTCTATTATGTCCTCAATCTCCAGAATGTCCACGATGTCATCGAGATTCCCGGTGTTGTACGACTCCAGGATCACCCAGGCCCAATGCCCGTGACCGTCCAGCCTCTTCTTTGCCTTCCTTACGAGGTGGGAAAGGCGTTCAAGACAAATACCATATAGTTTCATGCGTTTCCGTCGGCGCCTCTAGTCGCCCTTCTTATACGCACCCGGCCGGTGTCGGAAGTCCGGCATACCTGCATGCCTGCATTGCAGGCCCATCAGGGAAGAGGCGGTAGATGTAGAAAGTGTTGCCTCTCTCAGGTCCTCTCTTGCCGATTTCTTTTATAAGGATCTTTATCATCGGGGCGATCTCATAGCGCGCGAAATACTCCCTGAGAAAGGTGATCACTTCCCAATGACCGTCCGTCAGCGCCAGACCGTCCCTCCGCGCCATGTGCTCTGCAAGGTCCTTTGACCAACTACATGGGTCAACAACAAAGCCGTACTCGTTTGTCTCAATCCGTGTGCCGCCTAGTTCAATGTAAGGCATTCTCTGCACCTCCTTGCCCTCGTCATGGTATTCATTCAGGTCGCCACGCCTGAATGCTTGCGCCTTTGCATCTTCTGTTTGATCCGGTCTCCGTATAATTTCCCAATTGGTTTGTTCCTGGTCTGGGGATTGTTCGCAATGCTGAAGTCCGGCCGGAATAAATACAATCTCTGTGCCACAATGGGAGCAGTTGAAAACGAAGAACTTCTGAGAGGATGTCTTTGTAGGGCTTGCGTAAAATATAATCAGCCCGCATACTATTTATGCAATGGAGACGATAGTCGTATTGACCAAGGATGATTTCCTCTGCAGGGAGTTGTCTCGTTTTTTCCCGTGCGACTTCAATGTCGAGACCGCTATGTCGGAGGCGAAGAACGCGTGCATTCTGCTCGACGTCGACACGATGGGATTCGGGCCGATACGCGAGCTCAGCGAACGTCATGTCGTGATTGCGGTGACGAGGATGGTAGATACAGACCCGGTGATGGAGGCCACGGCGGCGGGAGCACATGAGGTCATCACGTGGCCGTTGGATCGGAATAAGGTGTCTTCCATGCTCCAGGAACTCGTCGGTTGTATCGATGAGATGAAGAACCTCGTTCCCCTCACCATCCCCTCTCACGCGGTGACATGCGCCATCGTCGGCCGGTCTCCCGTGATTCTGGAGACGTGCAAGAAGCTCGCTCGTTTGTCACAGGTCGATACTCCCGTACTCCTTACGGGAGAGACAGGCGTCGGCAAGGAACCAATCGCCGAAACGATTGCACAGTTGTCATCTCGGTGCGGCAAGCCCTTTGTGGTTATCAATTGTGCGGCTGTCCCGGAGACTCTTCTGGAGTCTGAGTTGTTCGGATTCGAGAAGGGCTCCTTCACCGGTGCAGTGGCTGCAAAGGAGGGCATGCTGAAGATCGCCGACGGCGGGACGGTCTTCTTCGACGAGATCGGTGAGCTGCCGCTTTCCCTGCAGGCGAAACTGCTCCGCTTCCTGCAGTCCCAGTCATTTTACCCCTTGGGGAGCACCAAGGAAGTCGTGGTCAACGTGCGGGTCATCTCTGCGACGAACAGGGATCTGAATGCCATGGTCGAGGCCGGGACCTTCAGGCAGGATCTCTTCCACAGGTTGCATGTGACGTCCATTCATGTCCCTCCCCTGCGCGAGCGCAAGGAGGACATACTGCCTCTCGTCCAATTCTTTGTTGAGAGGTACAGGCACATCGGCTCGAGGCCGATCAAGGGCGTGACAGAGAAATTCGTCGAGAAACTCCTCTCACATGACTGGCCCGGAAACATCCGCGAACTCGAAAACGTGGTCCGTTCGGCTATTACGTTCAGCCGGACGCCCTACCTGACCAGTTGCGAACTGCGGGAACTCGGCAGTCTCCCCCTGTCAGGGAAGACAACCGCGACCTCCGATCCGGTTGCCGCTGCAATCGCCCCCCTTGTCAAAGAGGCCCTTGCGAGAAAGGACAGAAACATCTATGACCAGATTCGCCGGGAGGTGGACAGGGCGGTCCTAGACTGTGTCCTCTCGCATACCAACGAGAACCAGTCTGAGGCTGCGCGGCTCCTCGGTATCAATCGCCTCACTCTCAAGAAGAGACTGAACCAGTAGAGACGGCGTTCTTCGGGGCTCGTGATATCGGGTCAGTGCATTAATCCGGCCAAAGGAGCGCACGAAAGCATGGTACGTGCGGTAGATTCAGCCCCGATTGTTTTCATCCCTATGATCGGGGTTTGAGCCGGACGGCAACTGGTAGGCGAGGAAGACTATCACCAGGCACGTGGCTATGGTAATGCAGGCAATTGTCACAGCGAGTGATTTCCCATGCCACAAGCCGTCAAACCAGAGCACAAAATCACTTGCAAGGACGTTCATCTTTCCGCCGTAGGCTTCCAACTCGTGCCTGTACTGCTTCGAATGTGTAAATTCAGACATTGAAACATCATCGGAGGCATCCTCAGCTGTCAGATAAATAGACACGGCACTGCCAAGGCCGACCAGCAGGATACCCGCGGCAATGAGGTAAAGTCGTGTCTTTAGGTTTGTCATCTTCCTTTTATCTTATCTTCCCTGCAGCGTTATGTCAGTGTGGCACGCTGAGTACCGGCCACAGTAATAAGTGCAAGGACGCAGACCTTGATTCCTCATATCATGCCTTCAGCTTGTACCGCTTGCTCATGGCTGAGGAATAGAAAGTGAATGCTGAACCGAGGGTCAGCACAATCACAGCACCAAGAATCAGCACCGTGCGGAGGTACGGCTCACCGGCGGCTATTCTTTCATGTCCGATTGATATCGCTGTTCTTATCCATTCCAATGCCGCACAGATTAGCGCCGCTTGAATCAATCTCGCGACCCATCGCCGGCGAATGAACAGCAGGCAAGGCAGAATCAGCGACAGGCAAACCAAAAGAAAATTGAGGGCCCTTAGAAAATGAGCGGCGAGCAGGAGAAAGCTGACAATTATCGGTAGTGATAAGAGAAGTGCCATCTCCCGGCCGTCAAAAGCAAGGATATATGAAGAAGAGCGATCATTCTGGAAGGTCTGTTCAGTGTCTGAATTGCCGTCTATGACATCGACTGTCGTGTTCCACATCATCATAGTAGAAAAAGGGAGTGCAGTCAAGACGACTGGCCAGAGACCGGCAGTTGTGCCGCGGTTGATGCGAGGGCACTTTGGTAGACATCTAAAAAGTAATCCCATCGCTCTGGAGAGGACTTGGGTCGTTCCACTCTGTTACCGCGCAAACGACGGAATGATCCGGGCTGGTTTTTGTGACAATCTTGCTCTTTCTTGCGTAGAAATTGCTGTTTATCAACGTATCCCTTGACAAGCAGGTAATTTTGTGATATTTCTGTACCACAGATAAAACATGGTGCCGGACAAAGCCAGCCATCCGCGAGGGTGGGAAAGCGGCGGGTCTTAATAATTAAAGACGGCCGAGTTGCTGACGGACAGTGTCCCAAGACGAGCTCGGTCTTTTTGTTTTCGATTTGCCATAACTCTAAGGAAAAGGGAGGAACTATGCACGTGCCAGCGGGAAAGACTTTCTTGTTTGTTGTCGTTTTGCTTGCAGTGACACTCATCGGACTGCCAAACCCTGCCGTTGCCCTCACGGACCCTGATCCCTCGACAGCTCCCCTTCCAGACTATGACATCAGGAAGGCGGGAAGCCCGGCGCTCCCGCAAGTGGTGCGCTCCCTGGCCGTCAACCTGCCGCAGGAAATCGCGTTGCAGACGCTGATGGCACGCGTTCAGGGTGTCCAGGTCCGCTGGAGCCCCTTCACCGAATCACCTGGCCGGATTCTCGGCATGGTCAATCCGCTCACCATGGCAAGCGCTGATCCTCCGCGGACTATTGCAGCCCGCTTTCTGCGCGAAAATAGAGACCTGTTCATGCTGAGAGAGGCTGATATCGCAGCTCTCACCTTCACCCGCGACTTCCGGAGCGAGCGGACCGGCGTGACCCATCTGACCATGCAGCAGCAGATAAACGGGCTTCCACTGTTCGGTGCCCAACTCACCAGCAACATCGATAGCCATGGCCGGCTGCTCAGCGTCGCAGGCGAACTGTTGCCGGACCCCGCTGCAATCGCTAACACGGCTACACCGGACATCAGCGAAACGGACGCCGTGCAGATTGCCGCGGTCAATGCCAACATTTCCACGGTGAAGCACTCACAGCAGGGTCTCGTCTACTTTCCTCTTGCCCGGAACGACGCGCGCCTCGCGTGGGACGTCTTCGTCGAGGACGCTGCCACCCCCAATAGTTACAGAATTCTTGTCGACGCGCAGGACGGCAGGGTTCTCTGGCGCCAGAGCACGACCTTCTACGCGGGGCCGCATGGAGAGGTCTACACCCGTGAGAGCCCGGTTCCCAACATCCCCATCGGCGCTGCGAGTGGCGAAGTCCCGCGGGAAGATGTCGATTTTAATGGAGGCCTGTTCTTTCCGGCGGGGAATGTCCACTTCGATTGGTGGAACGACTCGACCAGCAGCGCGGATACCACCACTACCAAAAGCAACAACGCCCACGCCAAGCAGGACACGGACGGCGACAACGACGACACTGAAGGCTTCCCGCCGAGTGTGACCGACGGCAATTTCACTTTCCCCATCGACCTCACCCAGGCCCCCGCGACCTATTTGAGTGCATCTACGGTCAATCTGTTCCACTGGCTGAACCGTCTGCATGACCTCTTCTACGGCTATGGCTTCGACGAGGCGGCAGGCAATTACCAGAGCGACAACTTCGGCCTGGGAGGTGTCGGCGGCGATCCGCTCCAGGGCGACACGCAAGATCCCAATGAGAACTGCAATGCCCACACGGGCTGGACGGTCTCCTGCGATCCCAATACCAACATCTGTACTGCCGGTGACGGCATCTCGACGCGGATCCAGACCGGTATCTGCGGCAACAATGATTTGGGCCTGGAGAACCAGGTTATCACCCACGAATGGGGTCATGCGGTCCACGCCCGGCTGGTTCCCTCTCTCGGAGGCTCCCAGCAGATGGGCGAGGGGTGGGCAGATTTCTTCGCCATTGCGGTCTTTGCCGAGCCCACCGACGACCTCTTCGGCTCTTATCCTATCGCCTCGTGGTCTTTCAACAAGCCGCTCGGCATCCGTCGCCAGCCCTACAGCGTCGACCAGACCGTTTTCACGCGGACTTACGGAAATCTCAACGACGCCACCTACTGCAGCACGAAAACCTGCAGCAACGACGACACGCAGGTCTGCGACAAGGATGCAAACTGCGGGTCCGGCAATACCTGTGACCGCACCTCCTGCAAGTTCCAGAGCGAGTGCGAGCCGCCGGTGACTCCGATCTCTCAGGGACCCTGCATCGCCAACGTTTACCATGCAGGTGAGCTGTGGACTGAGACCCTCTGGCTTGCCAGGGCGAACCTGCTCTGGAAGCACGGTTTCACAATCGGCAGCCGCTCGATGATGGAACTGGTGATTGACGGTATGAAACTATCGCCTCCGTACCCCGATTTTCTCGACATGCGCGATGCTATTCTGCTGGCCGACACGACGGGCAACGGAGGTGCCAACACCTGCCTCCTCTGGGATGGTTTCGCCCGCATGGGACTCGGCAACTCGGCAACGACCAGCGGCCCCGACGACATCAATCCCGTAGAGGCCTTCGATCTTCCGCCGGACTGCACGCCCGACATCCGCACAAGCGCCGACCTCACCTTCGCCAATCTCTGCCCCGGGCAGACGGAGGCACATGCGTTGTCTGTGGCCAATGACGGAAACGGCGAGCTGATTGTCCGCTCCGTCAGCCGGGTCTCCGGGAGCGCAGATATCACGGTGGCTCCGGTGCCGCAGACGCCGGCAATCATCAGCGCCGGCACAGAGACCGAATTTTCGGTGCAGTACGCGCCGGCTGTCTGTGGCAGCGGCACGGCGGTGGTCCGAATCCAGAGCAACGACCCGGACCAGGCCCAGTTGGACCTCACGTTTTCCGGAAGCACCGACGCGGTCCCTCCGACCATTACCTTCTGTCCGGCTGACTTGACCCTCGAGTGCGACCAGCCCACCGACCCCGCCCAAACCGGCACAGCGACGGCCACGGACAGTTGCGGCACCCCGGAAGTCACCTACACGGATCTCGAGACTCCAGGGACCTGCCCACAGCAGAGCAGCATCAGCCGGACATGGGAGGCAACCGACGGTTGCCTGAACTCGAGCAGTTGCGTCCAGACCATCGAAGTGGTTGACACGACGCCTCCCGTAATCCATAGCGTCTCAGCCTCGCCGAACGTGCTATGGTCGCCGAACCACAAGATGGTTCATGTCGCAGTGACCGCTCCCGCTACCGACAACTGCGATTCTACGCCGGTCTGTACCGTCACCGATGTCAGCAGCAACGAGCCGGTGAACGGTCTCGGTGACGGCGATGCTTCTCCTGACTGGGTGATCACCGGCGACCTCGCGGTGGATCTGAGAGCCGAGCGGTCCGGCACAGGGGAAGGGCGAATCTACACCATAACGGTGACCTGCACGGACGCCTGCGGTAACAGCTCAATCGGAACAACTAGTGTGGCGGTTCCGAGGAGTCAGAAGTGAGAAGAACGAGGAATTAGATTTGAGAGCCTGAGAGATTTTTCCGGCCGATAGAGACAGCGGGGGCAGGGCTGCAGCATGACCCTGCCCTCGCTTCTCCGGCGGGAATGTGAAGCACGAACAACGCCTGCATTTGCCTGAAAGCGAGTTTCTCTCTTTCGTCTTCGACTTCCACATTTCACACGTTGCCTCGGCTGCCCTGTTACCGCCGAAGGCGCATGAATCATCAAGGCTAATCTTCCCTGAAGGTTAACTCTCCATACCGGTGACTTTCCTCCTGAACGTACGTGTCACGTCTTTCGTAAGAAGACTTGGCCTGTTGACAGGGTGATGG
>JBLMXV010000151.1:0-7739 GCA_050257935.1 Chloroflexota bacterium
GACAGGGTGCTCTCGAGGATGGCCCACGAGATCATCGAGAGAAACAAGGGTTCTGAGAACCTCTGCCTCATCGGGATACAGCGCGGCGGGGTGCATCTGGCACGGCGGCTCTCCTCGAAGATCAGGGAGATTGAGCGTGTGGACGTGCCGATGGGATCCCTTGACATCTCGCTCTACCGCGACGATATCGGTCTGAGGGCAGGGCACCCCATAGTCCGAAAGACCGACATACCCTGCGCGGTCAACGACGTGCGGATCATCCTCGTCGACGACGTGCTCTTCACGGGCCGTTCCATTCGTGCGGCGATGGACGCCCTCATGGACTTCGGCAGGCCCGCGCAGATTCAGCTCGCCGTGCTCATCGACAGGGGGAACAGGGAGCTTCCCATCAGGGCCGACTATGTGGGCAAGAACATACCCACGTCGAGGTCAGAGACGGTGGAGGTTCGTCTCGCGGAGGAAGGGTTTGAGGACGGTGTTTTCATATGCTCCGACAAGGAGCGGGAGAGGAGGAAATGATCCGTTCAGGCGTGAGGGCGTCTGTCGCCCGTGCATAAGGACCTTGTCAGCATAAAGGACCTGTCGCGGGACGATATCGAGGGCCTTCTCGTGACGGCGTCGTCCTTCAAGGACGTCCTCAGGAGGGACGTGAAGAAGGTGCCTGCACTGAGAGGCAAGACGGCGGTGAATCTCTTTTTCGAGCCCTCGACGAGGACGCGGACTTCATTCGAGCTGGCCGAGAAGAGGCTGAGCACGGACGTGCTGAACTTCTCTGTCACCACGAGCAGCGTGGTGAAGGGAGAGACACTCTACGATACGGTCAAGACGATCGAGGCGTACGGTGTCGACTTCATCGTCATCCGACATTCGTCGAGCGGCGCGCCCCACTTCATAGCGAAGAACGTGACCGCCTCCGTAATCAATGCCGGCGACGGCATAAATGAGCACCCCACCCAGGCACTGCTCGACGCCTTCACCATCAGGGAGAAGAAGGGACGAGTCGAGGGCCTCACCGTCGCGGTTGTCGGGGACGTGCTCCACAGTCGTGTGGCGCGGTCGAACATATTCTGCCTCACGGCGCTCGGTGCGAAGGTGAGGTTGGTCGGCCCGCCGACCCTCATCCCCGCAGGCCTGCCAGAAGGGATTACATCGTATTCGGATATGAAGGAAGGGCTCAGGGATGCAGAGGTGGTAATGATGTTGAGGGTGCAGATGGAACGGCAAGGAAGGGGTTACTTCCCTTCGACGCAGGAGTACTTCCGCTACTGGGGGCTCACCATGGAGAAGCTCTCGCATGCTGCGTCCGATGTCATGGTGATGCACCCCGGCCCGATGAACAGGGGCATCGAGATAAGCTCCGCCGTTGCGGACGGCCCCATGTCTGCAGTCCTCGACCAGGTGACGAACGGGCTCGCGGTGCGGATGGCGGTCATGTATATGCTGAGCGGTGAGAAATCATGAAGATCCTCGTCAGGAACGGCATCGTGATCGATCCTGCGCAGGGCCTGGAGTGCCCGGCGGATCTCCTCATCGAAGGGGGCAGGGTGCGGGAACTGCGCATGGGCGGGGGAATGGGAGGAGGTTCGACGCCTGCTGTCAGTGACCTCATCGTGGTCGAAGCCAGGGGCTGCCTCGTCATGCCGGGGCTTGTCGACATGCATACTCACCTGAGGGAGCCGGGCTTCGAGTACAAGGAGACGATCCGCACGGGCACGCTGGCTGCAGTGAAGGGCGGATTCACTTCGGTCTGCTGCATGCCGAACACGAATCCTGTCAACGACAACGTGACGGTCACGGACTTCATCCTCAGGAAGACCTACGCGGAGGGTGCATGCTACGTCTACCCTATCGGTGCGATCTCCAAGGGGCAGAAGGGAGAGGAGTTGGCCGAGATAGGCATGATGCACGAGGCGGGATGCGTGGCCTTCTCGGATGACGGCCGGCCGGTAATGAACAGTCTCCTCATGAGGAGAGCCCTGGAGTACGCAAGGTCCTTTGATGTGCCGCTCATCTCTCACAGCGAGGACCTCCATCTCTCCGACGGCGGCGTCATGAACGAGGGCCGGCTCTCAACACTGCTGGGCCTGAGGGGCATCCCTGCGGCAGCCGAAGAGGTGATGGTGGCGAGAGACATTGCGCTCGCGAGGCTCACCGGTTCGCGGCTACACATCGCCCACGTCTCCACGAAAGGCTCGGTCTCCCTTATAAGGAGGGCAAAGGCAGAGGGGATAAAGGTCACTGCGGAGACATGCCCCCACTATTTCTCGATGACCGAGGATGCCGTGGCCGGGTATGTCACGAATGCGAAGGTGAACCCGCCGTTGAGAACCGCCGAAGACGTGAGTGCTATCCGGGAGGGTCTGCAAGACGGGACTCTCGACGTGATCGCAACAGACCACGCGCCTCACCACCGCGATGAAAAGCTGCTCGAATTCGACCGGGCCCCTTCAGGCATCTCAGGGCTCGAGACCGCGCTCAGCCTTTCTCTCCGCCTCGTATCCGATGGTGTGCTGACACTTCCTCAGCTCGTTGAGAGGATGTCTGCAAGGCCTGCCGCCATTCTTGGCGTTCCCAAGGGGAGTCTCGCCATCGGAGCGGATGCTGACGTTGTGATTGTTGATCCCGAAGCGGCATGGAAGGTCGAGGTCGGGCAATTCGTGTCCCTCGGCAAGAACAGCCCCTTTGAAGGATGGGAACTCAAGGGCCGGCCGGTGGTGACTATATGCAAGGGAAGGCTGCATGACTTCAGGGAGAAGTGAGCCGCGTTGCACGAGTCGGAGAAGGCATACGCCATGACGACGGCACTGCTTGTGCTCGCAGACGGGACGGTCTTCGAGGGAAGGAGCTTCGGCGCAGGGGGCGAGGCGATCGGGGAGGTCGTCTTCAACACCTCCATGACGGGGTATCAGGAGATACTCACTGACCCCTCGTACAAGGGGCAGATCGTCACGATGACCTACACCCAGATGGGTAACTACGGGGTGAACGACGAGGATGGCGAATCACGGGGCGGACCCAAGGTCGAAGGGTTTATCGTCAGGGAGTACCTCGATTTCCCCAGCAACTGGCGGTCTTCGCGCTCCCTCGGTTCGCTGCTCAAGGAGCACGGCGTCGTGGCTGTCGAGCGTATCGACACGAGGGCGTTGACGAGGCACCTCCGGAATTTCGGCGCCCAGATGGGCATCATCTCTACTGTTGACCGTGATCCGTTGAGCCTTCTTGCCAAGGTGAGGGCCCACCCGGGCATTTCCGCCTTCGACCTCGTGAAAGAGGTGACAACGCGGGAACAGTACACCTGGGAGCAGGGCTGCTGGTCGTGGTGCCCGGTGGAGAAGAGCGGACCGGTGTTGAAGGTCGTGGTGTACGACTTCGGCGTGAAATTCAACATACTCAGGAACCTTGTCGAGGCGGGATTCGAGGTATCCGTGGTGCCCGCCGCAACCCCTGCAGAGCACGTTCTGGACATGCAACCTGACGGTATCATTCTCAGCAACGGACCCGGTGACCCTCAGACTGTCACCTATGGCATCGAGAACGCAAGAAAGCTCATGGGCAGAAAGCCGCTGTTCGGTATCTGCCTGGGCCATCAGATACTCGGGCTCGCCATGGGGGGGCGGACCTACAAGCTGAAGTTCGGACATCACGGCGGTAATCATCCGGTGAAGGACCTCTTCACGGGAAGGGTTGAGATCACCTCCCAAAACCATAACTATTGCGTGGACATCCACAGTTTGGGAGGGCAGGCCCGCCTGACCCACAGGAACCTCTACGACGGGACCGAGGAGGGGATGCACCACGTGGAACTGCCGGTCTTCTCGGTGCAGCACCACCCCGAAGCAGGACCTGGGCCGAACGACTCGTCACATCTGTTCAGGCGGTTCCGTGACCTCATCGAAGGGCGGGTCGACATGTCGGCACTGGCTCTCTCCATGGAGGCCCAGCCTCCGCTATGAAGTAACGAAGCCCTGACAGCCGCTTCGTGCCGCGCAGGTTCTGGCACGGTGGAGGCGGCTCAAGCACAACAGTGACAGTGTGAACAAGGTGTCAGTGTCACTGATAAAGAAAGTGCCAGTAATTAGTGTCAGCGTCGGCAAAGAATTGGAAGCATCTCAAAATCCCATCTCTCTTCTTGAGCGGCTCTCCTTGTCATTCCCGCGCAGCCTGTCCCCGCAGGCCGTAGGCGGGGAGCGGGAATCCAGGTTTTCCGGGCTCTTCTGGCTACCCTCTTTCGCGGACAGGGGAGCTTTTTTACGGGAAACCGATTTCGGTGCGCTCCGGAGTCAGTGTGATCGAGAAAGAAAATATCGCACCCCCTCGTAAGGTAAGAGGGGTGAGGGAGAGTTATGAAGTTCAAGTGGAATGACCTGACACTGTGCACTGACACTCACATCATCTTTGGCTTTGTCTTTACTGACACTGACACTTTCTTTACCACTGACACCGTCTTTTGAGAGGAGATGATCTTGTGAATGCAGAGAACGCACGTCACGGCGGTGACGGGGATGTCGTTATCGCCCGCTCACTCGTGAAGGATTACGGGTCCTTCAGGGCGGTGGACGGGGTGGATTTCGCCATAGGGAAAGGCGAGTGTTTCGGCTTCCTCGGGCCGAACGGCGCGGGCAAGACAACGGTCATGCGCATCATACACTGCTTCATCCCTCCCACCTCAGGGTCTGTGAGAGTCTTCGACATGGATGTAGTGCAGCATCCGAGCGAGATCAAGGCGCGGCTGGGGGTGATGCCGCAGGAGGACAGCCTCGATCCGGACCTGACCGTGATCGAGAACCTTGTAGTGTACGCAGGCTATTTCGACATCCCGAGGAAGCAGGCGGTCTTACTCGCCTGGGACCTGCTCGGATTCACGGGCCTGGAGGGGAGGTCCGATGCCTCCATCAAGGACCTCTCGGGAGGTATGAAGAGAAGCCTGCTGCTCGCCCGCGCGCTGATAAACAGTCCCGAGATGCTCATGCTCGATGAGCCGACAACGGGACTCGATCCTCATAGCAGACGGGTCGTCTGGGATAAGCTCACTGACCTCAAGCACAGGGACACCACACTCCTGCTCACTACCCACTACATGGAAGAGGCCGAGACACTGTGCGATCGCGTGGCGATAATGGACTCGGGAAAGATCGTCACCGTCGACTCACCCTCCAGCCTCAAACAGACGCACGGGGGAAACCTTGAGCGCGTCTATCTCAAACTCACCGGGAGGGGCCTTGAGAGTTAGGAGGGCGTACAGGGTATGGCAGCGCCACTTCAAGGTGTTCACCAAGATCTACAAGTCGAGCATCGCCCTCAATTTTGTGGAGCCTGTGCTGTACCTCGTCGCGCTCGGATTCGGCCTCGGTGCTTTCGTACGGGAGATAAACGGGGTGCCCTATATGAACTTCATCGCACCCGGCATCATCGCCTCTTCCTCTATGTTCGCGGCGACCTACGAGTGCAGCTACGGCACCTACGTGAGGATGGTCTACCAGAGGACCTTCGACGCGATACTCGCCACGCCGGTGAACCTCGACGACCTCGTTGCCGGGGAACTGATGTGGGGGGCGACGAAGAGCGTACTCTACGGCACGGTCATCGTCATCGTCATTTCCCTTTTCGGCCTCGTCGATTCACCCCTTGTCGTGCTCGTCATCCCGGTGCTCTTCGTGAGCGGACTTCTCTTTTCAGGGGTTTCGGTCATCGCTGCCGCGACGGTGCCGGCGATCGAGTCCTTCAACTACTTCTACACCCTGTTCATGACCCCTATGTTCCTGTTCTCAGGGATCTTCTTCCCTCTCGACAGCCTGCCTCCTCTCGTTTCCGAGATAGCCTTCTTCACGCCTCTCTACCACCTCGTGAATGTCTGCAGGGCCTTTTCCTCCGGCAGGGTCCTCGTTGCCGCGACCGACCTTGTGTGGATTGTTGTTGTCGCCGCTGTCCTCGCGCCCTACGCCTTCAGGCTGATGCGGCGGCGCATCATCAGATGAACCGGCGCTGATCGAGACCATTTCATCTCCGAACGGCCTTCAGAGCGCCGAAATCGGCCGCCGTATCAGTTCGTGGCTATTTGTCCTTGCCCTGGCCGGTGCCGGTATAAATGCGCGTCTTGACGTGCTCCTTGAGGTGTATGTGTATGTTGACCGTGGTGCCCTGGAGGGCATACCAGACGTCAAGGACATCAGTAGCGCCATAGGTGGTAGAGAGGTAAAAAGGCCTGACTTCATAACCGATGACGCCTCCCTTCTCGTCGAGGATCTTCGCGAGATGAACGCTGCGGAAGGAGGGGTTTATGCTCACGAACTGCTCTGCTTTCGCAAGCGCGTCCTTGGCGGCAACGCCCTTCTGCACGGTGTACTGCCAGTCGGGTGCATAAGGCGCCAGGGTGTACTGGTCGCCTTCCTTGTCCAGAAATGCTACGGTCTGGAGATCCTCCATGTAGTTGCCTCCAAAGAGGATAAGGGTGTAAGTTCCGGTGATCTCCGAGCTCGTCGCTCCCGTGGTCCTGAGAGTCGGGGCGGTGGCACATGAAAAGAGAGTGAGAAGTGAAAGAAGCATGACGAACGCAGCCGACAGGGGCAGAAGGTTCGGGTGGCTCAGTTTATTCATAGTGTCCTCCATGGGTGTTTCGTGTTCTTACTCAATTATACCGCGAATCGGATGTTGGGTGTGAGCCGAGGAGATGCTGTCTCACCCCGAAGTTATCGGTGTCAGTGTTAAGAAAGGTGTCAGTTAGGCAATTCTCGGCACATTCGTAATCTCATCGTGCAGTAACCTGCGCGCAATCGCACGGCATAGTGCTTTTCCTTAAGATAAGGGGAGGAGAGGAGGGCTCAAGAGGAGGCTCTGACGTTGTCTTTGCTCTTCGCTGACACTTAACCACCGACACTTTGTCTATCGCTGATAGGGTTCTTTCAATAGCCTTCGAGCTTGAAGGTGGTGGTGAGAATCCGGTACGTGACTATGGCCGTGAAGACAAGGTAGAAGACGACTGAGGCGAGGGCGAGCCTTCTCTGGATCGCCGGGACCGTCGCCGAGAGGCTCCTGATCTTCCTGAATGGCATGATGAGGCCCACGCCCATTCCTGTGACCGCACCCCCGAGCATGGTTATGTACAGGGGATACCCCACGTAGCCGTACTCTTTCTGGAGGACGCAGAACGGGCAGTGATGAGTGGGGAGTTCGTAGAAATAAAGAGAGATGAACGAAATGACCGCTGCGACGGATACGAGGAAGGTGAGGCCGTTCACGAGAGAGAAGAGATATGCCCCTCGCCCCTTTAGGTAGAAGAGCAGGCCGAGCGTGACCGACAGGGCCATGCTCCCGTAAAAAGCGATCTTCATCGGGATGCTCGGGAAGGATACGAGCTCAGAGGCGATTCCCTGCGCCTCCGATGAAAAGAGGGAGCCGCAGCAGGAAGTGATGACGTTGGGGTTCATGGCGAGGAAGTACCGCATCTGCAGCACCGTCTCGGCGAGGATGAAGGGCGTGATGACGATGAGGAGGAAGTATTTCTTCTTGATGAGAGGGTAGTCGTACGCCCTGTTATCGGTGTAGTTCAGGACGAGCCAGAGACCCGCGAGCAGGAAGTTGACGATCTTGAGCACGAGCGTGGGATAGCCGTAGTCGTTCACGAAGAGCGTTCCTGCGGCGCACATGGCACCCACGAAGAGCCTGCAGAGGTCGTCCGTCGTGTAGATGTAGAGGAACAGGGATATGAGCTGAAATCCGAAGGCATAGCTGACGATGGTCGA
>JBLMXV010000152.1:0-24934 GCA_050257935.1 Chloroflexota bacterium
GGCAGGAGATTCAGCGTGATCCGCTCTACTGCGAAAGTCCGCCCTGTCGCATCGGCCAGTTCGGGGAGGATGAGTCTGCTGAGTGCGTTAGAGACGTGGGGACCCCGCAGCGCGAGGAAGATGATGACGAAGCCGAGGACTACGGCGCTGTACAGTAACGCCCGTTTCATTTATATGAGACGAACGAACCGGTCCTGGCGACATCCGCAATGAGGCCTTCGGATGCGGAGAGTGACGCGAGGAGTCTCATGATCGTTTCAAAGCCCAGCTTGACTCCCTGCTCCTGGATATAGAAGACGTCGCGCGCTACCGCCTCTTCCGTGTTTATGACCGCTGAGATGAGATCGACGTTATTGAGGTGGAGGCGGGCTGTGATGTCGCGCAACAGACCGATCCTGTCCGGAAGGACGATTTCGAGCAAGGTGTACTCCTGGGATGTCTCGTTGTCGAACTCGAAGGATCGCTCGAGCCGCCTGTAACGGGGACTGAATTCGGCCGGGCGGTCGAGGGTGCATATCTGCCCGAGGGTGTCGGACTCCGTCGACGAGATCGCCTTCTCCATTTCTCCACGCATTTGATCTTCCATCCCGTCCCACCAGAGGTCTCTCCAGTTGGAAAGGACTATCTTATCGAGGACGAGCCCGCTCCTGCCGGTGTAGATCCGCGCCCTGAGAATGTGGAAGCCCCTTGAGCTTAGCACGCCGACTACCTTTGAGAGGAGGCCCGGACGGTCCGAGCTTACGAGGGTAAGTTCAGCCGTGCCGTCGGGCCGTTCGTCGACCGAGAGGGCGAGTGCATCCCCTTGTCTCGCTGCTGCAAGCCGGCAGTCCCTGAGGATGACGTCGACTGGGTGGGAGACGAGGTACCGCCGGGGCATGTCCTTGACGAACTGCTTTAGGCATTCGTCAGGTGTCTCTTGGTATTGACGCATGACACCCTGCAGGTGATCCTTTGTCAAAGCGTATACGTGATGCAGCAGATGTGCCTTCCATGCGGTCCAGAAGCGGGGGTTCACGGCCGACATGTCTCCGTAGGTCATGAGGTACAAGGCGTCAAGGTTTTCCTGGTTCTCCACTACCTCGGCGATCTGCGCAACCGTCTCGGGGGCGTCAGGATCCCTCGTTAGCGTGAGCCGTGAGAGTGAAATGTGGTTCCGAACGAGGAACTCGATCCTCTTTCGCTCCTCCATTCCCAGGCTGAATCTCTCAAGCACGTCTCTGATCACCCTGAAACCCGCCTCTTCGTGGCCGGTTGCTGCCCCCTTCCCCACGTCGTGAAGGAGCGCAGCAAGGTAGAGGATATCCTGCCTCACCGTGTCGAAGATCTCGGAAAGGTGCCGCAGTCTCGGGTCCCTTTTCAGCTTGAGTTGTTCCAGATTCTTTACGGCGATGAGAGAATGTTCGTCCACTGTGTACCGATGGTACGGTTCGTGGACAACGAGGTAACTGAGCCTGCCGAACTCGGGTATCACCTTCGCGAGAATCCCGGTTTCGTGCATCTCCCGAAGGGTCTCATACACCCTGTCTCCTCCGAGCACCGACAGGAAAGAGTCTGCGATGTTTCTCAACAGCCACCTTTTCCGCGGGATGCGCTGTGCGCTCTCCCTGAGCGTCTCCCTGATCTGGTCGCTGAATCTCCTACCGGTGGCGGAATAGAACGAAAAAGCCTCCATTACCTTCTCCGGATCCATCATTATGGCACGGTCCCTCACTACAATCTCGTTCTTCCAGAGCCAGAAATGCTGGGAGAGTTTCTTGACGCCAAAGTATGACGGAACCGCGTACTGCCGACGCCCGCAGAATTGCACTACCTTCGAGAGCGCGTCGGCGATGTCCCTTGCCTTGCGGTAGAAAAAGGTCATCAGTATCTCTGGCTTGTGATATCTTGCCGAGTCCCTGAGCCTGAGCATGGAAGCCACCTCGTCCTGCACGTCGAAGGAGAGCACGTCGTTACCTCTCCGTGAAGCGGCATGCAGGCATGCCCTTACCCTCAGGAGATAATCATGAGCCCTCAAGAAACGTTGGAGGTCGAGGCCCGGAACGGCCTTCAGCAGGTCACCTGCATCTCCGACCCTGAGTTCGACCCTGGCGAGCCACCAGAGGGAGTGTACGTCTCTGAGGCCGCCCCTCCCCTCTTTCACATTTGGCTCGAGAAGATAGGGCGACTCGCCGAATGAACGGTGCCTCATGTCGATGTCCCTCATCATATCACTGAGGAACTTCTTCTTGCCTTTGTATAGGACTTTGGGATAGATGTCCCTCTTGAATTCGTCGAAGAGGTTCCTCGTCCCTGCAACAAAACGACTCTCTATCAGGGTGGTCCTCGTCTTGAGATCGCTCATGGCGTCCTCGATGCATTCGGGGAGCGTCCTGAACGAGTGGCTGAGGTGCAGTCCAGTATCCCAAAGCCGATAGAGGATGGCTTGCGCCGCCTCGGTCGTCGTCCTGTCTTTCTTGTTCGCCAGCAACATGATATCCACGTCAGAGTATGGCGCCTGCTCACTGCGACCGTATCCGCCGACGGCCAGCAGGGCGAGAGCGGGAGGTTTCTCGAAAGGAGCGAGAGCTTGAATGAAGACGTCGGTCACAGCGGTGTCGACGTGGGCGGAGAGCGCGTGGGCTGTCAATTTTCCGCCGACCCCGGATGAGATGAGTTCTATCGCCTTTTGAGAGAGTGTGTCACCGATCATGTGCTTAGTCAGACAGTCGGGGAGCCGTTCCAAGGTCCATCGCTAACTATACCATAAAGTCCTGAAATGGCATCATTGCTGCACCGTGCAGGAGGTGGAGTATGGTAAACTACATTGTTGACTTTTTGAAAAAGTCGTGGTATAACGTACCACAGATTTGACCCCACTAATAAGGTGTACACGCTATGGAAATGCAACAAACCCTCTCAGAGCTTTCGGAAAAGTTTAGGGGCGGTGAAGGCAACATAATAACCCTGCTCCAGCAGACTCAGGATGCCTTCGGCTACGTGCCCCGCGAGGCTGTATACTGGTACTCCAAGGAGTTCGACATCCCTGCGAGCCGTTTCTTCGGCATCGCGACCTTTTATGCCCAGTTCCACCTCAAACCAAGGGGAAAACACATCATCACCACTTGCTGTGGAACTGCATGTCATGTGAGGGGAGCGGAGCGTCTGGTGAACGCGGCGAAGCGGGAACTCAATCTCGGTGAAGAGGAGGACACAACGGAAGACGGGAAGTTCACTCTCGAGAAGCTGGCGTGCCTTGGGACTTGTAGCATGGCGCCCGTGGTCGTTATCAACAAGAAGATGCTGGGGAAAATGACTCCCGACAGATTTTCTAAGGAAATCAAAACATTGAAGAAGGAAGCTCATGGATAAAGTCACGATCACCGTGTGTATGGGACCGGGCGGCATCGCCTCCGGCGGCGCCGAGGTCATAGCGGCGTTCGAATCGGTACTGAAGGATTCTGACGTATCTGCCGAGTTCAGGGACAGGTGCTCCACTCACAAGGTGGGCTGTCTTGGACTCTGCGCCAAGGATGTCCTCGTGGAGGTGCAGGTCAACGGGAGTAAGGCTACGTACCAGTATGTGAAACCAGAAATGGCGGAGAGGATCGTCAACGAGCACATCATCGGCGGTCAACCCGTACAGGAGTGGCTCGCCGACGAGTACTACCACAATTTCTACAAGAAGCAGGTGAAGGTCGTTCTCTCCGATTGCGGTGTCGTTGATCCTGAGAGCATCGAGTCGTATTTGTTGCTCGGCGGCTATAAAGCCACGGAAAAGGTACTCGCCATCGGTCCTGAAGAGACGATCGGGGTGATCAAGAGGTCTGGTCTCAGGGGACGCGGCGGTGCTGGATTCCCCACAGGAGTCAAATGGGAGACGTGCCGCAAGGTGCCCTCCGACCAGAAGTACATCATCTGCAATGCCGACGAGGGCGACCCCGGCGCATTCATGGACAGGGCTGTGCTCGAGGGAAACCCGCACTCTGTAGTTGAGGGAATGATCATCGGGGCATACTCGATCGGGGCTGATAAGGGGTACGTGTATATCAGGGCGGAATATCCGCTCGCTGTCGAGCGGCTGACCCACGCGATCGAGGAGGCAAGGACGCGGGGATATCTCGGGAAGAATGTACTCAACACCGGCTTCAGCTTCGACATACACCTCAAACTCGGTGCTGGCGCGTTTGTCTGCGGTGAAGAAACCGCACTCATCGCCTCCATCGAGGGCCAGAGGGGAATGCCGCGTCCGAAGCCGCCGTTCCCCGTGTTCAGCGGCTTGTGGGGCAAGCCCACGGTGATCAATAATGTGGAAACACTCGCAAACATACCTTACATCATCACGAAAGGGGCTGAGTGGTATTCATCGTACGGCACTGAGAAATCAAAGGGCACTAAGGTGTTCGCGCTGACAGGCAAAGTGAGAAACACCGGCCTAATCGAGGTCCCGATGGGCATACCCCTGAAGGACATCATTTTTGACATCGGCGGCGGCATCGAGAATGACAAGGCCTTCAAGGCGGTCCAGACAGGTGGCCCCTCCGGTGGATGCATCCCTGCGAGCATGGTCGACCTTAACGTTGACTACGAATCGCTGGCGAAGGTCGGATCGATCGTGGGGTCGGGGGGGATGATCGTCCTCGACGAGGACGATTGCATGGTAAACGTGGCTAAGTACTTCCTCGCCTTCACTCAGGCGGAGTCGTGCGGGAAATGCGTACCCTGTAGGATCGGCACGAAGCGTCTCCTCGAGATACTCCAGCGCATCACGAAAGGGCAAGGCGAGGAGAGCGACATAGAGCAACTTCAAAAGCTGAGCCAGGACATCAAGGCCGCATCCCTGTGCGGTCTCGGGCAGACGGCCCCGAATCCCGTTCTCAGCACCCTGAATTACTTCAGGGAAGAGTACGAGGCACACATCAGGGACAAGAAATGCCCTGCGAAGGTGTGCAGGGACCTTCTCACCTATACGATACTCGAGGATGTCTGCACGGGGTGCGGGCTCTGCCGGAGGGCCTGCCCTTCTGGCGCCATCACGGGAGAAAAGAAGAAGCCCCACAAGCTGGATCAGGCACTCTGCATCAAGTGCGGTGCGTGCTTCGAAGTCTGCAAATTCAAGTCGGTAGCGAGGGAGTAACCATGGTGAAAGTGACTATAGACGGGAAGACGATAGAAGTCGAGCAGGGTACGACGGTCCTCGATGCCGCCAAGATGCTCGACATCCCCATACCCACACTCTGCCATCACCCGAAACTCACTCCCTTCGGGGGGTGCAGGCTCTGCGTGGTGGAGATCAAAGGGATACCGAGGGCGGTGACCGCGTGCACCACGCCCGCTACGGATGGCATGGAGGTGAAGACCTCCACGCCGCAACTCGAGGAGCTGAGGAAAAGCGTGCTCGAACTGATCCTCTCGGACCATCCCAACGACTGCATGGTCTGTGAGCGGGCGGGCGACTGCACCCTCCAGGAACTCGCATATTTTTATGACATAAGGAAACCTTCGTTCGAGGGTGAGAGAAGGATATACGCGAAACAGGACGGCAACCCCTTCCTGGAGCGGGACATGGAGAAGTGCATCCTCTGCGGCAGGTGCGTGAAGGTCTGCGACGAGGTGCAGGGAGTGGGGGCCATCGACTTTGCGTATAGAGGTTTCATTTCCAAGATATGTCCGCCCTACGAGGAAGATCTCAAGTGCGAGTTCTGCGGCCAGTGCGTCGCTGTCTGCCCCACAGGCGCGCTTACGGGGAAGATGTGGTCCATGAAGGGGAGACAGAAGGACATCAGGGAGGTGGAGACCGTATGCCCTTACTGCGGCACGGGATGCAACATAACCCTCCACACGAGAAGAAACGAGGTGATACGGATCACCTCGAAGCCCGAGACATGGAACGAGGGATGGCTCTGTGTCAAGGGAAGGTTCGGCTACGAATTCATCAACAGCCCGGAACGCCTCAAGAAGCCACTCGTGAAGAAAGACGGCAAGTTTGAGGAGGTTTCGTGGGACGAAGCCCTGCAGTACGCGGCCACCCGGCTGAGTGAGATAAAGGAAAAGCACGGAGCCGATGCAATCGGGGGACTCTCTTCAGCGCGTTGCACCAATGAGGAGAATTACCTCTTCCAGAAGTTGATAAGGGCTGCCATCGGGACGAACAACGTCGATCACTGCGCACGACTTTGACACTCGCCGACGGTGGCCAGTCTGGCCGCCATATTCGGATCAGGTGCCATGACGAACTCCATAGCTGAGATAGAAGACGCAGAAGTGATCTTCATCATCGGGTCCAACACGAAGGAGACCCATCCGGTCATCGCAAACAGGATGATCAAGGCATACCGGAGTGGCGCGAAGATCATCGTTGCCGATCCGAGGAGAGTGCCGATGGTAAGGTTCGCCGAGGTGTTCCTGAACCTGAAGCCCGGCACCGACGTTGCACTTCTCAACGGCATCGCCCACGTGATCTTTAAGGAGGGGCTCCACGACAGGGAGTTCATCAAGGAGAGGACCGAGGGCTTCGATGAGTGGGTCAAGTCCCTCGAGGAATTTACCCCTGAATACGTGGAGAAGATTACCGGCGTTCCCGGGGATGACATCGTCAAGGCCGCGCGGCTTTACGGAGGCTCGCGCAAGGCAGGGATCTTTTACACCATGGGTATCACCCAGCACAGGACCGGGACGGACAACGTGAGTGCCGTCGCCAACCTGGCGCTCCTCTCCGGCAACATCGGCAGGGAGTCGACAGGCGTGAATCCCCTCAGGGGCCAGAACAACGTCCAGGGATCATCAGATGCGGCATGCCTGCCGAACGTCTATCCCGGGTATCAGCGTGTCGATCTTCCTGAAGTGAAGGAGAAGTTCGAGAAGGCCTGGGGCGTTTCTCTTTCCGCCAAGAAGGGCCTGACCGCTACGGAGATGATCCCGGCGATGCTCGAGGGTAAGATCAAGGCGATGTACATAATGGGTGAAAACCCCGTGATAAGCGACCCCAACATCAACCATACGCTTAAGGCGCTCAAGGCGCTTGACCTCCTCATCGTCCAGGATATCTTCATGACCGAGACGGCCAGGCTCGCCGACGTCGTCCTGCCCTCCACATGTTTTGCAGAAAAGGACGGGACCTTCACGAATACCGAGAGAAAGGTCCAGAGAGTGAGAAAGGCGATTGAGCCGCCCGGGCAGGCGAAGAATGACCTCTCGATAATCGCCAACCTCTCCGGCATGCTCGGTTATCCGATCAGGTACGACTCGCCGGACGATGTGCTGCGCGAGTTCGGGCAGGTGTGGCCGGCCCTCGCGGGCATCACCTATGAGCGGCTCGAAAAGGGAGGCATCCAATGGCCCTGCTCGTCGAAGGACCACCCGGGGACGCCTTATCTTCACAAGGGAGGGTTCGCGAAGGGCAAAGCACCATTTACCAAGGTGCCCTACATACAGCCGGCTGAGATAACCGACGAGGAATATCCTTTCATACTCACCACGGGCCGGAACCTCTATCAATATCACACCGGCACCATGACGAGGAGGAACAAGCCCATAGAGGCCCACGCGGGTGAGCCTTATGTTGAGATCAATCCCGCCGATACCAAGCGCATCGGGATCAGTGACGGAGAGACCATACGGGTGATGTCGCGTCGCGGCAAACTTGAGATCAAGGCGCGCGTCACCCCTCGGGTTATGGAAGGCGTCGTGTTCATTCCCATGCATTACCATGAGGCGGCGGCAAACGTGCTCACAAACGATGCCCTCGACCCGACGGTGAAGATACCGGAATACAAGGTGTGCGCCGTAAAAATCGCGAAGAGGTGAAGGGGGTTCACGCATGGCAACAGTTCACGATCTCAAGAAGCAGGTGCTCCTGCAGGATCTCGACGACAGGGACCTGCAGAAAATTGCGGATAAGCTTGTAGATCTCTCCTTCAAGCGGGGTGACTACATCTACAGGGAGGGGGAGGAGAGAAGGGGTCTCTACCTGATCAATACGGGAAGCGTGGAGGTGACGAGCACCGCCCTGGGCATAGAGTTTCCTCTCTTCACCCGCGGCCCCGGGGAATTCTTCGGGACCCATGCGGTATTCGGCGAAAAGAAGCACGGCACCAATGCAAGGGCCCTTGAGGATCTTGTGGCGTATGTACTGCCCGTGGAAGACTTCGAGAGCCTCGAGCACGAAGACGTCATCGTGGCTTACTTCATGATGAAGAATCTCGCCTATGTCATGAGCCGGACCCAACTCGCCATGAGCAGGAAGATCAACGAGCTCACGACGATGACATTCAGAAGATTCGTGGTGTAGCCTTTTAGAATGAGACTGCAAAGGCCCTCATCGGCATTCCGGGTTGAAACGCAGCGTGGGTAGATCTGGGGGGAACGCGGCGGCCTTTCTGTGAACATAAAGCTTCGCGGTCTTTGGCCGTGAAGCTTTATTAGTTTTTGTACCATCCCAATTATCACAGTGAAGGAGGTTTTTTATGCCGTACGACGCAACGAAGATGGCTGACTGGCAGATTTCGGAGGAAGCTGAAAAGAAGATGCCCACTCCAGATGAGTGGAGGGACCGGCTGGGGCTGAAGAAGGACGAGATGCTGCCCATGGGCCGCCTCTCCAGAATTGACTTCCTCAAGGTCATAGAACGTCTCAAGGACAAGCCCGACGGCAAGTACGTCGAAGTGACTGCCATCACCCCTACACCTCTGGGCGAAGGCAAGAGCACCACATCGTGCGGGCTGATGGAAGGTCTTGGCAAGCGGGGTGTTAACGTCGGCGGTGCGTTGCGCCAGCCCTCGGGTGGTCCCACCATGAACGTTAAAGGTACGGCGGCAGGCGGCGGCAATGCGCTCCTCATCCCGATGACGGAGTTCTCCCTCGGCCTGACGGGCGACATCAACGACATCATGAACGCCCACAACCTCGCCATGGTGGCCCTCACCTCCAGGATGCAGCATGAGCGCAACTACAACGACGAACAGCTCGCACGGCTCACCAAGATGAAGCGGCTCGATATCGACCCCACCCGCGTGGAGATGGGATGGATCATGGACTTCTGCGCTCAGGCACTTCGCAATATCATCATCGGCATCGGCGGCAGGCAGGACGGCTTCATGATGCAGTCGAAGTACGGCATTGCCGTCAGCTCCGAATGTATGGCCATCCTTTCCATCGTTCGCGACTTGGCTGACCTTAAAGAGCGGCTCAACAACATCACCGTTGCCTTTGACAAGAGCGGAAAGCCCGTCACGACCGGTGACCTCGAGTGCGGCAACGCCATGACCGCCTGGATGCGCAACACCATCAACCCCACGCTGATGTGCACGGCTGAGTACAACCCCTGCTTCGTCCACGCCGGTCCTTTCGCGAATATTGCCGTGGGTCAGTCCTCCATCATCGCCGACCGGGTCGGCCTGAAGATGTTTGACTACCATGTCACCGAGTCCGGATTTGCCGCAGACATCGGCTTCGAGAAGTTCTGGAACGTCAAGTGCCGTTACAGTGGCTTGAAGCCGCACGTCTCGGTCCTCACCACGACGATCCGCGCCCTGAAGATGCACGGCGGAGGTCCCAAGGTGGTGGCAGGCATAGCATTGCCTGAAGCCTACACCAAGGAGGATATCGGGCTGGTGGAGAAGGGCTGCGCTAACATGGTTCACATGATCAACGTCATCCGCAAGAGCGGCATGAACCCTGTTGTTTGCATTAACAAGTTTCACACGGACACTGCGGCGGAAGTCGCCATAGTGCGAAAAGCGGCTGAGGCTGCCGGTGCCCGCTGCGCTCTGTCGGAGCACTGGCTCAAGGGTGGCGAAGGCGCCCTTGAGCTGGCAGATGCGGTTATCGACGCGTGTAACGACAAGACAGAATTCAAGTTCCTCTACCCTATCGAGATGAAGCTGCGCCAGCGTGTCGAAACCATCGCGAAAGAGGTGTACGGCGCTGACGGCGTTGACTGGCTGCCTGAGGCCGCGACGAAGGCCAAGATGCTCGAGGACGATCCGAAATACGCCGACTACACTACCATGATGGTCAAGACCCACCTGAGCCTCACCCACGACCCGACGATCAAGGGCGTGCCCAAAGGCTGGCGTCTGCCTATCCGCGACGTCCTTATTTACTCAGGTGCCAAGTTCCTGTGCCCCTGCGCGGGTACCATAAGCCTTATGCCCGGCACGAGCTCGAACCCGGCCTTCCGCAGGGTCGATGTCGACGTGAAAACGGGCAAGGTCAGCGGTCTGTTCTAGGTCTCGAATCCGGACAAAGGAAGAAGGCCTCCAGAGTTTTCTGGGGGCTTTTTTCTGGCGGGCAGTGATACGCCGTGAGCCGCGGCTTCCGTCGCCCTTGCCGCTCAGGTATACATAGGCGACGAATTCAGATAAAATGTTGTATCTTATTCGGGCAGGAGAGCCTGCCGCACGGGTGGGAGGGCGCTCCGTCAGTCGCGTCGCCCCCTCCAGAGGTCTCAATGCGGTATCGATCCCGCACCCGGCAGGGGAGCTCGTGCGCGGATGATTGAGGGACATTTCAGATAGTTAAGGAGGAAAGCATGAGAGCAGTGTTCATCGGTTCAAACACGGCGTATTGCGGAAAGGTCTTCGTCACCCTCGGGCTCGGCCTGAACCTCATAGACCGCGGGTACAAGGTGGGCTTCATCAAGCCTCACGGGAAAGTACCGATGATGAAAGGGGATAAGATTTTTGATGTCGACGCTGTTTTCATCAAGGATATTCTGGGCCTGCCCGAGCCGCTCGAATTGGTCTCGCCCTTTGTCGATGATTACAGGATGCAACAGGCGCTGATACAGGACAAGATTGAGGATGTCGAGGAGCGCGTCCTCACCGCTCTTCATTCGATAAAGGACAAGGATTACCTGCTCATCGGGGGAGCCCATGACCTTTTCGACGGCTCGATGATGAACATCGACACTCTCAGTCTCATAGAGGACATGGATGCCCGCGTCCTGATGGTCGAGCTCTGGAGGGGACCGCTGTCGCTGCACTCGCTCTACGGTGCGTCCCGTCTTATGAAAGACCGCTTCGTCGGGGCTGTGATTAATAAAGTCCCCGAAGAAATCATGTCCTATGTGAAGGGGCAGATAAAACCCTTCCTCGAGAGCAAGGGAATCCCGATCTTCGGAGTGCTCGCCAAGGATAAGATCATGAGTTCAATCACCGTGCGGAACATCGTCGAAGCGGTCAAGGGAGGGGTACTCTGCGGTGAGGACGGTCTCGAGGAATTCGTCGATAATTTCCTCGTGGGAGCGATGGATGTGGCGGCTGCGATGAGTTACTTTGCCAGGACGCCGAACAAGGCCGTCATCACAGGCGCGCATCGGACCGACATCCAGCTTGCTGCGATGGAGACTTCGACTAAATGCATCGTGCTCACCGGCGGCGACAACCCGTCCGATCTTGTCGTGGAGAAGGCCCAGGCAAAGGGTGTCCCGATTATCGTAGCACCCGGCGATACCTTCACGGCCGTTGAAAGGATCGACTCCATCATGGGGCGTGCACACATACAGGAGAAGAGAAAGGCAGACCGCGCCAGGGACATCGTAAAACGGGAATTCGATGTCCCCCGGTTCATCGAAGCTGTCAAGTAGAAGATGCGCTTCCGGGAGGGCAGATCCCCTGCCCTCCCCCTCCGGTAGATCCGCACCACGCATGTCGCGAGAGTCTCTTTTTCACAAACGGGCTGACAGACCTTCCATCCGGACACAATCAGTCTGCATCGCCTGCACAATTGTGCAAACAATCCAGCCGAAAGATCGTCTATCGTGGCAGGACCGCAAGAGTGATGGTGTCGCCTTGTGGGTCAGCTAGTTCTATTGTATACTTTGATCGGTGTATGACCATGCGCAGTTCGTAATAGGAGGTGCATTACCGTGAAAATCGACCGACGGCAGTTCATCAGGGTTTCGCTGGGGACCATCGGCATGGCGGTTGCCGGAGAGGCAGTAGGATTGGGGTTGCGGACAGGCTCTGCTGAGGACCGTGCGTTGGAGATACCTATCAAGAAGGGCAAGCAGGTTCCCAGCCTGTGCCCGTACTGCTCCGTGGGCTGCGGACAGATCGTCACCGTCAGCGATTCGGGTGCCATACTCGACATCCAGGGCAATCCCGATTCGCCACTCAGCGAGGGCACCCTCTGCCCCAAGGGAGCGGCGACGTATCAGTTCGTAGTGAACGACCAGCGTTGGACGAAGGTGAAATACCGCGCCCCTGGCAGTGACCATTGGGAGGACAAGTCCCTGGACTGGGCGATGAACCGGGTCGCCGAACTCGTGAAAAAGACCCGCGACGCCAACTTCAACGAGTTCGAGGACATCCCTGAAGGTAAGAGCGGCACGGTCAGGAAGAGGGTGATGAACACGTACGCGATCGCATCGCTTGGCGGCGCGACGATCGACAACGAGTGGAACTACCTCCAGCAGAAACTGATGCACGGCATCGGTGTCGTCGCCGTAGAAAATCAGGCCCGAATATGACACTCTTCTACGGTCCCCGGTCTGGGGGTATCATTCGGTCGCGGCGGGGCTACGACGTTTCCCCGCGATCTCGTCAATTCCGACGCGGTACTGATCATGGGCTCGAACATGGCCGAGTGCCATCCTGTGGCATTCCGCTGGCCGCTCAAGGCGAAGACCGACCACGGCGCGGTCCTGATGCACGTCGATCCCCGCTATACTCGAACCTCTGCGATGTGCGACCTCCATGTGCAGATCCGCGCGGGCACGGATATCGCATTCCTCGGCGGGTTGATCAATTACGTCATCAACAGCGCGCGCTGGAACACCGAGCCGTTCTTTAAGGAATATGTTGTCAACTATACGAACGCAGCCACGCTGGTCAGTCCCGATTTCAAGGACACAGAGGAGCTGAACGGTGTCTTCTCCGGCCTCTCGTCCGATGGTAGGGCGTACTCGAATGAGAGTTGGTCGTACCAGCGCAACCCTGCGCCCGCACCTCCGGCGGCAGAGGCAAAGACCTTCAGTGACCTCCTCCTGCACCGCATACCTGGACGACCGAAGACCGACCCGACACTTCAAGACCCCCAGACCGTGTTCCAGATCGTTAAGAAGCACTATGCACGGTATACACCCGACATGGTCGAACGCGTCTGCGGCTGTCCCAAGGAGATGTTCCTCAAGGTAGCCGATACGCTCCTCAACAATTCCGGACGTGAGAGGACTTCGAACATCACGTACGCGGTCGGCTGGACGCAGCATACCGTCGGAGTGCAGATCATCCGGGCGGCGGGGATGCTGCAGGCCCTGCTCGGCAACATCGGCCGACCTGGCGGAGGCGTCATGGCACTCCGTGGCCATTCGACCATCCAGGGTTCGACCGATATTGCCACACTGTACCACTCTTTGCCGGGCTACGTGAACATGCCGGACGCCCGCAAGGATCATGACACGCTGAAGGATTTCATCCTCACGGAGGCTCTGCCCCTCTCCACGAGCTACTGGGGCAACTATCCGAAGTTTGCGGTCTCCTATTTCAAGGCACAGTTCGGAGATGCCGCCACAAGGGAGAACAACTACGGCTACGATTATCATCCCAAGATCACCCGCGATCATTCGCACCTGCCCATGTTCGTGGATATGATGGACGGAAAGATCAAAGGGTTGCTCTGCGTGGGGCAGAACCCCGCTGTGGGAGGACAGAACGCCGGCTACCAGCGAAAGGCGCTCGCGAAGCTGGACTGGCTCGTAGTGCGCGACTTTTTCGAGACCGAAACAGCGTCCTTCTGGCGCAACTCTCCCGAGGTGAAGTCCGGTGAGCTGAGGACGGGCGATATCAAGACCGAGGTGTTCTTTCTCCCGTCCGCAATGGTCGCCGAGATGGAGGGCAGCTTTACGAATACCCAACGGCTGCTTCAGTACCACGACAAGGCGGTCGACCCGCCCGGTGACTGCCGGAGCAACCTCTGGTTTACCTACCACCTCGGCAAGAAGCTGAAGGAGATGTACAGGAACTCAGCGAAGAACACCGACTGGGCTGTCAGGAACCTCACGTGGGATTACGAGCCGCCTCCTTCGGAGGTGGCGGACTGGCGGATCAAGGACGAGCCATCGGCATACAAGGTACTCAAGGAGATCAACGGATACGTCTGGTCCGACAAGAAACCGGTGCCTTCCTTCGCAAACCTCAAGGAGGACGGCTCGACCGCCTGCGGCGCGTGGATCTATACAGGCGTCATCCCCGAGGAAGGCAAGAACAATGCAGCGAGGCGTCAAGCCGATGCCTGGATATCACCGAACTGGGGTTTTGCATGGCCTGCCAACCGCCATATCATGTACAATCGCGCCTCCGCAGACCCTCAGGGCAAGCCTTGGTCCGAGAGAAAGAAGTTTGTCTACTGGGATCCCAATGCTGACAGCGGTAAAAAGGGTGCAGACGGGACGCCGGTCAAGGGCAGGTGGGTCTCACCGTCCGGTGACGGCATAGATTTTGCGCCGACGAAAGCACCCGGGTCTGCAGGCAAGGACAATGAGATCGGCCTCGATTGGCTCGGGGGTAACGACCCTTTCATCATGCGCGCCGACGGCAAGGCCTGGCTCTTTGCGCCGAGCGGTCTGGTTGACGGACCCCTGCCAACTCATTATGAGCCGTACGAATCACCAGTGAAGAACATTCTCTACAGGCAGCAGTCAAACCCTGTGGCGAAGGTATGGAAGGTGGACGGCAACCCTTATCACACGGTTGCGGATCCTGACTTTCCGATTGTGGTCACGACCTACCGTCTGACAGAACATTACCTGAGCGGTACAATGAGCCGATGGGTCCCTTGGCTTGCCGAGCTGATGCCTGAGCTGTTCTGCGAGATCTCTCCCGAACTGGCCATGGAAAAAGGCATCACACACGGTGGCTACATGACTATTAGAACGGCCCGCGGTGAGGTCGAGGCAAGGGCACTCGTGACACGCCGCATGAGGCCTTTCAGCATCGACGGTAAACCGGTGCATCAGATCGGCCTGCCGTGGCACTGGGGCTGGCAAGGGTACGCACAGGGCGATGTGGTCAATAACCTAAGCGCTCTTGTGGCAGACCCGAATGTGACGATCCATGAGGGCAAGGTTTTTACGTGCAACGTGCGCGCGGGAAAGAGAGGAGGTGCTGCATAAAATGGCCAAAGGTATGTTTGTAGATACCTCTATCTGCACAGGCTGCAAGGCATGTCAGGTGGCGTGCAAGGAATGGAACGGGCTGGAACCGGAGCCGACTCACTTCAGGCAGGAACCGGGACTGCCATACCCGGTCGCTTTCAACTTTACAGGTAACTCATACGACAACACTGCCAGGATGACCTCGAGGGACTGGCGTCACGTCCTCTTCATCGAGCAGATCAATGCCCGCCGTGTCGGCTCGCGCTGGCTTTTCATGAGCGATTCGTGCAAGCACTGCGGTGATGCGGCGTGCCTCAATGTCTGCCCGGTGGAGGCTATCGAGCGAACCGACCTGGGCAACGTGATCGTGAGGCAGGACAAGTGCGTCGGCACCAAACTCTGCAACAAGGCGTGTCCATACGGGGCTGTCTGGTACAACGAAAAGACCCGGACATCCCACAAATGCACGCTCTGCAACGACCGGATACATAACGGTCTCGGTACCGCATGCGCCAAGGCCTGCCCAACGGGGTCGATCCTCTTCGGAGACATACACGAACTCATGGCCGCGGCTGACGCGCGGCTTGGGCGGCTCAGGTCGCTGGGCGAGTCCAAGGCGAACATGTACGGTTACGGCGAGGCGGGTGGCCTTAAGGTATTCTATCTCCTCATGGACAGTCCGGCGGTCTATGGGCTGCCGGAAAAGCCCGTGGTTCCGCAACGAAAGCGGCTCTCACTGTCAGGGACGAGGCTCGATGGTCTCGTTGCCGGGATAGCAGCACTTATCAGCTTCCGCGAACGGAATCGTTCAGGGAGTTGAACTGGTGGACGCGGTTTCGAACCGTCTGAGTGCGATTGGGGAGGAGTCTCCCGACTTGAAGGAAGCTGCACGAGTGTACGGAGCCATCCTGCCGCTGCTCCGTGAGGCGGATCTTAAAGTCGCTCCCGTTACCCTTGCGCGAGACGAGGTGAGGGCACACCTCGATAAGGGACTACCCGTCCTGTCCGGAGTGGACATCGAACTCGACGTCGGCGCGTTCTGCGACCTGATGCGCCAGCTTGCCCATGCACTGGAGGCATGCGGCGAAGACCTCGAACACGAAAAAGACAGCCGGTCTGTGGCTGCACATAATATCCGCCGCAGCCTGGAAGAAGATCGGATAGACGTGCCGGCGCTTCTTCCACATATCGCCGCAGGTGAGAAGGCACGTGTCACAGCGGTGGCAGAGAGGCTGCATCTGGAACCTGACCTGCTGTGGACGCTGGCGCAGGCAGCCATGAAACCCGCACTCCGCGCGGTGTGCCGTCAGGTGACGCCCTTGGCGGAGGGCACTTCGTGGAATAGAGGCACCTGTTTTGTCTGCGGCGCTGCTCCCACACTGGCGGAGTTGAGAGACAACACGCTCGTCAGGCATCTTCGGTGCGGGCAGTGCTGTGCAGACTGGCGCTTCCCCCGTTTGCAGTGCCCGTACTGCGGGAATGAAGATCACCGGACGCTCGAACTCCTCTTTGCCGAGGGACAAGGGGAAAAGAGGCGAGTGGAAGTGTGCGACAAATGCCACGGCTATCTCAAGGTCATCACCTCGTTCAGTCCCATACCGCCTGACATGCTCGCTGTTGAGGATCTGGCGACGCTGCACTTGGACTTCATCGCACGGCAACGCGGCTACAGACGGCCGGAAGACCGCTGACTGTGTGAGAGACAAAGGCGCGGTTGGAGCTCTCAGGGTGAACATTGTCTGTGAGCGTCCTTGAAGAGTGTCACACTTTGGCACGGCAGCCAAAGATTGACATCCTGTATGCGGGGCTGTTAGAATATTGGTTAACTGCTGTTACCGGATCAAACTATCTCGCCATAGTAAGCCCCGGAAGACATAGGGGCCTTCTCGTTTCCCCTAGCGCAGACGAAAAAAGGAGATCTATGGAATTTCAAAACTTTGATTTGCATCCTCATGTTGCGGCCGGAGTTGCCGCCGCAGGCTACATTACCCCCACACCGATCCAGGCGGAGGCCATCCCGCAGGTCATGCAGGGACGTGACGTGATGGGACAGGCGCAGACCGGCACCGGCAAGACCGCTGCCTTCGTGCTGCCACTCCTGCATCGCCTGGTGCACGGTGGGCGGCGACACGTTCGGGCACTTGTCATTGCTCCTACGCGTGAATTGGCAGAGCAGATCGACGGAGAAATCGGGGCTCTGGGACGGAAGACCGGCCTTAAGAGCGTCACGATCTATGGCGGCGTGGGCTTCGCTCCTCAGGTGGACAGGCTGAAACGCGGTGCCGAAATCGTTGTCGCCTGCCCGGGTCGCCTCCTTGACCACATAGGCCAGGGGACGATCAGCCTCTCTCGTCTTGAAGTGCTCGTCCTCGACGAGGCTGATCGCATGCTGGACATGGGGTTTCTCCCGGATATCCGCAAGATTCTGAAGCATCTTCCAAACCGGCGGCAGACTCTGCTTTTCTCAGCCACGATGCCAGATGAGATCCGGCATCTGGCCAATGATGTGCTGAACAATCCTGTCGCCCTTCGGGTGGACAACGCCGCGCCGCCCGATACTGTTAGCCATTCCATCTATCCCGTTGACCAACACCTGAAGACGTCGCTGCTGATCAAGCTGTTACGCGACGCCGATACCGGATCGGTACTCATTTTCACCCGTACCAAGCACAGGGCTGAAAGCCTGGCTCGCCATCTGGCCAATACGGGGCACCGGGCTGCATCGCTGCAGGGCAATCTCTCGCAGTCGCGGCGACAAGCGGCGATGAACGGTTTCCGCAACGGTACGTATCAGATCTTGGTGGCCACAGATATAGCGGCACGCGGGATAGACGTGACCAGAGTCTCCCATGTCATCAACTATGACATCCCGGACACTGCCGACGCGTACATTCACCGCATCGGCCGTACGGGGCGTGCTTCCCGGAATGGTGATGCATATACCCTTGTGACCAATGAGGATAGGGACATGATTCGCGCCATCGAGACAGTCCTCGGAAGCGCGATTGAGCGGCGGACGGTCGATGATTTTGATTACGGCGTCGCCGGCTCGCGTAAAGAAAGGGCATGTCCCTACCCGCAGCGGGGTACCGCACGGGCGTACGTACCCTCCGGCGCGCTGAGGACCAGCGGCGGGCAGCGGCGGCGGTACGTTATCTGAACGTAACGAACTTATTGTATTGTAGTGCATTTCGTGTTGCAAATTATTCGCACCCATGGTATTCTATAGAGAGCTTAGAAGTTTGTAACCCGTTTTGCGGCTGCAGAGACTCTTAGCTTTGCAGCTTTTTATTGTGTCTTTCTGAAAGTTCAACTGACAAGCGAGGAGGAATGAAATGGCTGAAGGAACGGTAAAGTGGTTCGACAACTCCAAGGGCTTCGGCTTTATTACGAGCAGCGATGGGACAGACGTATTCGTCCATCACACCTCCATCCAGGGTGAAGGATTCAAGTCCCTTGCGGAGGGTGACAAAGTCAGCTTCGATATCGAGAAGGGTCCGAAGGGTCCCAAGGCGGTTAATGTGGTAAAGCGGTAGCGACTGTCGCCCCCCCCGGGCCGGACGAGGGGGTATTTTTTGAAGGAGGGAGCATGGTCAACAAACAGAAGAATGCTGAGCGTATCGAAAGAAAGCAGCAGAAGGTTGATGCCGGCCTGTTGTCTGCCCGCTACCCGGATGTTGCGTCAATCGTTATCTCTATGGATTACTATAAGCGTGGAGCGGGTCCTGCATTCCTGAAGCGTACAATCAACTTCTTCCCGGGCAGCTCCGCGTACTTCCTGATGGAGTGCATGGAGGACAGTTGCATCGACGGCGGGTTCGACCTTGATCCCGTTATACGCAACATGGTGAAAGGCCACCTCACAGCGACGAAGGGGGAGCTCGTCTGTTCAGGAAATGATTCCTCAGGACATCGTCGGATCGATTACCAGATAGCCATTCAGTACAGCTAGCCCAGATTACTCATACGTTCGCGGCATCAGGGCAGAAGCGGCTCAAGTCCTTTCCAAAGCGATAGGATTTTGTCGTGATGTCCCTGCCTCTTCGTCAGGGTATTGTGCTTCGCGTCGAAAGACCTCCGAACTCGAGCACGGCTGAGGCATTCTCAGGATGTTTCAGCCGCCTGCACCATGGCTCAGGAAGCGAGAGAGTTAATGGACTGCACTAGATCTCGAGCACGACCTTTATCATGTCTTCATCTGCATAAGCCCTCTTGAAATCAAAGAGCTTGGCAATATGGAGCATCCTGGTGTTTTCCTTCAGGATCTCCATCCAGAGGGCCTTGAGACCGATCTCTTTGGAGACGTGCAGACAGTATTCCATCAGTGTCCTGCCAAGCCCTTTGCCCTGTATCTCATCTGAAACGAGAATCGCCACCTCCGCATTTTCGAGGTCGGGCTGCTTGATGACCCTGACATCTCCGATAATCTTCTCACTGCCTTCGCGGTCGCCCATGACTGCGACGAAGGCAAGTTCCCGGTCGTAGTCAACCTGGCAATATCTCACGAGCCGCTCGTGTGTCATCTCGACGACCTGCTGGCAGAACCGGAGCGAGAATGTCTCGCCCGACAGTCCTTTGATGAACTCGGCGATCAGGGGCTCATCCTCAGGACGGATAGGCCTGATGACAACAGGGGTCTCGTCCCTGAGCACAAGCTCTTTGACATAGCGATCGGGGTAAGGACATATGCTGAGGTGAGGCGGACAGAGATCCTCTCTCGGAATAGTGAGGCTGACAAGGGCGTCTTCTTCCAGCATGAGCCGGCAGTTCAGGACGAGCCCTTCCCTCTGCGTGAGGAAAAAGGAATTGATATCGACCTCCTTTATGAAAGGAGAGTCGACGACGAGCTGAGAGAACCGTAGCATGACCTCCTCGAGTCGCCGGAGGGAATGCCTGTACGCTTCCTGGGAGTCGAGGTATCTGTAGATGTTTGTTTCGCCCATCATCTGTCGCGCAAGCGCCTGGTTCAATGGCGGCAGGGCGACGGAATAGTCCCGCTCCGCATTCAGGAGGTCGCCTCCGAGCCCGAACACGATCGTAGAACCGAACGTGGGGTTCTTCTTCGTACCGATGACGAGTTCGAATCCATGAGTGCCCACCATCGGCTGTATGAGGACATGCGCCTCGGTGTGGCCGCAGGACTCTGCAAGGTCTCTTAGTCTCGCGAACGCCCTTTTCGCTGAGGCGGCGTCTTTGACTTTGTATATCGTGCCCTCATCCCGCTTGCAGCTGTATGGCAAGACCGGGGTATCGAGTTTCATCACCACCGGATATCCGACTGCCTCGGATGCCGAGACAGCTTCGTCCTCATCGCCTGCGGGAAGCGTAGTGATTACAGGAATCCCGTAAGCCGTGAGCACCTCTTTTGCGTCACGGAGCGTCAGGACGAAGCGGCCCTCCTCTAGGGCATTCCTCATCACTGTCATGGCTCTTTCCTTGTCCGGAGTGAAGTCCTTCAGAATAGCCATCGGGGTCTCCCGAAGCAGCCTCAGATTGTGATCGTAGCGATACGCGTAGATGAAGCTCCTCACTGCCTGCTCCGTGGTTACGAAGGTCGGGATGCCGCTCCCATTGAGAAGTTCCCGGGCGGGGACAACCAGGTCTTCGCCCATCCATGATGTGAAGACAGGCTTGTAGTGATATGACTTTGCCGCAGCGATGACCGCCTTGGCCACGTCTCTGGGGTCGGGACCGAGGGAGGGAGTGTAGATGACGAGAAGCCCGTCGACTCCCTTGTCCTGCAAACAGATTCTGACTGCCGCGTCGAACTGCTGCGGAGAGCTGTTCGAAAGGAGATCGAGGGGATTGTGTATCGATCTCAGCATGGGGATCTCCGCTTTCAGCTGTTCCTGTGTCTCGTCGCCTAACTCGGCCAGCCGGCCCCCCATGTTCATGAGGGCATCAATGGCGATTACTGACGGGCCTCCCGAGTTGCTGATGACGGCGAGACGGTTGCCCTTGGGACGCGGCTGCTTAGCCAGCGTCTCGGTGAGATAAAAGAGATCGAGGATTTCGTTGACCCTGATAACCCCGGCACGCTTGAACGCAGCGTCGTACACTTTATCCTCTGCAATAAAGAGAGCCGACGGCGACAGCGTGTCGGAGGCCGGCGCCTCGAACTTTCCTGACTTGATCACAACTATTGGCTTCGTGGACGCGAAGCTCCGCACTGACGCCATGAATTTCCGTCCCTTTGTAATCCGGTCCACGTAGAGGACAATCGCCCACGTTTCCGGATCCATGGCCAGGAAGTCGATGAGGTCGGTCGTGTCCACGTCGAGCCGAGCACCGACCGACACGAAACAGCTCAGGCCAACGTTCTTGCTCACCGCCCTGTCGAGGAGAGCGGCGGAGAGGGTCGCGCTCTGAGAGATAAAGGCGATGTTTCCCTTCGGGGGCATTTCAGGGAAAAGGCTTGCATTGAGCATTCTGCCGGGCCTGATGAAGCCGATCGAGTCCGGGCCCAGGGTCCTCAGTTCGTAGGTTGAAGAGATCTGCCTGATCTTCTGATCAAGGGAATCCGGGTCCTTCACGTGATACCTGTAGTCAGGGCAGTAGATCACCGCGGTCTTGACGTCCTTCTGACCGCACTCATCGAGCGCGGTGAGGATGTCTTCGGGGGGGACGGCGAGAAGTGCCAGATCGATGTCACGGGGTATGGCGGTCACCTTCTTGTATGCCTCGACGCCCTGAACAGCCTCGACGCGGCTGTTGACGGGATACACCGCTCCTTTGAATCCCCTGCCTATGAGGTTGCGAAACGCGCGGAATCCCACGGTCTTCTGGTCATCGCTCGCACCGATGACGGCGATCCTCCGGGGGTTGAAGAGAAACTCGAGATTCTTTATCGACATGATCTCTACCCTTCCTTGGGTGAAAAAATATCCGGGGCGACGAACCCCGGATATTGTACGTCAACGTCAGTTGAAAATAAAGCTACTGTCTACCTTTGATAAGCGAATCCGCGACCGTCGGATCGGCGAGCGTGGAAGTATCACCGAGGCTCTTGATGTCCCCCTGGGCGATCTTCCTCGGAATCCTCCTCATGATCTTGCCGCTTCTCGTCTTTGGCAGTCCAGGAGTGAAGTGCATCTTGTCGCGGGTTGCGATGGGGCCGATGACGGTCCTCACCTCTTCCATCAAGACCTCGATCTGCTTCTACTTCTCTGACATGCGATCCCCTTCGCAGGACATGATCAGGTGCAATGCGCCTATCTCAGGAACTCCGGAGAATAAGCAGGACGTGGGGTTAGCCGCTCTTTGGCACCTGGTCGAGATACCAATCCATAGGATTCAATAAGGTAAAGCCTAGTCCTTCGAGTTTCTTCTTGAGTTTTACCACATTCTGAGTCAGCAGGTAGGGAAAGACCGCCCGCTTTCCCTCTTCCCAGTGTCTCGCAACGAGGATACTGCCGAAGGGAATGCGCTCCTCGCTGATCGCATCTACAATCTTCTTGGTTGTACCGAGTTTGTCCTCGGCGAGTATGCAGAGAAGTGTGCCGGGCTCCTCGATACCGAGCACGTTTATGAAAGCCCGCATAAGATCTCGTATGGAGATAATGCCCTTAAGTTTTCCCTGGCGGTCAACCACGGGAAACGCGCCTACCCGCATTCTCTGCATGAGAAGCAGGGCATCCTCGACCGTGTCCGTCGGCGAGATGGTTACCGGTTTCTTCGTCATGATGTCCTTTACCTTATACCGCGAAACCAACTCGTCCTGTTGCTCCTTCACTTCGCCTTCCAGAAGAGTCGACGGCATGGCGCTCCGGATGTCCCGGTCACTCAGGATTCCGACAAGAAGATTGTCCTTTTCGACGACCGGAAAATGCCTCACACGATGTTGAGTCATCTTCTCCCGCGCATCGAGGATGCTGTCGTCAGGTCCTACGGTGATTACGTTTCTCGTCATCGACTTGTCTATGAACATGTTTCCCCCTCAGAACCTCTATGTCGCTTCCATTTCCAGCAACAACGAAACGTGATTCCGTATCAACTCAGGGAGGCGGATCAGACAGTATCCGCCTTCGAGGATTGAGATGATCCTGCCCTCTGCATGGAAGTCCGCCAACTTCATGAACTGCTGCATCATCCATGAAAAGCCTTTGGTCGAGACATTGATGTCTGACATGTCGTCATCTACGTGGGCGTCGAATCCAGCGGAGAGGAGAATCACCTCAGGTCTGAAAAGATCGAAAGCCGGCACAAGATCCCTCTCGAGGCATTCTCTATACTCGCTGTCTCCCTGTCCAGGCAGCATGGGAGTATTGAGGGTGAATCCGAATCCCGGTCCAGTGCCTTTTTCGAATTCCCTTCCGGTGCCGGGATAGGCAAAAGAAGGGTGTTCGTGGATGGAGTAATAGTATACCGAGTCATCATCTTCGAAGATTTGTTGCGTGCCGTTACCGTGGTGGACATCGAAATCGATGATGCCTATCCGCTTGACGTCCCACTTGCTCTGGAGGTATCGTGCCGCTATCGCCACGTTGTTGAAGAAACAGAAGCCCATGGCCCTGTTCACTTCCGCGTGGTGTCCCGGCGGCCTGACCGCGCAGAAGGCGTTGTCGAGTTCGCCGGCCATCACCCGGTCGACACAGTCTGTGACTCCACCTACGGCCAGCATGGCAGCCTCGTAAGTCTGACGGCACATCTGGTTGTCGGGGTGCATAAAATAAGGCATGCCGAGGAGGCACTCCTCTTCGAAGCGCATGATATACTTTATGGAGTGGACCGCCTCGATTTCCTCCTGCCGTGCGCGCTTCGCCTCGAGACGAACGAGCTTCGGCAGCAGGCCCCCCTCCTCCACCCCTCTCCAGGCCGCGAGGAGGCGTTCAGGCGACTCAGGATGCTCGTCACCTGTCTTGTGGAGCAGAAACCGTTCGTCATATAGGAAACCCGTCCTTCTCATCCCCTTCATAGCCCGGTGGCACTCTGTGGCACCGCAGCGCCGTGTGGGACCCCGCCACAGGCCCTCGCCAAAAGCGTCCTCAGTCCCCAGTGGGAGGACACTCTTTTTCGCGGATCTTCAAGGTGACACTGGCGCCCATGTCCTCGAATCTGATCTTCAGGGGCAGAGCGGTCATTTCGTCAAGGTCATCGATCACGCAGACCGGGCATTGATCTACCATGGCCTCTGCCATCTGCATATTGATGGTGCAAAGATCAGCAACGGTGAGAATGACCTGAGTCCTTCTGTCGCCCGGAGCATCGAGGATAATATCGTAGCGGACGTCGAAGTCGTAATCGAAGACGATGTCATAACTCCTGCAGACAGGGCATTCGGGATAGTCCTCGTGCAATATCCAGCCGTGGGAGCAGGCGCTGCATTTTACCTTTCTCGGTTTCACGTACTCAGCCGCCGCATCACTGCCACATACAGGGCAAACATCGTTCCCGTCGATCTCCGACCAGACATAGGCGCAGGCACTGCAGCGCCGCTTGACCATGGTCATCGGTGCTCCGATCTCACCGCTGTTGCAGAAAGGGCACGAGATCTCATCAACAGGACCATCCCACTCAAATGTACAGTTCCTACAGATGTAGCTTCTCACGTACGTTTCCCCCTACTCATCGCAGCTTGGGACCACACTGTGCGTGGCGGTTCAACGGTGTGTGACCCGGGTTGATTCAATGCTATTGTAAACCAGTTTGTTGAGAAAATGCCTGTCCGCCGCAGAGCGGGTCTGCCCTCACCCATGTAAACCAAAAAGAGCCGCTTGTGTCCGGTAACCCGTATGCTTCCTCATTCTTTCTGAAACGGACGCAGCGCCGTGATCCATCCCTCAAAAGGACATCTTCAGTTCGTAGACCTCTTCTTTCCTCTTCTTTTCGATGCGGGGAAACATCGTTTCGAACAGGTGGAGC
>JBLMXV010000153.1:0-29542 GCA_050257935.1 Chloroflexota bacterium
GGAAGGTTGAAAGTCATGGTCCACGTGATAGCGCAGCCGGACAGAGACCACTGCCTTTCGAAGATCGATCCCCGCGTCAAGCTCTTCGTCGGCACGGCAACCCTTGCGATGGTCCTGAGCCACGGAGGGGTGCTCTTTCCCCTGGCTGTCGCCCTCCTCTCCCTCTCCCTCTGCGCATGGATGAGGATACCGCCCAAAACGATCCTGCTCCGCTTCTCCGAGCCTCTCTTCATCGGTCTTGTGATTCTGCTCATCAAGTTATTCTCCTCGGGACAACAGCCGCTGTTCACCCTGCAGATTTTCGGCGTCGAGGTCTCCGCATATAGGGAGGGCCTGCACGAAGGGCTTCTCATTGGGAGCAGAATTGCAGGTGCGGTCTCCCTTCTCGGAGTGATCGGCTTCTCAACGCCCTTTTCCGAGCTGATGGCGGCTCTCTCATGGTACAGGGTGCCCAAGACGCTCATCGACATCGCGATGTTTGCGTACCGCTACATCTTCATGCTCCTTGAGGACGCCCTCGTGATCTACCAGGCACAGAAGAATCGACTCGGCTACTCGAGCGTGAGAAGGGGCCTCACCTCATTCGGCATCCTCACAGGCTCGTTGACCCTGAGGGCATTCGAGCACAGCCAGGCCATCACCTCGTCGATGATGCAGCGCGGGTATGACGGCACCATGCCGGTGATGCGCCACAAGCCTTTCAGGAAATGGGACATCATCTGTTCGACGCTGCTCGTTGCGGCACTGGGACTCCTGTGGCAGATTCGGTAAGGCTGGCAGTCAGCGTCGAGTCCTTTTCCTATCCGGACGGGACATGTGCCGTTTCGGACATAACGTTCTCCGTGAAGCGCGGCGAGTTCGCCGGCATCCTCGGTTCCAACGGGTCCGGCAAGACGACCCTCCTGAAGATCATGGACGGGCTCATCAAGAACATCAGAGGCTCGGTCCGTCTCGACGGCATCAACATACGCACGCTCACCCCCAAGGAGATCTACAGGAAGATCGGCCTCGTCTTCCAGAATCCCGACGACCAGCTTTTCGCGTCCACGGTCAATGAGGACGTTGCCTTCGGCCCCCTGAACATGGGTATGGGCGAGGCGGAAACAGCGAGTCGGGTGGGGGAGGCCCTCTCTCTCGTCGAGATGGAGGGTTACGCCCGAAAGGCGATCAGCGCACTGAGCTTCGGACAGAAGAAGCGGGTATGCATCGCCGGCCTTCTCGCGATGGGTCACGAGATACTGCTCCTGGATGAACCTACCGCAGGCCTCGACCCGATGGGGGAATACAAGATGATGAGCCTCCTCACACGTCTGAATCGGGAGAGCGGCGTGACAATCGTGATGGCCACGCACAGCGTGGACCTCGTGCCGCTCTTCCTTGACACTCTGTACATATTGAGCAAGGGGAAAATCGTGAGGGGCGGTACCCCCGAGGAGGTTTTCACCGCTCCCGAGGAGATGGCACAGGTGAAACTCCGTCTGCCCCAGATCGCCGAACTCATATACCGTCTCAAGCACGAGGACAGGCTGGGCTTCACGAGAATACCCCTCACGATCGGAGAGGCGAGAAGAGAAATGGTGAAGCTGGTGCGCGGCGACACAGCACCTCGGGAATGAAGCGATGAGGAAGGGGTACGTCCAGGTATACACGGGGAACGCGAAGGGGAAGACCACCGCGGCGATGGGCCTCGCGCTCAGGTCCGCAGGCGCGGGGAGGAAGGTCTATATCGCCCAGTTCATCAAACATCGCAGGTCCAGCGAGTTCAGGGCACTCGAGCGCCTGGGCGACCTCGTCACCATCAGTCAGTTCGGGACCGGATTCCTGAGGGCAGGGACACCGGGGAAGCCTGCCCGGGAAGCAGCAAGAAAGGGCCTCGAAGAAGTGAGACACGCGCTGAGGTCAGGGGAATACGCCCTCGTTATACTAGACGAGATCAATGTCGCAACACATTACGGCCTCGTCTCGGTGGACGACCTCCTGCAACTCATCAACGAGAAACCTGCAAACGTGGAACTGGTCCTTACGGGGCGGTACGCCGACGAGAGGGTGATCGAGCGCGCCGACCTCGTGACGGAGATGCGGGAGATCAAGCACTATTATCGGAAGGGCGTGAAGGCACGCCTCGGCATTGAATTCTGACGGTGAAAAAGAAACCACTTCGTCGCGGCTACACGACAGGCGCTTGTGCCGCTGCCGCCGCCAAAGCAGCGGCCCTCGTCGCCCTGCGTTATCTTCATTCCGGGGCCTCCTCGGACGCGATCAATGCCGTGGAGGTCCCGTTCCCTGACGGATCGAGGGTGAGTTTCATGGTCCATGCCGCGCACATCATGGATAATGAAAGTGTCCCGGCTGCTCGGGCGGCGGTAATCAAGGACGCTGGCGACGACCCGGACGTGACAAACGGCGCGGAAGTCGTTGCGGAGGTCAGGGTCACCGAAGGGTCTTCAAAGGAGAAAGGGTCGATCGTGATAAAGGGCGGGACCGGGGTAGGCTTAGTTACCAAGCCCGGACTCGCCGTGCCGGTCGGGCAAGCTGCCATCAACCCAGTGCCAAGAGCGATGATCAATGCCGCTGTCGGCGAGGCGCAGGCTGAGAGTCTCCCGAAAGAAAGATCGGCTTTGCAGTCTCTGAAAGTCGTCATATCCGTGACCGACGGCGAGGCCATCGCAAAGAAGACGCTCAATGCCCGCCTCGGCATAGTCGGGGGCATCTCGATACTCGGGACTACGGGAATTGTAACGCCCCTCTCCACGGAAGCTTGGACATCGACGATCACCGCATCAATGGACGTAGCACTTGCAATGGGGCGGAAAGAGATCGTCCTGTCCGCGGGCAGGGCTTCTGAAAAGGCTCACATGAGACGATTCTCTCGCCCTGAAGAGTCCTATGTGATGATGGGTGACCACCTGGAGTTTGCGCTTCGCGAGGCTGCGAAGCGGAGCTTCAGCACGATTCATCTTGTCGCCCAATGGGCGAAGATGCTCAAGATCGCCCTCGCCACTCCCCAGACTCACGTGAAGCACGGAGTGCTCGACACGGAGAGGGCGGTTTCCGTCCTGAATGACCTCGGCATACCCGTCCCCGGCGATCTCTCATTCAACACGGCCCGGGAGATATTCGAATTCCTGAGACAGTCGGACGGTGGCGCTTTCACAACCTATATGAGAACGGTTTGCGCCGCGGCGCGGCGATACGCGGAAACTTTCACAGAAGGTATTCCAGTTATCAGCCATGTGGTCTCATACGAAGGAGAGATACTCGCAAGCAGCGGGTGAGACAGCCATGAGATATATCCACGAGTTTCCACAGGACGTGAACCTTACCTATCTCAACCACGCAGGGGTGTCTCCCTGGCCGCTGCGCACCGCACGAGCCGTGGAGGCCTTCGCGGAGGAAAACGTCACCAGAGGTTCTCTCCACTATGCCCGCTGGCTCGATGTAGAGTCACGGCTGAGGTCGCAGCTGAGGTCCCTTATACACGCCTCCTCCGATGACGACATCGCCCTACTCAAGAACACTTCCGAGGCCCTTTCGGCGGTCGCATATGGCATTCAGTGGAACCACGGTGACAACGTAGTGAGCAGCGCGGAGGAGTTCCCTTCCAACCGGGTTGTCTGGCAGTCTCTCGCGCACAAAGGAGTCGAGTTCAGGGAGGCGTCGTTGTCGGGTGGTGTCAATCCTGAGGACGCACTTATCTCTCTCGTCGACAGCAGGACGAGGCTCATCACGGTAAGCTCCGTGCAGTTCGCAACCGGTCTCAGGATGGACCTGGCACACCTCGGCGAGTTCTGCAGAAGGAACGGCGTACTCTTCTGCGTCGACGCGATACAGAGCATCGGCGCAGTCAGCTTCGACGTGGAGGAGATAGAAGCGGACTTCGTAATGGCCGATGGACACAAGTGGATGCTCGGTCCCGAGGGGCTCGCCCTCTTCTACTGCAGACCCGCCGCCCGGGACATGCTGAGCCTCACGCAGTACGGATGGCACATGGTGGAAAAGGCGGGAGATTATGAAGCGAGGGAATGGGACATCGCAAAGACGGCACGGCGTTTCGAGTGCGGGAGCCCCAACATGCTCGGCATACACGCCCTTTCTGCGAGCCTGTCCCTGCTTCTGGAAATCGGCATGGACGAGGTGGAGAATAAGGTGAAGTCCCTCAGCAACTACCTTGTCGAACGAATCCTCTCCGAGCCGGGACTCGACCTCGTCACACCCTCCGACCCTGCCCGCCGTGCAGGCATTGTGACGTTCCGGATGCGCGATGGCGACAGTCAGGGCCTTTACCGGTTCCTCGGGATGAACGGAGTGGTATGCGCCTTCCGGGCCGGCGGCATTCGTTTCTCGCCCCACTTCTACAACTCTCAGGAGCAGCTCGACCGCGCCCTTGAACTCGTGCTGCGATACCTTCATGCACGGCCTGCCTCGCCGTGACGCGGAGTGACAGTGTTAGTTGTTTTAAGAGGCACGACTTAGCGCTATGATATAGTATAGGCTCAGAAGCGGAGCAATCCCGCAGAGGTATAACGTGCCGAAGATTTACATCATAGGAATCGGTTATAGGCCTTTCGACCCGCTGACCGAGGAGATCATCGGGCGTTCATCGTTGATCCTCGCCTCAGAGAGGCTCTTCGACCTGTTCACACTGTACGAGGGCTTCGAGAAGGTCAGGGACAAGGTTGTTGTTCTGAACAATGTCGATGAGGCGATGGACTTACTGAAGGCCCACGTCGCGAAGGCAAAACCACGTCAGACCGCCCGCGGCAGGCAGTTCCAGCCTGCCACTCTCCTCGCCTCGGGCGATCCCCTGTTTCACGGCATCGGAAGGAGGACGATCGAGGAGTTCGGTGAGGAGATGGTCGAAATCATCCCTGACCTCTCGAGCATTCAGGTCGCCTTCTCGAGGATAAAGGAACCCTGGGACGACGCGGTGCTGATAAGCCTCCATGGTGGACCGGACAAGGCTAAACGGAGGAGGCTGCCGTACGAACTGAGCGATGTTCCCTTCCTCGTGCAGCGCTACGGCAAAGTCGCGATCCTCACGGACAGGGTGAACAGCCCTGCGGCAATTGCGAAGGAACTCTTGGAGTCCCCCGTGAACCCGGCGTATCCGTCTTCTCTTGTCGTGTACGTATGCGAGAAACTCGGCTACCCCGACGAGAGGATCACGAAGGGTTCCGCTGCGGAGGTTGCGAACTCCACCTTCTCTGATCCCAACGTGGTCGTGATCAGGCTCTCGCCGCCCGATTCGCTGCCGAAGATCAGAACCGGCGAAGAGCATCAGGGCCCAGGGCTGTGGCTTTCCGGATCGGATACACGCTTCGGCCTGAAAGAGGACGATATCCTTCACACCCAGGGACTCATCACAAAGGACGAGATAAGGGCCGTAAGCATACACAAGCTGCGCCTTCCGATGAGAGGGGTAGTCTGGGACATCGGTGCCGGGTCAGGCTCCGTATCGATCGAGATAGCAAGGATGTCTCCCTGGCTGCAGGTGTTCGCCATAGAGAAGGACGAGGAGCAGGTCAGCACTATCAGGGCAAACCGTGTGCGTTTCGGCACACCTAACGTGAAGGTGATTCCTGGTGTCGCGCCTGACTCATGCACGGACCTGCCGGCACCTCATTCGGTCTTTGTGGGGGGCAGCGGAGGCAAGCTCAAAGATATCATCGCCTCCGTCGCAGGGCTTCCCACTGCGACCGTGGTGGTCAACGCAACCAAGCTCGAGACTCTGCAGGGAGCGGTCGACTCCCTGAGAAAGGCGGACTTTGCGGTCGACGTGGCACATCTCTCGGTATCTCGGATGAGGTCGATCGGCGAAGGCCATTCCCTGTCTGCGGTAAACCCGGTGTTCGTCATCCGGGGGGCGCGGTGAGCAGGACATTCGAAGACCGCAGCCTCATGTCTTGGGATTCTGCTCAGCAATGAGCGGCACCCTGTATGTAGTGGGTGTCGGTCCTGGAGATCCGGAGCTGCTGACGCTCAAGGCGGTGCGCATCCTCAGAGAGGTCCCTGTCATCTGTGTGCCGAAGGGCAAGGAGGAGGGCAGCAGCCTCGCCCTCTCTGTCGTCGAAAAGGCGATTCCCCTGGAGGGCAAGGAGATCATAGAGGCCCACTTCCCCATGAGGAAGACGCGGGGGGTCGAACTGCCCTGCGAGGTCGGCGCGAAGTGGCATCAGACGGTGGAGACGATCCTTTCGAGGACGAGCAGGGGGACCGACCTCGCGTTCATCACTATCGGGGACCCTACGATCTACAGCACCTTCTTCTACCTTTACGACAAGCTCGTCGAACTGAACCCAGAGCTGAAGGTCGAAATCGTGCCGGGCGTTTCCTCGATCACCGCCGCTGCCGCGAGGGCAAGGGTGTCCCTCGGTCTCGCCGATGAGAAGATCGCCGTGTTGCCTGCGACGTACGTGAGCTATATCAAGGAGACCCTCGAAACCTTCGACACAGTCATATGCATGAAGGTCTACCGGGTGTTCGACAAGATCATGCGCACCCTCGTCGAACTCAACCTGACAGACAATGCGATATACGTTTCGAGGGCGGGCATGGAGGACGAGAAGATCGTGAGCAATGTGAGGGAGGTCACGGAGGAGGACCTCAACTACTTCTCCATGGTGATCATACGCAGATGACGAAGGAAGACCTCGCCTCTTTCAGGCAGTGGTTCTCCCGGTATTGCTCGTCCTTTTACACCGACGACCTCGCCGACCAGAAGAATATTTCCCTGAAAGAAGAGCACACAGGCCATGTCTGCGAGAACATGCGGCTGATCACCGGGGAGCTGTCACTCGAAGAAGGCCTCGGATGCCTTGCGGAGGCCGTCGCCCTCTTCCACGACGTGGGGAGGTTCCCCCAGTACAGGGACTACAAGACGTTCCTCGACAGTGCCTCAGTCAATCACGGTCTCCTCGGCTTTACAGTACTGAAGGAGGAGGGGATACTGAACCGTCTCCCTCAACGGGAGCAGGGTCTCATCCTTGACGCGGTGAAGTTCCACAATGCCTTCTCCGTGCCGCGCCTCGAAGATCCCGACTCCCTCTTTATTCTCAAACTTATCCGCGACGCCGACAAACTCGACATCTGGCGGGTCTTCGTAGAGCACTATGAATCGCCTTCCGAGAACAGGGCGACAGCGGTATTCCTCGGCTTTCCCGACCTGCCGGGCTATTCCAGGGATATCCTCTCGTGTTTATACGAAAAGAGGATCGCGTCTCTCGCTCACGTGACGACGCTGAACGACTTCAAGCTGCTGCAGATGTCATGGGTGTATGACCTTAACTTCCGCCCAACCTTTAGGCTCCTGTCCGAGCGGGGGTACGTTGGGAGAATACTCTCCACGCTTCCACATGCTGACGAGATAGTGCAGGCATCGGCCCACCTGCGGCAGGCTATCGAGACGAAGCTCCATGGATAAACCTTGCCTTCACATTCCGGAGCAGGACGGAGCGCCTCCAATCCTTTGTGAATGCGATGGGATCGAATTCAGAGTGACTTCTGCTCGAATTCACTGGCGGCGTGGTGCACCAGTGCCCTCAAAGGTGGCCTTACGATGAACAAGGTATCGCGCCAGAAAGGTTTCCGGCATCTCCGTCCGGCCCCATGCAGTGTGCTTTATGCAACGCCAGGGTAAAGTCTATTTCGTCGGCGCAGGCCCCGGAGACCCGGAGCTCATCACGCTCAGGGGAAGGCGGCTCCTTGACGAGGCCGATGTCGTGATTTACGCGGGCAGCCTCGTGAATCCCGCCCTCCTCAAGAACATCAGGGGCGCTGTCATTGACTCATCGGGGATGACGCTCGGTGAGATCATTTCGGTGATGAAGGATTCCCTGGCGTCCGGTAAGACCGTGGTGAGGCTCCACACCGGAGACACTGCCTTTTACAGCGCCATCTCGGAACAGATCGAACAGCTCGGGCAACTGAAGATCCCTTGGGAAGTAGTACCCGGCGTGTCTTCCGCGATGGCAGGTGCGGCGGCGCTCGGACAGGAACTCACGATCCCCGAGATAAGCCAGACGGTCATCTTCACGAGAATCGAGGGGAGAACGCCCGTACCGGCAACCGAGCGCCTCGGCGAGCTTGCAAGACACAAGGCAACCATGGTGATCTTCCTGAGCGTGGGGTTGATCGAGAAGGTGAGAGATGAATTGCGCGAGGGCTATCCTGACGAGACGCCTGTCGTTGTCATCGAAAGAGCATCGTGGCCCGAACAGAAGATCGTGAGAGGTACACTGGGCACCATCGTCGAACTCGTGAAGGAAGCAGAGATCAGAAAGACGGCCCTCATATACGTCGGCGAAGCCCTGAGAGCCTCGGAGGCCCCGCTCGGAAAAGAGTCGAAGCTCTACAGCAAAGACTTTACCCACGGCTATCGAGAGGGGAAGTGAGCCCTTGCGGCCGTGCAGCGTTCTCAAGAACGTCATCTTCCTGGGCTGACGCATAAGACTGCTTTCAGGAACATGGCTGTCTTCTCCCGCGGCTGACAGTTACGAAATCTTGGAAGCATACCCGGAGAACAAATACTTTCCGAGTTACCTACTCCTGGGGCGACAGGGCGAGTTGGCATTTCATGCTCTGTTCGGTACCGACGCCGAGGGGCAGAACGTACGGGTAGTTACCGCATACTATCCCAGCCCCGATGAGTGGGAAGAGGATCTCAAGACCCGAAGGAGGCGTCAATGAGGTGCACGGTCTGTGGCGCTCGTATGAGCCAGGTGGTTACCGATTTACCGTTCAAACTTTCAGAGACGCGTATCGTCATTCTCAAGGAACTTCCGGTTTTGCAGTGTGAGGCCTGCCGCGAGTATCTGATTGAAGATCCGGTCATGGCGAGGATCGACACGTTGCTCAAGGGAACTGACAGCACAGCGGAACTTGAAGTACTTAGGTATGCGGCGTGAGCACTGCGGCAAAAAAATTCCGACCGCCTTCGGCGGTCAGAAAAAACGGCAGAGGGTAAAAGGGCAAAAGGACAAAGGGTAATTACTTTTTTTGGTCCGGGCGAGACGAAAGCCGAGCGCACGTACCCTTTCTCAAGCCAGGCCGAACCGTCAACAGGGGGGTTGTCCTTGTAGTTCACATGCGAGCAGTCCTCTACCCATTCCCAGACGTTGCCGCTCATATCATAAAGACCCAACCCATTCGGATCCCTCTGGCCTACGGGATGGGTCTTAGACTCTGAATCGCCACTGAACCAGGCATATCTTTTGAGACTCGATTCATCGTTGGTCCCGGCCCGTTTCTCCTTCCTTCCGCCACTCCGTGCCGCAAACTCCCACTCGGCCTCTGTCGGCAGCCTAACCGTCTGATCATTCAGTTTCTTCAGAAAGTCTTGGGTGTCATCCCAACTTACTCTTTCCACAGGACAGTCGTCGCAGCCCTTGAACCGTGAGGGATTGCCGCCCATGACCTTTTGCCACTGTTTCTGGGTTACTTCGTATTTGGCCATATAGAAATCGTCCACGCAGACCCTATGCACAGGCTTCTCGTCAGACTCAGCATCTCCGAAGGTATCTCCCATGTCATAACAGGCGCCTCGTACCAGCACGAATTCCATCCCCGTAAACGGCTCTGTCCAAGTGGCAGCTAATACGTCTTTCACTGGCTCTTTCGATTCCGGCGCGGGTGAGGGTGCCGGTGGGGGTGCTGGTGCCGGTTCGCGTGAAATCTCGATCCGCTCGCCGCGCTGCTGACTATATAAGAACGCAGCCAGTATGATAATCAGGGCACCCGCCATGAAAAAGGGAACATACCTCTTGAAACGGCGGCGCTTTTCTTCGGCCCTGCGTTTCGCCTCCTCATCAGCCTTGCGCTTCTCCTCTTCCTCCCGTCTTCGCTTTTCTCTCGCCTCTGGCCGCCGCTGCTCAGCCTCTGCTTCAATCGCAGCAGGTGGTTCACCGAGGAGCACTATCAGATCATTAAGCAGTCTGCGGAATTCCGGCACCTCCGTATCACCGACCCATTCAACGAGATTCGCCGCCTGAATGCTCCTAAAACCTTACGGTTGTTCAACGTCATCGATAAGTACCGGGAAGAGTATCCGTCGTTTCCTTCCGCCCTCTGCTTCATCGTGTACCCAATGAGACTTAAGCGATGTCTTCGACCAGACAACAACCATGGATCGGCACGCCTCTATCTCGGCTTCAACCACTTCTCGCCAGGTTTTGCCGATGGGTATCGTTCGATCCCAGAAGACTGACCAGCCCGTCCTTTCAAGGGCCCGCACCAGAGGCATGATACGTTCGCGATCTTCGCTCGCATAGCTGACGAAGATATCACTCATCAATTGCTCCCCTTTCTCCCCTCAAATATAAGCGGCCCATAAGGACTGTCAGCCGATCGAAAACGATGGGGCAGTTCAGCCAATCCCGCTTCCAGCATTGCCGTCATCGGCAAGTCACCCTCGTCAGGCTAAAGGTGCCGTGGCCGGCCCCGCCTGAGTTTCTGCAATGTCTTTCCAACGGCCGCGTGTCCGTCACGACATCTCCATTGCTATCGCACCGTATTCTGACCTGCAGGGCCTCAAATACAATCTGGCGGTAGTCATTCAGGTCCTCATAGGTTGTAGGTTGATGGAAGATAGATCGCCGACATGACGCCCGGTCGGGGGCCTTCGCTGCTGCGTGAACGCCGCTGGACCGTGCGACGGCGTGGGATAAGACGTCGCTCGCTTCACGCATTGCCGTCATCTTCCTCTCCCCTGGAGACCATTATAGATGGTAATGAGTGCTAACGCAAGGATCGAAAGAGACGCTCGGCTTGTCTTCGCCTCGCTCCTGTGCTAGCATTCAGTCATGAAGACGGCGAGCTTATCGACGGGGGACTTCCTGCATTCCGCTGCAGCATGGAGTTCACGCCATGCGCTCACGCTCATGCCAGGCGTATCCCGTGCATGCCGGCTGATGTGCGAAGCACGCCGCTGACTTCCCTTGCTGAGGCGGCAGGGATACAGGACTTCCAATGCGAGTCTTCATCAGCCACATAAGCGAAGAGGCGGCAATAGCCCGTGTCTTGAAGGACTGGATCGAGTCTTCCTTCGCAGGTCAATGTGATGTATTTGTGAGCAGCGATAAAGACGATATACCGGCAGGTAGTCGGTGGCTGGAAGACATCGACGGTGCCGTAGCGTCGGCATCGGCGCTTATTGTCCTGTGCAGTCCTTCTTCTCTCTCCAGACCCTGGATCATCTTTGAGACGGGTTGCGGATGGGCAAAGCGCGTTCCGATTATTCCCATATGCCATTCCGGTCAAAAAAAGGGAGCCTTGCCCCCTCCGATATCCATGCTGGAGTCGCTGGAGTTGGACGACAAAGATTTTGTCAATGATTTGCTTTCCAGCTTGGCCACACACCACGGTCTCGCGAAGTTTCCGAGAGTCGACCAGGCTGCAATGAGAAGAGAATTGCTGGAGGCCGCCGGACAGATAGCTGCATGCACTACGCCGCCTCCATCGAAGGACGAGGCCGGAAAGGCCACCGAACTGCGGGATGAAATAGCATGGCGCCTCGATAAAATGGTTGAAATGTTCGGAATTCTCGCAGAAGGTGTGCAGACGGGGAATGTCACTACACAAGACTATCAGGACATATCACGGTATATCGACAAACTCTTCAGCGGGGAAGCGTATTTTTACAAGCAGTCTGACCATGAAAAGCTGGCAGCCTTAGCGGCTAAGGTAACCCGTACGAAAGCTGAAGATATTGGAAAATTGAAGGCCTTCCTCGACGTTGTGGAACGCACCCACCGGCAACGACGGGATTACGGCGAGATACTGAGCCAGCTTGAAGGATATCAGGCCTTACTTCACTCTCAGCCTGACTTGTAACTCCAGCGGCCGTCACGAGACGCCGCTGTTGAGCCGTTGCTGCACAATGAGGGAGACATGGTTCCGGCATCATTGATTGACAACCCCTCGGCTTTGTATTACCTTTAAGATGCGATACCGGCGGCGTGAGTCGTATAGGTGACTCTGCGGCGCTGCCGGTGTGGCAGGCTATCTAGCACAAAGGGAGGAACATATGAGAAGGCTTCTGATTGCAGCACTGGTGTGTGGACTTGTCGCCCTTTCTCTTAACACCGCTCTTGCCGCTCCGAAGGTGGTGGGCAAGGCCGTCGAGTACAAAGCCGACGGCGTCGTGATGAAAGGCTATCTCGCCTACGACGAAAGGATGCAGGGCAAACGCCCCGGCGTCATCGTGGTCCACGAGTGGTGGGGACTCAATGAGTACGCGAAGAAGCGCGCGAGAATGCTTGCGCAGCTCGGCTACACGGCTCTCGCTGTCGACATGTACGGCGACGGCAAGACTGCGGCTCACCCTGACGACGCAGGCAAATTCTCTTCGGAGGTCATGAAGAACTTCGATCTCGGCAAGGCCCGCTTCAACGCTGCCATGGACTTCCTGAAACAGCAGCCGACTGTCGATCCAAGCAGGATCGCAGCGATAGGGTACTGCTTCGGCGGCGCCGTCGTGCTCAATATGGCACGGCAAGGCGCAGACCTCAGGGGAGTCGTCAGTTTTCACGGCAACCTGTCTGCCGTCAAGCCCGCCGAGCCCGGTTCCGTAAAAGCGAAAGTGCTGGTGTTCAACGGAGCGGATGACCCCATGACCACTGCCGACCAGATCGCGGCGTTCAAAGCGGAAATGAAGAAGGCGGGTGTCGATTACAAGTTTGTCAACTTCCCCGGCGCGAAGCACAGCTTCACGAATCCCGAGGCTGATGAGTACGCGAAGCGGTTCAATTTCTCAGCCCTCGCCTACAATGCGGAGGCCGACAAAAAGTCGTGGGCCGAGATGAAGAAGTTCTTGAAAGCGATCTTCAAAGAGTAACCTGCTGGCGGAGGCGGGACGCCTTCACGAAGGAATCGTGACCTGTCACTGGACTATCCTGGTGATATGCCATGACCGGTGCTCTGTCCGACCACGCGACGACGCGGTTGAGCGTCGCCGTCACGCCTCACAAGAGTGATGAAGGAGGCGCAATGGGGGAAGTGCCCCATGAGCACCTGATCGCATACGTCAGGACATCCAAAGTCACCGACTGGAAGAGGCTTGCCCTTCGCTACGGCGATGAGAGAGGACCGGCGTTCGTCTACCGAAGTGACGACGATACCACTTTTGCTGAATACGCCCGAAGCGGTACGGTACTCTGGGTCATTGAATCGCATCTTGGAGCCCCACCTTCTCTCGTCGCCCGCCTTCAGATTGTCGCCCAATTGCACGCCAGGCTCGATGTCACCGTTCTCGAGACAGCCGCAAATGCGCAAGTTCCAAGCGGTATGCTTCGTGACTTCGAATATGGCCGAAAGCTGAGATGGTACGCAGTGGCGGATCCCGAATGCAGCCGCTTCTTCGGTTACAATGACGTATCAACCGCATTGCTCAAGACGGAGCTCGATGGAAAGCCCGCGCATTGGCGAGGGGCTGACAAATGGTGGCCAAAATATGGTCAGTCATTGCAGCGGCCGAGACGAATCAAATCGGGAGCAGAAGAGTTGGAGATGCTGGCTCGGCATCTCGCGGAGAGATCCGTATTCCTGAGCTGGAAACACGATGACTTCAAAGAAAGACACCCCGCGGTGAGAGAGCTGGTTAACGCACTCGTCCATGAGGGCATCGACTGCTGGTGGGATGAGCTCGCGCTTCCCCCGAGTCGCGCAATTACGCGTCTCAGGAGGCAGCCCGAATTGCTCACAAGACTCCTGGACTATGGGTTGACCAAAAGCACTATACTCCTCGCCTTGGGATCCCCAAACTGGGGGACCCCTTCATCCAAAGATCCAAGTCGCAACTGGACGAGAGGGGAGTGGGACCGTTCCAGGGTGCGCGTTGCTTATGAAATCGACGGGCCGCCAAGCGAGGGATGGCCGAGCGATCCACGAGAGACGTTCTCCAGAGACACGCCCGTCACATTCGTGGTGCGCAGCATCTCGGACAGGTTGGACGAGTACCGGCATGTACCATCCGCATGAAGCGCACGATGACGCCAACGACAAGGGAAAGACAACAGAGTGCGGCTCACAAGAATGGTTGAGAGCCAACGAGAACATTCAAGTGGCTGGGAAGGGAAAGCGCAATCGGTTATCCCATAGCGGTCACAGGAAACGGAATCTCATCAGTTGGGCTGAACAATAGGTGGAGGTGCACATGACCGAGACTTCTCTCACTAGGTTCAATGAGCTTCATGTCGTGTCGGACATACACATGGGTGGCCGACCGCCGGGATTCCAGATCCTGAGGGAGGGGAAGCGACTCGCGAGCTTCATCCGCTGGGTCGGTCAGCAGAGGCCGGACGGACACGTCGGGCTTGTGCTCAATGGGGACGTCATCGACTCTCTCGCCGAAGACATCGGCGGCTATGTGGCCGCCGATCAGGCCGAAACCATGATGACGCGAATCTTCAATGACCAGTCCTTTGTCCCCATCTGGGACGCTCTCAGGGACTTCGTCGGCAAAGCAGGGCGTTCACTGGTCATCGTCATGGGGAACCACGACATTGAGCTGGCACTCCCTGCAGTGCAGCGGATGATCGAAAACCGCCTCGCAGGCGATGACGCCGCCGCCCGGGGGCGGATCTTTTTTTCGACCGAAGGCGCCGGGTATTCGTGCCTGGTCGGTCAGGCCCGGGTCTTCTGCATCCACGGCAACGAAGAGGACAGCTGGAATGTCATCGATTATGACGCGCTGTTTGAACTCGCCCGCAACCGAAACGCAGGCCTGCCCTTCGATCCGGGAAGTTGGCAGCCGAACGCGGGAACGATGATGGTCAAAGACGTCATGAATGAGATCAAGCACAAGTTCGCATGGATCGACCTCCTTAAGCCTGAGACGAAAGCAGCCGTCGGCGTTCTGGCCGTGCTCGATCCCGGCCAGCTCGGCAAGATCTCACGGACGATTCCGATCTTCTGGGAAAAGCTCCGTGGCACGCTCAGGATATATGGCCTCCTTTCAGCCGATGAGACGAGTGTGATGGACCCTGCTGCGGTGCAGAGCATCGCGCTGGACCAGTTGCTCGGCCCGAACCTGCTCGAAGGCCTCCAGACAGGACAAATCGCCGGTGTCAAGAGTGCTGACGACATGCTATTGGAGGCTGAGAAAAACTTCGCCAAGCCCCGCGCACAAGGCCCTCGCAAAGATGAAACCTTGGGCTGGGGTCAGCTCGTCTGGGATCGGCTGACTGGCGTCGATAAGCCCGAGGCACTCCGCCGGGCACTTAAGGACTGGCTGCGGGGTGACAAGACTTTCGATATCAAGGACCGCGACGAGACGTTCGAGGCCGTCACCGCGAAAGTCGGCACCGGCGTTGACTTCATCATCACCGGCCACACCCACCTCGAGCGCGCCATAGAGATGGATGCACGTCGCTGCTACTTCAACTGCGGCACCTGGATCAGGCTGCTCCGTTTTACGAAGGACGTGCTCGACCAGCTGGAAGTGTTCAGAAAGGTCTACGATGTGCTTATGGACGGATCCATGGAGGCGATCGACAAAGCAGAGGTGAAGCCCAGTCAACCCTTTGTGATGAACCAGACCAGCGCCGTCGCCATCAGAACAGACGGTGACGCAGTCGTGGGCGAGCTTGTTCACGTAGAAGGCGAGGATCCTGTCTCACGAGAGGTCATCTCGCGGGTCCCCAGGAGGTCGTGACATGGCGGACATCGGCAACATCAAACTCGAATTGTTGAGACCGGGACCGGCACACAATCAGCTGCTCTCGCCTTTGACGCCGTACATCGCGCTTGTCGGAAAAGAGGGACCGGTGACGGTACAGATCCCCTTCGAGCACCGGCAACTCCTCAGCCGTCTCGAGCGGCTGCGCTATCTCACTCCCTCGGGGACCATTCCTCCATCACAGCGTGAAGCGGAGGTGCGGGAGATGGGAGAGCTGCTCGGCGAGGTGCTCGGCAAGGTCCCAGCACTTCTATCCGAGATAGGTAACGCACAGGCAGAGGGCAAAGGTCTTATCCATCTCCGCCTTTCCATGTCGGCCTTCGAACTCGCCCTCGTGCCCTTTGAATTCGTCATCGCCCCAAACGGCTTTCCCGGGTCGGGGTCTCCCCTGTTCCTTCAGTCGCGAACTCCGATCACGCTTACTCGAGAGGTGCGTCACGGCCGCCCCCTGCCGGTCAAGTGGGACCGGGCTCCCCGGATCCTCTTTGCCTTTGCCAGTCCGGAGGGCCTTGCCCCTGTGCCGGCCCAGGACCACCTGGAGGCACTACGGAGGGCCGTCGAGCCGTGGGTGAAGTGGCAGCCGAATCCAGACGACCGCCTGAAGAAAGTGAAGTCCCTCATCACCGTGTTGCCCGACGCAACACTCGAGGCGATCCGCGAGGTTTGCGAGAGCACAGAATTCAGCCACGTTCACATTCTTGCCCATGGGGATCACCTGCCCCATAACGACGACCGGTATGGAGTTGCGCTGTGCGATGAGAACGATGTGTCGAAGAAGAGAGTCGTCGATGGCGAAGGGCTGGCTTTTGCGCTAACGTCAACGGATCCGGAGGGGTCAGCTCGCAGCCGTCCGACGCTCTTAAGCCTGGCAACTTGCGATTCGGGCAACATCGGCACCGTCCTCACGCCGGGCGGAAGCATTGCGCACGAGCTTCACAATATCGGTATCCCCTGGGTGATCGCATCCCAGTTTCCTCTCTGGATGCGAGCATCGTCGATTGCAACGGAGATGCTCTACGGCGGTCTCCTGAAAGGCGATGACCCTAGGTCGGTGCTCTACACGATGCGCCAGCGATTGAGAACGAGTTCCGCCGGCACCCACGACTGGGCGAGCATCGTGGCATACGCCTCGGTTCCCTGGGACTTCGAGCGGCAGGTCGAGGCCTTCAGGAATCGTCAGAGGCGCACCAGCCTCGAGGTGAAGTTCGACAAGGCGGAAAGACTCGTAACGCTTTCCCGCGGAGAAGAGGAAATTGAATCTCTGTATCAGTCTATTCGCGACGACCTTGCCGCGTGGGTCGGCTCCCTCACTTCTTCATCGTCGAAGAAGGAGCGATCCGAGCGGCTCGGCATGAGCGGTGCGAGCGAAAAGCGCATGGGGATCCTCTTCAATGGCAAGGGAGATAGGGAGCGGGCAAAAAAGGCCTATGTCTTAGCCCTCGATCATTACAGAAGAGCCTTGGAAGCGGATCCTCTCAATCACTGGGTGATTACCCAGTTTCTGTCACTTTGTGCGGTCCTCGCGGAAAAAGACGTCGCTGGTTCACTCGTCCGTGAGTACCACGACTGGTGGGTTGCGACGCGACAGATCGTCCTGTGGGAGCTGAGGACTGCAAGCGGCGAAGCCAAGGCCTGGGCGTATGGCACACTGGCTGAGCTGGAGATGCTTGGCGTCGTATACGGCGGATCTGATTTTGACAAGCAGGAAGCTAAGGAGCGAATCATGGAATATTGCCGGGCGATTCGTGATACCGCTGGCGGCGACTCTTTTCCTGTCTTCTCTACGCAGCGTCAGTTCGAACGTTATCTGAAGGTGTGGCAACGGGACGAATGGCAGGATCTGGCACAAGCCGCAGCGACGACTCTCGGGGAAGCGGAATCCTGGGTGGGGCGCCCCTACCTTGGGCCTAGCAAGACAGGGAGTTGAATAGCAGGCGACAGGAAATGGGCCTGCCCTCACACCTCCTTCAGCACGAAGGTGAAGTCGCCGTAGTGGATGTAGTCTGCCCAGTCAACTGAAGTCCCGGCGATCGCCTTCCGGGCCGTCTGGAGGGCATCGCCGATGGAGCTCCCCTTCATAAGGTTCGTGTAGAAGGTCTCGGAAAAGGTCTTCGCCGAGGCATCGCCCACAGGCCAGTACGTGCCGACGTAGTTCGCAACTCCGCCCCTGAGGAAGGCTTCCGCGAGCCCCACGTTCCGCTCTATCCTCCTGGCGACCTCGAGGTGTTTCTTTGTGAGTTCACGCCCCTTCCTCACCCTTGCAGCCTCACAGGCATTGAAGAAGACCAGGGCCGGAAGGTTGCCGATGCCGGCGAGGTCCCTGCCGCTCAGGACCTGCTTTCCCGAGCAGATGACACCGCTCCCGGCGGGATCGCTCACGTCGAAGAAAGCATGCCCGGCATAGTGGATGACGTCGTACGTGCCTGAACGGAACGCCCTCAGGAGCGCTCCTTTCGTTGCGCCGTCCTCGCGGAGTTCCTCGATCTTGACCGCAGGGTTACCGGAGAAGATGGCCTTGATCCTCTCTCCCTCCTCCTGAGCTCCTTCGAGGTCGCCCGTGGGATTCACGATGAGAAGGAGGTTCAGCACCTCGTCCCGTCTCCTTTCCTCGAGCCACTTCGCAACAGAGAGGTTGTCGGCGACGTACCGCCTGCTGATGCCGGCCTCCCTGCCCGGGAACCATCCGTCGATGGCAATGGTTTCCCAGGGTATCCGCGACGACTCGGCATCGTGGACAACGACAATGTGCCGCTCCTTCATCGAAGCGAGCACCACGCGGATCTCCGGAGGAAGGACCATCTCTCCAAGTCGCGCTCCGAACTCACCCAGCTTTTTGAGTGTGAATGCCTCGGATTCAATCTCCCCCAGGAGACCGTCGAGACCTCCCCGTGCTACGTCTTTAATGCCAGTCAAGACCGTCGCCTTCGATCCCGCGCCGAGGACCGAACTTCGCAAGCTGTAGAGGCCGGCCCCTCTCCCCTCCCGGCGGACGATGACATAGACCGGATCGGGGCCGCGCCGGACCCGAAGGACAGGTGCGACCTCCTCCGGCGCCACGGGCAGCGTCACCTCGTCAAAGGTCACCTCCACATCCTCGAAGAGCGGGGTGCTCGACAGACGGAGGAGTTCCCTCCTGATTGCATCAAACCGGTCCCGCTCACGCTCGCAGAGGGTGATTCTCCTGATGCGGCGGTCCTTGTCGGCATCCTTGATCCCCCGTATCAGCCCGACAAGGAGATTGTAGAGTGCGCTCGAGACACCTTCCCCTGAGCCTGCGCCGAGCAACACCGTCGCGAATTCATCGATCCTGCTCCGGACAAGGGTGCGCACGACGTTCTCTGCAGCGATCTGCTGAACCTCTCCTCCATAGGCGTCAAAGGAACCGAGGCCGACGAACAGAATCGTATCAGCCCTCAGATTGTGGCGGCTGGTGGGCATCATAAAGACCTCTCCCACGTTGCCGCTGAACATGCGCCGCCCGGTAAGTTCGCTGATCGCACCGCCGAGACGGTCATCAAGGGCGCGGGCAGGGCCAGTGGGAGCCACGTTTCTGAATATGCCGAGGACCAGTGCCTCGGCGTCAGTCTCCCTGATGTCTCCGAAGGCAATGCGGATTTCGATCCTGTGCTGTCTGCGACGGCCCACGACGACACTCTGAAAGGAAGGCTCGAGATCCCCCTTTGGAAGGGCAGCCCGTCCCTCCGCTCCCGGCACCCATTCCGCTTCCCTCGCCTCAGGTGAAAGAAACTCATCGAGCAGGTGGCGCGTCTCACCTTGGCTGAGTCGTCTGCCCCTCCTGCCTTCGTAGACGGGAGTCACCCTCAGCCTTCCTTCCGAGACCGTCCATGGAGCAACCCTCGCAGGAGCCCAGCTGTCGCGGAGAACCGTTGTCCGGCCAGTGGCGAGGATGTCCGCCACGGCCTGGGCCACCGCCCTGTTGTTTGGAAGGCTGCCGTGGGACTCCTGGATGTAATAGGTCTTCGATCCCGGAAGTTCGGCAAAGGCGAGGGGAACGGTCCCGTCTCCTTCCCGGGATAGCTCGTAAACGAATTCCTCGTCACCGCGCGCAAGACTCGTCACGGTCTCCCTATCCACGCCTGCTATGAGGTAGAAGCCATCCCTGCCAGGGGCGAGCTTCTCCTGGACAGCAGGCACCTCCTTGAGAATGGAATCGGCAGGCTGCGGTCCCTCCTTCGGCCAGACGCCGGAATCGAAGAGATCGAGAGCCGGGAATTTCTCGCGCGACGGCAACATCTGATACAGACCTGGAAAGGTAGTGAGCACATCTCCGGCGATCTCCTCGGCGCTGTGGCCGAGGTCGAGGAACGCGAGCTTCTTGATCACGGGATACACGCCGCGTATGCACTGGACCGGAGCAAACGAGCCGAAGTTGGGCGTGCCGAGCATGACGAGCCTCCCTATCTTCTTCGATACCCTGTCAACGGCAGCCCGGGCAACCAGTCCTCCCATGCTGTGCGCGACGATGTGGATCTTTTCGGCCTTCTCCTTCTGGATGGAGGCCGCCAGATCCGCTCCCAGACTATCGAGCCCATGCCGCCAGTCGAAGGGGTAGAAATGGGCGTCATAGCCGGCAATCTCGAGGCGCAGCTTGAGCTTGAGGTAGAAGAGGAGCATGACGCCCAGGGCTTCGTAACGCTTGCCCGAATCCAGCGCCAGATCGGCGATCCTGCCGGCGGCGATATCGAGGGGACCGAACCAGACAAGGTCATCAGGAAGAGGAAAGGGCCTTCTCTTTCCGAGCTTCGACCCCATGATCCCCGGCAGTATGAGTACCCGCGGTCCTGCGGCCCTCCTGCCCGACGCCTTCAGGGCAAGCTGGCGCATCTCCTGGTACCCATCAGGGCTGAAGTAGTCCTCGAGGATACCTGCGTTTTCTCCGGTGGCGAGGTAGCGTTCGATTTCCTCATTCCTGAGGCTGAACGCGGTGGAGCTCTCCTCAGCTCGCTTCTTCGACGCCTTCGCCGCTGCGCCCTTTGTATCCTTCTTTGCCGCCATCGATGCCCTCCGCCGTCGATTCGAGTGAGTTAAGACCTATGTCATACTCATGACTTCTCATCATCTGGTCTTTGTTTGCCATTCCCGTGGAGACGGGGATCCAGCGTTCTCGGGCCGTTCTGGATACCCGCCTTCGCGGGTATGACTCCCTCTTTCAAAAAGAACCCGATCTTGAGATAGGTTCTGGTCACTGTATGCGGGCGTTTACCGCCCCAAACCCGCCAGGTATGCCTGCAGAAACTCGTCCCACGAGTTCGCCTTTGTGAAGTCCAGTGTCTTGTAAAGAGGTGAGAGGCTCCGCTTCGGGAAATAGATCGAGATACCCTGAGAGTTGTCTACAGCCGAGCCCTTGTACCCGGAAGCAACGATTACATCTGAAGCTGTCTTCCTCACGTCGGCGCAGGCTTTGCGAACCGCTGCATCAACCAGGTTGCTTTCGAGAAGACTGCATAGGTCGAGCAGGTCGCAATAGTCGTCGTAGGGGCGGCTGTATTCCTGGACCTTTGCGCGGGCCGTCATGACAGCGGCATGCAGAGACGAGTTTGCCAGGGCTTTCTTCAGAGCCTTGCCGAGGCTGTCAACGGCTCCCGCCAGCCGCTTCAGATTGGCGAGCCGAAGAGCTGACTGGGTGACACCATCACCGGCGCCGTATGACGCGAGATAAGACTTCACGATCATGCCCGAGAGTTCCTCGGGCGTCATCTCGGGCTTCGCTGCAAGTGACTTGAGAATGCTGTCATAGGGCCATCCGTCACCAGGCTCCGTCTCCTCCGAGGCTACCGTGTAGTCGGCCACGTCACGCATCTGGTAGGCCACCTCGACCATGCTCATGAGGCAGGCGTCCATGCCGAGGATATCGACCGGCCGCTTGATGCTCTTTTTGATGCGCTTCATCACCTTTTTGAGTTCGACGTTGTCGAGAAAGTCCTGGGCCTGGTCGTCGAAAGCGATGGCCCTCGTCTTCACCGCACTTTCGACAGTGGTGCGGAACAATGCGCGACGGGCCCGCGACAATCCCGCTCTCGCCAGAGTGAAGGGCAGAGTCTTGGCGCCCCTCGCGACAGGGCTGCGTGTGACGACGGGCTTCCTCTTCCTCGAGACGGGGGGAGCAGCGCCACTGAAGACATCCCCCTCATAGAGATTGGCGTCATCCCATCCCGCACCATGGTTCCAGAGCACGAGAAGGTAATGCTCCGCGGGGTAGTTGTTGACGCCCCAGCTCACGAAGTCCTCAAGAACCTTCGGATCGCCCATGTTGGTCTCGCCGAGCTTCATCACGGCATCCTTGGCGAGTGGAGTGCCCTTCCGGAGACAGTAGCGGAGAGTTTCCTCCTTCGAGCCTGCTCGGTCGAACTGGGCTATGATATTGATCGACTCGGTGCAGCCCACCTGCTTCATCTCGACGAGGTCAACCACTCCTGCCCCGTCGAGATTGTTGTCGCCAGCGAGATAGATCATCACTGACCACTTCTTCATCGCTGCTTTCTTTTTCGCCATGTCCTCCTCCTTCTGATTCGGCCTGTCGGCTCAAAAGCCTTCGTTAGCGGGACGCGGTCTTATACCATCCACATCGTCGCGTGCTACATCACAGCGGCGGCAGCGCCTCGACGTAGTCTTTCGCGAACCCCGCGAGTTTGTTCTTTATAGCGTCTCGGACGCTCGCGAGGACATGAGCGTTGATCGTCACTTTGCCGGAGTAGTGTTTCAAGGACGCTTCATTCGAATGGAACTTGAAGAAGAGCACCTGCGTGAGCGCTGCCTTCGCCTCCAGTCCAAATGCCATTAGCGACACGAGGAACTGATCGTCACTGCTCTGCTCAGCCAGTGTGACCTGGAATCGTGCCGTGTGTGCCGATTGGCTCTCTCGATTGAAGAGTGTTATCCACGGACTGTCTGTGGACATAGACTTCAATGCGTCCAGTGTGGCTTTGATGATTGCCAATGTCGTCGCCCCAGGTCCGAGGAGAACAGCCGCAACACTGAGAATGGCCTCATGGGCCTCGAATCCCGCGCTCGATTCCGAGTACTCGGCGAACCCCTGATCCTGCACCGCCCACCCGATGTTCGTGAGGACATCGAAGTAGGCATTGTACCAATCATAGATCTTTGTCGGATCGCTGACCTTTTTCTTTGCCGCGAGCTGCGCGAGCAATGAGGAATTCACGATGTCTTCGCGACGCTCCGGCGTGACGCCCTGCACGAACGAGACGATATCAGACCCCACAACCATCGCCTGATTCTTCGCCGTATCGAACCCGTATTCGACAGGCTTTACTGTTTTGTCTCCAAGCAGTTCGTCGTATCCCCGCGGAGCAGGAAGTTCCAACGCCTTCACAAAGCTCAGTGCATGTTCTGCGGAAATGTGTTTCATTATTCCATCCTCCACTGAAACTCTAAGGCTGCTCTGCCGGCCTTCCCTTTCTTCCCTCAATGATACTTCTGATCAAAGCGAATTACAACAAAGGACTTTCCTGTTCGCCGTTGCAGGTCATCCTCAAATCCTCTATACTTGAAACGGGACAACAGGGTGCGTCAAAGACCATGTCGGATCATTACCGGTCGCGCACGGCCACCCGAATTGTTCACGAGGAGAACGATGCAATCTGCGATTACTCGGTTCGGCAGAGCGATTAACCCTGTGACATCTTTTGGGCATGAGGACAGGAGGTGTCCGGCATGTTGATAAAACCCCACGCGTTCGTCGCCATGCCTTTCGGTGCCAAGCCCGGCCCGGACGGTCAACTCATCGACTTCAATCGCGTCTATAGCGAGTACATCAAGCCGGCGCTGGAGGCGGCCAGGCTGGAGCCACTTCGAGCCGACCAGGAAACGCGTGCCGGCGACATCCGCACCGACATGTTCCAGGAACTGCTGCTGGCCGATCTGGTGGTGGCCGACCTCACCATCGCCAATCCCAACGTCTGGTACGAGCTCGGCGTACGCCATGCGCTCCGCGCCCGCGGCGTCGTGATCGTGTGCGGCGGGCAGGTCACGACCGCGTTTGACCTCTATACCGATAGGAAGCTTCGTTACGGCATCAAGGACGGCGGTCCGGACCCCGAGACGGTGGAAAGCGACAAGCTTCAGCTCACCGCGATGGTGAAGGCGACGATGGAGTCGTGGCACGGCCGCAAGGTGAGCCCGGTGTATCAGTTACTGCCGAACCTGCAGGAGCCTGACTGGAAATCGCTGCGTATCGGCGACGTGCGCGCGTTTTGGGAGCGTCACGATGCCTGGGAAGATCGCATCGAGTTGGCGCGCAAGGCCCGGCATGTCGGTGACATCCTGGTGCTCGCGGACGAAGCCCCGGTCGCCGCCTTTCGTGCCGAGGCCTGGATAAGGGCGGGCCAGACCTTGCGCAAGGCAGAGCGCTTCATCTTTGCGCTGGAGCAACTCGATAGCGGGCTAGAGGTCGATCCGGTCAACCTCAAGGGGCTGCGCGAAAAAGGCATCTGCCTGCAACGGCTGGCCTGTGCCGGCAGCCCCGGCCATTCTTTGGACCGGGCGCGTCAGCACTATCGAAACGTCTTGCAGGTTTACCCGGGCGATCCGGAGACCTGGGCACTGCTGGGACGCGTCGACAAGGACGCCTGGATCGCCGCGTGGCGCCGGCCTGGAAGCACACCCGATCAGATGAAAGATGATGCCGCGTATGAGGACGCCCTGCTGCGTGCCGCCATCGACAGCTACGCCAAGGGCTTTCGAAGCAGCCCCGCACATTACTACTCCGGCATCAATGCACTGACGCTGATGCACTTGTATCGCCATCTCACCAACGACAGGCGCTACGACACCGAGATGGCCTCCATGGCTGGGGCGGTGCGCTTTGCTGCAGAGTGCGAATCTGACGAGCAGCAACTTTTCTGGTCCAAAGCAACCCTCGGTGATCTGCAAGTGTTGGTCGGCACACCCGAAACCGTCAAGCCCGCGTACAAGGACGCCATCGCTAAGAACGACAAGGACTGGTTCGCGCTGAACTCCAGCCTCGCTCAACTGCAAATGCTCAAGGATCTTGGCTTCAAGCCGGAAAACGTCGACGCCGGCATCGCCGCCTTCGACCGTGCCTTGCAGAGACTGACCCGACCTGAGAACCAGTGGCAGCCACGCCAGGTCATCCTGTTTAGCGGCCATATGATCGATACGCCGGACCGAAAGACGCCGCGCTTTCCGGCCGAGAAAGAACCGGTCGCTGCGCGGAAGATCGCCGAAGCGCTGGATCAGGTCGGCGCCGGACCTGACGACCTCGCCCTCACCCAGGGCGCCTGCGGCGGCGACCTTCTGTTCACCGAGGCCTGTCAGCAGCGGGGAGTGAAAGTCCATTGGCTGCAACCCTTTCGAGAGCCTGACTTCATTCAGAACTCCGTGGTCCGCAGCGGCGAGGCATGGCGTTCGCGCTATCTCGACGCAAAAGCCAAAATCGCCGCGCCAATCCGATCCGCGCCGGATGAGCTTGGAGGCCCGCCACCAAATTCCCATCCCGACTACCCCTACGAGCGTTGCAATCTATGGCTGCTCTACACGGCACTGGCCTATGGCGTGGATAAGGTGCGCTTCATCTGCCTGTGGAACGGTGAAGAAGGCGACGGCGGCCGCGGAGGAACGGCACACATGTACAACGAGGTGAAGCGCAGGACGGGGAGTGTAACGTGGATAGACACAAGAACAATTTGGTGAATTATTAGAGAGATAAATGGATAACACTGGTTCGACAAGCGCCTGAAGGAACTCAATGGACAATGACAATTGCCCTTTCGATAGGGCCTGAGAAGGTCCGCTTCATCTGCCTCTGGGACGGGAAAGGGGGAGACGGACCCGGAGGCACGAAGCATATGCACGATGAAGTGAAGGCACATGCCGGACAGGTCTGGTGCTCGACAGAGCATTCTCTTTCAGAAGGAGGAACACGATGAGTCAGGTAGCCCTCACACAACGCATCGCCGCCCCCGGTCCGAAGAAGATCCTCACCCTCGATGGTGGTGGCATCCGTGGGATGATGACCGTTGAAGTGCTCGCCGCCATCGAGCAGATCCTGCGTCAGAAACTGAACAATAAGCGGCTGGTGCTCGCCGACTGGTTCGACTTCATCGCCGGCACCAGCACCGGCGCCATCATCGCCACCTGCCTCTCCCTCGGGATGTCCGCCGATGATATCCGCCGCTTCTACCTGGAAAGCGGCAAGGAGATGTTCGACAAGGCATTCCTGCTCCGGCGCTTCCGCTATAAGTACGAGGACGAGAAACTGGCCGCGAAACTCAAGGAGGTGTTCGGCGCCGATACGACCCTGGGAAGCGACCGGCTCCGGACACTGCTGATGATGGTCATGCGCAACGCCAGCACCGATTCCCCCTGGCCTCTCTCCAACAACCCCTTCGCCAAGTATAACCGGCTGGATCGCACTGACTGCAATCTCAACCTTCCCCTCTGGCAGCTGGTCCGGGCCAGCACCGCCGCGCCGGTCTACTTCCCGCCGGAGATGATCGACATCAAGACCCATGAGTTCGTCTTCGTCGACGGCGGCATCACCACTTACAACAATCCCTCCTTCCAGGCCTTCCTGATGGTCACCGTAGAACCTTACAATCTGAACTGGCAGGCAGGTGAAGATAAAATGCTCGTGGTCTCCGTCGGCACCGGCACCAGCCCCGTAGCCAATGCCGACCTGCACCCGGAGGAGATGAACCTGATCTACAATGCCGGTTCCATTCCCTCGGCACTCATGTACGCCGCCCTCAACGAGCAGGATTTCCTCTGCCGGACCTTCGGCAACTGCCTCGCCGGCGACCTGCTCGACCGGGAAGTGGGTGATATGATCGGCAAGAAGGGGCCGGTACAGCCCAAGCTCTTTACCTACCTGCGCTATAACGCCGAACTGACCCGAAAAGGGCTCGATGTCCTGGGCCTGCACGACATCGAACCGAAGGATGTCCAGAAACTCGACTCCACCGACCATGTCAGGGAGTTGCAGCGGGTCGGGCAGGCAGTGGCAGCGGAGAAGGTCAAGCCGGAACATTTCGCGGCGTTTACCCCCGGGACATGAGAGGGGGGCGGCAAGGTGTCCCGGACACGAAAGATTGGAGAGATGCCAAGGAGGCTAGGATTGTACCGAAAGATTTTGCTACATTGGTCTATGTCGATGGCGTACAGGAAGGTCAATTAGTTCAGTTGAGAGTCAAAGACCATGAAACTGATTGGCTGTCTCGCCCTTATGGGTGAGGCAGGCTCAATGGGCCCTGATTCGAGAGGCCAACAGGAGCGGAAATGCCAGGCATCTTCATAAGCTATCGTCGGGAGGATACAGCGGGCCATGCCGGCAGGATTTTTGACCGGCTGAGGGAAAAGTTCGGTCAGGACCGGGTCTTCATGGATGTCTCGGCTATAGAGCCGGGAGTCGATTTCGTGGAGGCCATCGACCGGGCGGTAGGTTCGTGCGACGTACTGTTGGTCATCATCGGGAAAAAGTGGCTCTCCTGCAGTGATGCTTCAGGTAGAAGGCGTCTGGACGACCCAAAAGACTTCATCCGGTTGGAAACGGCCACAGCCCTTCGGCGGGATGTCAGGGTCATCCCGGTGCTGGTGCAGGATGCAGCCATGCCGGGAGAGGGCGACCTACCCGATGACCTCAAGAAACTGGCCCGGCGGCAGGCGACCGAGATCGGCGATACCCACTGGGATTCGGATCTCGCGCAGCTCTTCGAGACTTTGGAGCGGGTCCTGGCCAGTGGAGCGGGCCCGACTCCCGCCATGAAGGGCATGGCCGAGAAAAGATTCGCCACGCCAGTGCAAAAGAGCCGCCTCATCTGGCTGATCGGCTCAATCACGGCGGTGGTGATCGCATTGACGGGGCTCATCACCGGCATCCAGTCGTTCCGTGACGCCTTCGTCCAGCTGTTTAGAGGGTCGCCGCCGGTGACAACGACCGGCGGCCCGCAATCTCCCGGAACCGTCTCGCCCCCCTCTACCCATCAGCCGATGGCGCCGGCAGCGGTCACCGTGCCGAAGGTCGTAGGCATGCCGGAGCAGGAGGCCGTAGACACGCTCCGGAACGCGGGATTCTCGGCAGAAGTCGAGCAGCGGATTTCACCGGATGACCGGCCTGGAACGGTCTTTCACCAGGAGCCGCCGGCAGAGGCCAGCCTGCAGGCGGGAGGTGTGGTGATTCTGCGCGTCGCCAGGACGCCCACACCTCAACCTCAACAACCTTCCTCGCCCTCTGTCGTACCGGTTGTGGTGCCGAACGTAGTGGGGCAGACGTCGGACAGGGCCCTTAGCATCCTGAGGGAAAAGGGGTTCAGCGCTGAAGTCGTCGGAGAAGACGAAAGCACCGACGTGCCTGCCGGCACGGTTCTTCGGAGCTTCCCCAAGGCCGGGGACAAGCTGGAGAGCGGCGGTAAAGTGGGACTGGTCCTGGCGACGAAACCGGCCAAGCCGGAGCTAGTGACGGTGCCAAACGTCGTGCGGCAGCCGTTGGAGCGGGCGGTGCAGATGCTGACGGAGGCGGGACTGCAGCCGGGGACCCAGACCAAGCGCGAGGTCGATGCCGAAAAGGCACGTCCGGGAACGGTCCTCAATCAGAAAATGAAGGGTGGCAGCCGGGTGAAGCGAGGAACCGCTGTTGATCTATTGGTGGCCATTCAACCGACAAAAAAACCGGCAGAGGAGATGCGGGATGGTACGCAACCGAGGAAGGTGCTCGCCAAAGGGAGACTGGATATTCACCAGACTTATCTGTTCGATCTGGATACGGGAAAGGTTCGGGAGGAGGACGCGGACTTCTGGTTCGAGGCGGTGACCGAGACGGAGCGCTACCTGACTCCCCGGAATGGGGCCACCATCGGCTTCATCAGGGAGAGGGGAAACTACGAGAGCTGTTCCCGCGCCAAGATGGCAGGAAGACGAATTCCCATCGAGAAGCTGCCGACAAACGGCTACGCCTGTGTCCGGACCAGCCGCGGCAATCTGGGCAGCTTCCGACTCACTGAGCCGGTCGGCCCCAGTCCGGGGGTGCTGAAGATCGGTTACATCATCTGGGAGTGAAGGGAAAGGTCTTGCCTCCCCTCCAACTCCCGCTGGAAAGGCCGAGCACCACGTGGCGGGTCCCGTCAGGCACAGGGCAGATGTGAGGTCATCCTCTACCGCCAGGGTCAGAAGATCACTGAATTAAGCGGCGCACCGGCGACAAAGGAGCAACTGCTCGAATGGATCGACGCCCGGCGGTGAATACGGAGACCATCACGGGAAAGAGGACTGAGAGGAGTCTATGAAACTCGATATGCATGTTCATGTGGTTGGGAGAGGGAAGGATATCACTCAAGTCGACGAAAACGTGTTCTTCTACCCGGAAGACAACAATACGCTTTTCACGAGGGTTCTCTACAGGCTCGTAGAGAAGTATCTCGGAGAAGCCGGGGCGGACTTCGACCAGAGCGGAACGGTCGATACGAGTGAGTACCTGAGCCTCATCTATACACATCTGACCAACTCCAAAGAAATCGACGGGATGGTGCTACTCGGGCTGGACGCCCTCTACCACCCGAAGTCGGGCAGGCTCGACAAGAAGAGGACCGACCTCTGGGTTTCGAACAGGTTTCTGTCAAAGAAGGTAAAAGAACTGAATGACCTGCTGATGAGGGAGGATGACCCCGGGAAGAGAGAGAAGAGATTCTTCTGGGCAGCGTCTGTGAGCCCCAATCGAAAGGACTGGGCAGGGGAAATGGAGTTTGTCCTCAGCGATCCGAACGCAGTGCTCATGAAACTGATCCCCTCTGTGCAGCACGTCGATATTCGGGACCCAAGACACAAAGAGTATTACGACTCCCTGGCCAGGAACAACATGCCTTTACTCTGCCATGTCGGGCC
>JBLMXV010000154.1:0-3783 GCA_050257935.1 Chloroflexota bacterium
AGGCCGGGTGCGATGTTGATCGCGGCATCCGTCACCAGCAGTACGCGCGGATAGGTCGGGACATCCATGATGAAGATATGGCTGATACGGCGGGTTGTGCGAAGTCCTGTGGCCGACGGCACCACGGCGCCCATGAGTTCGTCGGTATGCAGACTCCCTTTCATCAGGGCTTCCACCTCACCGGCACGCGCCATTGCAACCGCCTTCTCGGCGGCTGCATGGCTGTGTTCCGTATCCACGATGCGATAGGGAGAAATGTCCGCGCCTGCAGCGTCCGCCGCTTCGCGGATCTTCGCCTCAGGCCCGACCAGCACCGGGGTGATCAGATTACGTTTCGCCGCCTCGATCGGTCCGAGGAGGGAATCGTGGTCGCAGGGGTGCACCACCGCGCAGACTACCGGAGATAACCCCTCACAGGTCTTGATGAGGCGGGCGAAGACGTCGGTCCGGCGGAAGATGACTTCAGGTGTAGCGAGGTCGGTATAACTGATCCGCTTCACCGGTGCTGCAACGGTCGCTGTGCCTGACGCAATCACCTCGCCTGTCTGGTTCGTGCAGCGGCAGTCGAAGACGATCACATTGCCCTCCGGTCGTTTCTCCCTCGCGGTGATCACTGCCGAGACGGTGTCGCCCATCGCTATGCGGCCGTGAAACGTGAGGTTGTGAGCGAGAATTGTGGTGCCTGGTCCGGGCATCCGGCGGTTGAGGAGATACGAGAAGAGGGCCTCAGCCGCAACCGGTTCGGTGGATGGGACATGATCCGGTCCCAGTTCCTGCTCGACGTGAGCCTCGTCGATATCTCCGGACACCAGGGTCAGAGCCTCGACGTCGGTCCGGGAAATGGTTCGAGACACGGTGAGGGACTGACCCACCCCGATCTCGTCGAATGTCACATTGGTGAATGAGCTCATGAATTCGCCCCCTTCTTCGATCGCGGCATCTCCTCAGCCTTGACGGAGAGCACTTCTCCTATGCGTTTGAGCATGGCCCGCTGCTCGGGTGTTGCACTCTCCGGATGTATACGCTTGTCCGAGAGCACGCGGTCGACGAGTGTCAGCAGCCTCACCCTGTCTCCCTTGGCTTTGAGGAGCTGAGGGAGCGTCTCAAGGGCCTTGTCGGATTCATAGCGGATGATGATCTCCTGCTCGCCTCTGATGCGGCGCATCTGATCGCGGGGAATGTCGGGGAGGAGATCACGGTATTCTTCCATAAGCTCTTCCTTGAGTTCGATCCGGGACAGCGGGATCGGCTGGCCGCGGCGGGCAAGAAGAGCGCCGACGCGGGTCAACGCCTCGGGATAGCCGCCTTCCGCTATGGATGCGAGCGCGTCCCTGACGAAGGGCAGCTCCCGCGGGTCCTGCAGCTTCGACACTTCGGCCTCTTTCGCCTCGTGCTTGTCTTCCATATAAAGGAGGAACATGGCGCCGTATACCTGGAAGAAGAGCGCCTCGCTTACGGCGTCGCGGATATCACGGTAGAGATCAAACGACGCGCTCAACAGATCGGACACCATCCGCTCCGCCCTGCGGAAAGGCTGATCAGGGCCTACAGGCTGACGCTGCTCCTTTACGACTTCTGCGGCAGGCCTGAGCCACCAGAGCCAGGGGTTCTCATCCGAGAAAACCCACCGCTGGAAGCGGAGCGGATGAAAGTCGCGGCCCAGTGTGGCGGACGCCTCATTGGACAGCGCCTGCACGAGGGGCTGTGCAAAAAGCTCGTAGGCGCGCTGGTTGAACTCCGAAAGCGCTGCGACTGCCTCGAAGGGTTTTTCGTCGGCACGCTTGAGGCGGTTGAGCCGTCCGACTATCTCTTCGAGCCGGTGCTCGATGAATTCGACGTCGTACCGGATCTTCCCGTCATCACCTTTCGACTCGATGATCTTCATGCCGTAAAGCCCGGGTGGAAGGGCCTCGATCGATTTCATCACCGATACGATCTGGCTGTGCTCCTTTTTCGCTACCTTGCCCGAAACAAAGATACCGAGATGGCCGATCTGCTGGTGCAGCAGGCCGACAATCGTCTGACCACGGGCCTTTATCTCGTCCGTTGAGCCGTACACGTCGGCTACCCAGTTGAATGCCTGCTGCGGCGGTGTGATGTTGTCGCCCATGGAGGCGAAAAGGATGATGGGGGATTTGATCTCGCGCAGATCCAGAGCCTTGCCGCCCTTCTCCCGCACGTCGCCTGCCCACAGTTTGTTGCCGACGAAGAGGTTCTGCACGATCCACTCTATCTCCTCCCGGTTGAGGAGGTAGAAGCCTCCCCACCACCGCTCGAACTCCAGAAAACGCGGCGGCTCTGTATCGACGTTGGCGAACACGTGATAGTATTTGTCCCAGAAGGTATTCGCTGGGTTCAGGTTCTCCATGTTCTGTACCAGATAGGCGCCGTCGAACAAACCATCGCCGAGATCTGCAGCCAAAGACGCCATCCAGGTCCCGCCCAGCATCCCGCCGGCGTAGCGCATGGGGTTGTCTCCCTCTCCCTCCCGCCAGGCGCCGCCCCAGTAGGACATGGGCGCTCCGTTGATCACGATCGGGCCGGTGTCGTCAGGGTCTGAGGCGGCCAGCATCATCGCGGCCCAGCCGCCCTGGCAGTTTCCGAGAATGGCCGGTTTCGGGCTCTCAGGGTGCAATTCCCGCACCTTGTGCACGAAGTGCTTCTCTGTGGCACAGACATCAAGGAGCGTCTGCCCGGGCTCTGGCGTCGGGAAGAAGATGACAAAGTAAACCGGGTGCCCTTCGCGCAGCGCGACGCCGACCTGAGAATCGTCCTTGAATCCGCCGATGCCCGGTCCATGGCCGGCACGGGGGTCGATGATGATATAGGGCCGGCGCTTCGGATCAACGGTCACTCCCGGAGGAGGGACAATCCGCACCAGCGCGTAATTGACGGGCCGTTCGAAGGTGCGGGCATCCTCCACCATTTCGTAGTCGAAATGCAGTACCGGTGGCTTGCCTGCCCGTTCGTGCTCGACGAAATTATTGCCCCGCTGGCGCAGTGTGTCCCAAAACAGGATCGAGCGCTGCACGAAATCGGTCGAGTACTGTAGCCAGTCCGTCCAGATTTCCCAGGGCGACATCGGCTTGCCGATGATGTCGGCGATCTGATTCTTGTACGCCTTCTGAACGCTCTCGTTGAATCGCTCCTGAGCCGACTGCAGCCGTTTCTGGAAGAGCTCGCTGACCTTGGTTGATAGCTTCTGCGTGTCAGCGACCTGCTTTGAGAGATCTTTCATGTTCAATCCTCCCTGAAAAACATTGTGGTTTTTCTTGTGCTCGCTGCCCTACTCGTTCAGGTCACTGTCCTTCAGGAGCTTCGTTCGAATCCAATCGGCTCGAAGAAAGAGGACCCTATCGGTGATCTGGTACCTTCACGTAGGGTGCGATACTTTGTTTTCTCCAGACCACCCTGTGAGGGAACTTTTCAAACAACACTTGTGGTGGAATCGAGAAGGCCGAATTTTGAATCATATTTCATCGCGTTCAAAGGCCAGTTCGTACCCGACGATAGCCTCGAGTTTGTTCTCGATCTGATAGTACGGTTAACTTTCTTGGCCAAAGTTTCTCATCTCCTCACCTCAAATTCAACCAAAAAAAGTGAAAACCCCAGGGGCCCAGATCAACGTAGAAACCGTTATCCCTCATATCGTCCCCCCCTCGGTCGAAAGTATCGCCTGTCAGGGAGTCGCTGAGACGCCACGTCTTTCCCCTCAGTTCGTCCCATGGCACATGGACGAGGGTCTGAGCGGCTCCTTCAGAGAAATTCACGACGATCAGGTAG
>JBLMXV010000155.1:0-4803 GCA_050257935.1 Chloroflexota bacterium
GAGGCGGGAGTGGACATTGCCGACCCAGAGTTCTGGAGAGGGGGGTTCAGGGTGATCGAGGAAATGATAGGTCACCTCGATGAGTGAACGCATGAGCGCAGGGCCGCCTGAGGGAGGCGAAATGACGAGGCATATCGAGCAAGTACGGAACGGGATGGGGGCCGAAGGCGGCAGGGACACCATCTCTGCTCTCCGCCTCTCAGAGGAGAAGTTCGCCAAGGTCTTCCGCTCCAGCCCCGACTGGATCGCCATCACCACCCTGTCCGACGGTCGTTTCGTGGAGGTGAACGACGCGTTTCTCTGGATTACCGGTTATAGCCGCGAGGAGGTGTTGGGGAAACCGTCTTCGGAACTGCGGCTCTGGGTCGATCCTCAAGAGCGCCTGAACATGGTGGAGGAACTCCGTGAGAAGGGGATCATCAGAAACCACGAGGTGAGATTTCGCATGAAATCGGGAGAGATCCGCACGATGCTGAGGTCAGCGGAACTTATCGACCTCGAGGGCGTCGAGTGCATGATCAGCGTCACGCGGGACATCACCGACCGCAAGCGTGCGGAAGAGGAAATCAGGAGCCTCAACTATGAACTGGAGCAGAGGATTGCGGAACTCACCGAGGCGAACAAGGAACTCGACGCGTTCAACGCATCGGTATCTCACGATCTTCGCTCCCCCCTGATGGTGATCGGCGGGTTCACGAAGATCGTCCTGAGGGAGCATGCGGACTGCCTCGACCTGAAGGGCGTCGAGATGCTGCAGACGATCCAGAAGAGCGTCGGAAAGATGGAGAACCTGATCAACGATCTCCTTGCCTTTTCACGATCGGGCCGCAAGCAGCTGAACGTGGCAAGGGTGGACATGAGGGATCTTGCGCAGTCAGTGTTCGATGACCTCTCGGCAACAGTGCCGGACCGCAAGGTGAAGTTCGATGTCGGCGACATACTCCCTGCGGACGTTGACCGTTCGCTCATGCGGCAGGTCTTCGCGAACCTTATCGCGAACGCCATAAAGTTCACGAGGCACAGGGAGGTCGCGGTCATCGAGGTCCGCAGTCGGGTCGAGGGTGATCACATTGTCTACTCCGTGAGGGACAATGGCGTCGGATTCGATATGCAGTCCTCCGACCGCCTGTTCAATGTGTTTCAGCGTCTTCACCGCAGCGAGGAGTTCGAGGGCACCGGTCTCGGTCTCTCCATCGTCCATCGCATTGTTTCCCGCCACGGTGGCCGGGCATGGGCGGAAGGGAAGGTCGGAGGGGGTGCGACCTTTCACTTCAGCGTGCTGAGAGGCGGATGAACGAATGCCGGGAACGGGTGAAGGGCGTGTTCCGTCGGGCCCGCAAGGTGTCAGGCTCGAGGCAGTGAAAGTCGCCTCGGGCGAGGGCAGGGCATGGGACGCCCTGTCAGGACGCGATCCTCAGGAAGTGGCTGCCAGGGCGTGCGCGACCTATGACGGCGGTGCAGGTCTCTTCAAGATCAGGTCCTTCGGGCAGGAGTTCCTGGTCTCCCCTGCAGAGAGATCTGTTTCCAGCCGCAGTGAACAGGGCGCTGCCATCCTTGCGACACCGGAGTATTTCTTCAACCTCTCGGTCATCTGGTATCTTGCGTGCGCAAGGGACGTCCCCCTTTCAGGCAGGCTCATCAATCCCGTGCACGTAAAGGGTGGTCTCATCTTCGCGCAGGGCACTCACGTACTACCCCTCGGCGCGCTTGCGGAGCGGTACGGCAGTGACCCGGAGGCGTTCGAGAGGCACGCATCGTGCCTAGGGGGGAGTGTTGTGGCTGGCGGTGACGTGGCAGTGCAGTTGTGGCCCTTCCCGAGGGTGCCCGTGGTGCTCGCACTGTGGCTCGCCGATGAGGAGTTCCCCCCACGGGCCGATCTCATGTTCGATGCCTCATGCGACCGTCATCTGCCGACAGACGTGCTGTGGTCAGTCTCGTCGATGACCGTGCTGCTGATGCTGGATGAGACCGTGTAGGTATCCCGAAACGGCTGCGACGCCGGGAAAAACACAAAGAGGGAGGGCGGGCGGATGGAAAAAACCAGATTCAGTGAGGCCCTAATCCTGGGTCTCGCCATAGGGGCGGCCTTGATAGTCATGGGTTACTTGATCTCCAACACCACGGTATCGCTGAAGAGGGCTGACAGGTCCGTGGTGGTGAAAGGGCTGTCCGAGAGGGAGGTGCCGGCAGACGTGGCGATCTGGCCGATCGTGTTCAATGAGGCGAGCAATGACCTGAACGACCTCTATGCGTCGCTGGAGAACAAGAAGGCGCAGGTAGTAGAGTTTCTCGTGAAGAGCGGGTTCAAGAATGAGGAGATATCGCTGTCCGCTCCGAAGATCTCGGACCGCCTCGCCCAGGAATATGTCGACGCCGGTAAGGTGAAGTACCGTTACTCTGCGACGGCGATAGTCACCGTGTACACGGGCAACGTGACTCTGGTGAGGGAGACGATGAGGAAACTCGCCGACCTGGGCAGGAAGGGTATTGCGATCGGGGGCCCCGAGCACCTGGCAAGGACTGAATTCCTGTTCACCAAGTTGAACGAAATCAAGCCCCAGATGATAGAAGAGGCGACGAAGAACGCCCGCGAAGTCGCTGAAAAGTTCGCGAGCGACTCGCGAAGCAGGCTCGGCAAGATCAAGCATGCTGAACAAGGCCTGTTCACAATAAGCGACAGAGACAGCAATACGCCTGAGATCAAGAAAGTAAGAGTTGTCTCGACGGTCGAATTCTATCTCTCAGACTAACCCGATTCATGAGAAGCCGGATCGCCGAATCGGTATGAGACGGGGAACGCCGCTCAGGCATCCCGGAGTTTGCATGGATAGTCGACTTTTATGACGCAATTGCCGTTCCGGTCGGCTGATTTGCAGATCTCATAGGTGAGAGGTTCGTCACACACCGGAGTTTGGCAGGTCAGGTCTGAGAAAACCTCGATCCGTTCGCCCGGACGTATCGGGATGTTGAATGCACTGTACTTCCAATAGGTGCAAGCGCCGCCGTCGCGCTTGTACCACAAGTCAGTCCCGTACAGATTGACAATATAGACACTATCCTGTGTACAGGTATCGGCGGTTCCTTGAGCTGCTGACATCGATGCTATCAAGGCTACGAGAAGGATCGCGCTCGCCACAATCACGAAGGAAGATTTTTCCATTGTGCCCTCCTTTCTAGGGGTGAGGTAACTGACCGGTCTAGATCCTGCCGGTATCATGCCGGGTTTGCCTTATCCTCTAGATTCCCCATTCTTTGCCTGTCTGTAGATTTCGGGCCTGACCGACTGTTACCATTGTAGCACACTTGCCGCCGCGCGGGTGTGATCAGGAGGCGGTGAAAAAGGAGGCCGAGATGGGCAGAGGAGCGGGATTGACTGGGGTGAACAGAAGGGAATTCCTGAAGGCCGGCGTGGCGGGGACATCGGCATTGCTCCTAGGTACTGGCATCGCCGAGGCGATTGAGCGTTATGCGTCGTCGGGGCCGTTCGTCTTCCCCGAGCCTGTGTATAGGACTCTCGGCCGGACAGGGCTGAAGATCACGGTCGTGAGCTTCGGGGCGATGCTCACACCTGAGGCTGAGGTGATACGGACCGCTTTCGACCACGGCGTAAACTACGTCGACACGGCGCGGAAATACATGGATGGCAGGAACGAGGCCATTGTCGGCAGGGCGTTAAGAGGCATACGTGATAAGGTATACGTCGCGACCAAGACTCTTCCGACCTCCAGGGAGAAACAGGACATCTTCAGGGACGTGGAGACGAGTCTCACGACGCTCGGCACTGACTACATCGATGTGATCCAGCTCCATAATCTCAGCAGCAAGGAGCGGATATTCATCCCAGAGACCCGCGAGGCGCTGCTCAAGCTCAGAGAGCAAGGCAAGGTACGTTTCTTCGGCGTGACCACGCACAAGAACCAGGCTGAGGTGCTCAGCGCTCTCGTAGATGACCCCGACCGTTTCTTCGACACGGCTCTGGTCGCGTACAACTTCAAGAGCGGGCAAGAGGAAAAGGACGCCATCGCCAAAGCCGCTGAAGCTCACATAGGCATCGTTGCAATGAAGACGCAGGCGGGAGGATATGCGACGAATGCACTAGGCCCCATCAGCCCCCACCAGGCGGCCCTCAAATGGGTGCTCCAGGATACGCATGTCACTGCTGCGATCCCCGGGATGAAGGACATGGCAGAACTCAGGGAGGACGTGGCGGTCATGGGCATGCCATTCGGACATGTCGACGAGATGATCCTGAGACGATACAGCGCCGCAGTGGAGCCTTACTACTGCAACTTCTGTGGGAAGTGCGAGGGCACCTGCCCCCTGGGTGTGGAAATCGGTACGATCAATCGTTCGCTGATGTACGCCGAAGGGTACAAGAATATTGAACTCGCCCTGTCTACGTACCAGGAGATCCCTTTCTCTTCATCCGCCTCGGCATGCCTCGGGTGCTCAGGCTGTGCTGCGCGATGCGTCAACGGGCTCGATATCGCGACGAAGATGGAGAGGGCCAGAAAACTGCTGGCCTAGTCAGTTTCATCTGGCCGTGGCGTATCAGGGTGGAGGTATCAATGGAGAGATTCGTGATGGTGGCGCTGGTCGCTGTGTGCTTTGCCTGTGCGCTGGCCGGGACCTCTTTCGGTAATGAATCGGCCGTGAAAGTTCTGCCTGCGCCTGTGTGTGCGGAAGGCTGGATAATGGAGGACGAGGCCTCTCTTTACGATAAGGACACCCTGTTTGAGCGCATCAACGGAGAATCAGAGCTGTTCTTTCCATACGGGTTCGAGGTGCTCGTCTCGGCCAGAT
>JBLMXV010000156.1:0-4917 GCA_050257935.1 Chloroflexota bacterium
GCGACAAGTTCATCTGCCTTCCTGCGGGCCTCTTCCATCCACGAAGTCTTTTCTCTCTCCGTTGCGAAATAGTCCTCCAAGGGTTCCTGGACAATCGTGAGCAGTGTCACACGGAAGCCCTGCAGACCGCCCAGAAAACGGGCAACGTAATGGACAGCCCTCTCCGCGTTTTCCGACTCATCCACTGCAACAAGTATGTGTCTGTTCTGACCTTGTTCCATGCCCACCTCGCTCTTTTCGTGCGTCTTCACCCAAGCCTTGTTCTTGCATTCTGCAGGTCTTCGAGCAACTGGTCGGTCGTCTCGTAGAAGACGTCAGCCCCAAGGGAGAAATGGAGGAGGACGTAAGTGAGCGCGTCGGGTATGTAGGGATACACCTTCTGGAGGTTCACGACCCGGTTGTTGAATATGATGTTCATGTCATGCGAGCAGAGCCGTTCGTAAGCGGCAGGGTTGTTCTGTTTGAGATCCTGGGGGTGCAGGTCTCCCCTGCCGGCGAGGTATACGATCACATTGCCGAGACCGAAGAGGTCGTACCCGAACATGTTCTCCTTGTGGATGTAGTTGAAGTCGAAATCGATCCAGCGGCAGTCCCCCGTCCGCTTGTCCCTGATGATGTGGTCTCGCCTGATATCGCCGTGCTTCTCTCCGTGCTCGTGGAGGCACCGGATGGCTTGCACCAGCACGATGTACTCATCCAGGATGCCGGGGAAGTGGGTAAAGAAGTAGTCTTCGTGAGTGCCCCCGATCTTCAGGACGCTGTCTGCAAGCTTCTCACCTGGGATGAACTCAATGATGCGGACCGTGTTGCCTGCCGAGTCCTGGACCGAGAAGCCCTGCATGAAGTTCGGATGGCCTTTCACCAGATCGAGTATCCGCGCTTCCTTTTTCGGGCTCCTCACGCACTCGAAGGAGATGCCGCCCACGGTCACGCTGAATCTCTCGTGAAAGACCATCTTGATGATCTTTGTGGTGCCGTCGACAAGGTCCACGGCGCGGCGCACCCAGAACTTCGGCTCGTCGTCGATGCCGAAGCGTCCCTCCCGCTCCGTGTTCCGGCAGAGGTAAGGGCGCTCTCCGAACATCACGACGTCGTCGTAGTCCACGCGGAAGAAGTCGGATGTGTCGGTGACTACCCTGATCGTTCTCGGCACCCGGTCAGCACCGAGATGGCGGGCGATCAACTCACGGAGTTCGTCTTTGCTGAAGAGTTCGTCGGATCGAGACCGGCTATGTTCCTGCACAATTTTTTTTATCATATCCTGGGCCGTTTGGCAAATCGGCGGGGCCAGAGGCGGTTACCGACCACTCCTGACCCTCACGCGACTGCCATCCTGCAGTGAATCCGCCGGGTGAACAATCACTGTGTCGCCTTCCGAGACTCCGGAAAGTATCTCGGCCGCCAATCCGCTCCTGTGGCCGACTTCCACCTGCCGAATAAGGGCCCTGTTGTTCTGCACTGCGAAGACTGCCCACCCGCTGTCACGGCGGAAGAGGGCGCTGGCCGGGACCTGAAGCACGTCTCCTCCCTCCCAGATGATGAAGCGCGCCTCGACTCTGTATCTGTCGCCGAGCTTTTTCCAGCTTTCCGGCGGTGCGATGATGTCCGCGATGACGAGAACCCGCTGTTCCTCAACGCCGAGGCTGGATATCTTGGTGAATCCCGCCGGCTCGACGACTCTCACTGTCCCTGAAAGGATCGGTTCGCCGCCCCAGCGCTCGAAGAGAACCTTTGTACCGACTTTAATTCTGACGGCGTCTGCGGAAAGCACTTCCACCTCGACCTCGAGCTTCGAAGGATCTCCGACATCGATCAGTGCGTCTCCTACGGCTACGACCCCCTCGCTCTCGCGGTGCAGTTTGAGCACATGGCCGCTTACCGGCGACCCTACCGCTACGATGCGTCTCCGGTCAGCCACACCCTCGGCTGCAGAGTAGCGAAGCGTTCTCCGCGCTCTTTCGAGACGGGACCGTGCCATCTCGAGAGACGCTGCGGCGGACAGTTTCAAGGCCTCGGTGCGTCTGGCATCGCTCTCCGCCTGGTCGAGTGAGTCACTTGACTCGTATCCTGCCTGAAAGAGTTTCCTTGCTCTTTCCAGGTGAGCGGCATTGTACTCAGCTGCGGCGGTTGCAGCCCGAAGGTTCTCCTCAGCCGCCTTCACCGCTGCTTCAGCAGCCGTTACCTCAGCCTCAGCCTCAGCCCGAGTCCTCGGATCGAGGACGATCGATCTGAGGGGCTCGAGTTCTGCCACGACCTGGCCTTTCGTAACGACGTCGCCTGCATCGAGCGTGATGCGGCGCAGATACCCGGCTACCGGTGCGGAGATTACGAAACGGTCTCTGACCCTCGTCTTGCCTTCCTCATCAACGGTGACCGTGAGAGGACCTCGCGAGACCGTTACGACATCCACTGGCTCGGAATGCCCCGTGAGGCGGTATACGAGGACCGCGAAGACGGCCACAGTGAGGGCGATCAGGATGATCCAGCGGCTCCGGCTCACGAATCACTCCTTTGCCTTCAGGACTGCTACGAGGTCCAGATGGTCGAGTTTGTGCCGAACAATGAAGCCCGACAGGCAGGTGGATACGACGACGACAGCCGCCGCGTACGAGTAAGTGGACGAGTCGATGATTACCGGCACCCTGAAAAGGTCCGAAGCAATTGCCTGCGCGATGTAGGCGCACATGGCTCTGCCGATGAGGAATCCCAGAGGGACTGATGCCAGGGCGAGAAGACCGAGTTCGCCGAGGAAGATATAGGAAATCTCGGCACGCGTGTAACCCAGAATGCGAAGGCTCGCAAGCTCCCGGCTCCGTTCGGCGAGGGAGATGCGTGCGCTGTTGTAGACGACTCCGAAGGCGATAGTCCCCGCGAGGATCGTCGCGACGAAGGTGAAGAAGAGTAGGACCTCAGCCTGAGTGTCATAGAAGTTGCGAATCTCCTGTCTCCGAAGGACTGCCCCGGCAACGCGCGGCATTTCGACAAGCTTCCTGTAAATAGCGTTCTGATGGAGCAGGTCAATGGTGAGATAGGCCCCGGACACGGCGCCGTCCTCCCTCATAAGACGGTTGAGTGCCTCAAGGTCCATATAGCCGGTCACCCCTATGTACTGTTTCGCGAGGGCTACCACGGGAATCTGCCGTATCGGCCTCGACCCCTCGAGCACCTCCACGGTCAGCGTATCCCCGGGGCTGATGCCGAGCAGGTCGGCGAGATAGTCGGTGAGCACTATCCCTTCCGGAGGGAGTGAGACAGGTCGCAGGTCTGTGTCGAGCAGCCTATGGAGAGACGTGCCTCGCTCGATGCCCTGGATCGAGGTGCGGTAGCTTCTGTGCTCGAACCTGAACCGCGCCGGCACCGACCTGAAGACCTCGCAGTGGGTGACTCCAAAGAGACCCTTCATCTCGTAGAGAGCTTTTCGTGAAGTCGGCTCGGTGAAGGTGACCGTGAGGTCCTCGGACTGTGCCAATCTGAACTGCACGTCGACCATGAAATCAACGGCGTCACTAGAAAACATGCCTGCAATCATGATAGCACAGGCGAGGGAGATGCCGAAGACTGTGAGGATCGACTTGACGGGTTTGCGAGTTATATTCCTCATTATGATTTTGGTCGGTTGCGAGAGGAGGCGCCAGAGTGCAAGGCTTTCGAAGAACAGCTTTCTGTAGAGAGGCGGCTGTTCGGGCCTCATCGCTTCCGCGGGGGGCATCTTCACCGCCCGCCACACGGCATGGATCGTCCCTGCAAGGGCAGCCAGGAGGCTCACGGAAACGGCCGTTGCGACGACGGACGGCCTCAGATCGTAGATGAGATCGGGGAAACGGTAGAATTCCATATAAATGTTGCCGAGACCTTTGCCGAGCCAGACTCCCAAGGCGATACCGCCGATGATGCCCGCGAGCACTATGACGACGACCATCTTCAGGTAGTGAATGGTGATAACAGCCGCGTTGTAGCCGAAAGCCTTCAGTGTAGCGATCTGATCCCGCTGGGCGTAGACTATTCTGCTGATGACGACGTTGAGCAAGAATGCAGAGACGGAGATGAAGATCACGGGAAATATCTCCGCGCTCCGCTGGAGCTGCCTGAATTCCTCCGTAACAAAGCGGTGTGATATCTGGTCCTCGCGGCCGTACGCCCCCAGGCCGCCGTATCTGTCGAGCAGTCTGTCGACCTTTGCGATGGCGTCCTCGAGGTTGGAACCTGCAATGAGCGACAGAGAAACATCATTAAAGGCGCCATCCATATCATAGGCCTTTCCGAGAGCCTCGCGTCCCATCCAGAGTATGGCGTGGCGCTTGTAATCGGGACTGATGGCCCCGGGTCTACCCTGGATGACGAACTCCGGAGACAGGGCGATACCGACAATGACGAGGGATTTCCACCTCCCGTTGATGATCGCAGCCAAGGTATCCCCCGGGGAAAGACGATGGGCTACTGCGAAGGGTTCGCTGACCACGACCTCGTCGTCCTTCCATGGGTCGATGAGCCGACCCTGTCTCACGTGGAGCCTGTTGAGGAGGGGTGATCCGACGTCAGGCAGCGAAACGACTTTCGCGGTCACGGGCTCGGGGAAGCCTTCCACCTCCAGTTTTACATCCGCCGCGACTCTGGTCTCCACCCTCTGCACCTCGGGTATTTCGGCGATTCTCTGCTTCAGGCTCTCGGGTGCGCGTTTGAGAGAGGCGAAGATATCGCCGAATCCGTAGTCCACGTAGAACTTTTCCCGGGTCTGGTACAAGGAGTTCATGGTGCTCACGAGCATGATGAACGTCGAAACACCGCTCACGATCACGAGGGCGATGGCGAACGCCTGCCCCTTCATCTTCCAAAGGTCCCGCCAGAGCTTTCGGTCCAGTGTACGCATCGGCTACCAGTGAAGTTCACGAGGAGGCTTCTTCGACTCGTTTACCGCGT
>JBLMXV010000157.1:0-19139 GCA_050257935.1 Chloroflexota bacterium
ATCGTCCCGGCTTAAATGGGTGGGTTCATCCCACTGCAGGCACTCGCCGACCCCCGGTCACATGAGCAAAGAGCATGCCGAGTCATTAGGCTTAAAACACATTGATCCGCCATGCATCTCGTGATGTCAAAAACGCTGATTGACGAATTTTGACGAAGATCAGCCAGTAAACGTCAGATTTCCGCACGCAGGGCCTTTAAGTCCGTGTAAAAGAGTGTGCAGGACTTGGCGAGCATCTGCAGGTCCAATCCTTCTCTATTCGATGGGATTCCGCGGCGGCAGAAGACGCACCCTGTCGCTCGGGTCTCACAGGGAGGGTAGTTTCTCGGCGCTGTTCACATCACGCAAGGTCAGCATCAGAAGTCCTCATCTCAAGGCGACAGTGCAATGCGAATGTTAGTGGCTGCAGTCCTCGCAACTGGCTCACCTGAAACAGCACTTATTTCCGAAAGCACACCGCGGTTCTAGACTACCCACGCCATGAATGTCATCTGGTCTGTCCCTGCGTTTGCCTTGACACCGCCCTTCTTTCCCTTGCCGGAACGCGTCTGATCTTTCTGCTATAGATAACCCCAGAGCGTCTATGGCGAAGGAAGAGACGGACAAGAAGTTCGAGGAGATCGACAGAAAGTTAACGCCAGAGCTCAGATCATAGCGTCCTAATCATCGCGTACTTTCGGGATGGAAGAATCGGGAAGAGGGACTATTTTCGAGCATCTGTTTGAAGCTTTACGAGAACGTCAAGATAGATGCAGGAACGCCCAGAGAACGGCAGCAGAAAACTTAAGCTCCTGGGGAGGGATTCGAACCCCCGACCAAGTGGTTAACAGCCACCCGCTCTGCCGGCTGAGCTACCCAGGAAGCCTTGTACTATACCAAAAAAAAGACCGCATCGGCAAATGAATTGGCAGCCCGCCCCGCCTCACTTGACCTCGATCTTGACCTCCTTGGGCTGAGCCTCCTGCCTCTTCGGCAGAGCGACTTCCAGGACCCCGTCCTTGAACATCGCCTTCGCCTTCTCGCTCTCCACCTCGACGGGCAGTGCGATGGTCCTGCTGAAACTGCCGAAGGCCCTCTCGCTCACATAGTAATCTTCCTCCTTAACGTCCTCGTCTTTCTTGATCTCCCCCTTGATCATCAAGGACTCTTTTGTGATCGTCAGCTCGATGTTCTCCCTGCTCACGCCGGGCAGCTCCACCTTGAGCACGATCTCTGCCTTTCTGTCGTACAGGTCAATGCTGGGGACGATCGTTCCCCCCTCGGTTCTCGCCGGCCACGTCCTCCTTCTCCTCACGGGGCTGAAGAACTCATCGAAGAGCCTGTCCATGTCCCGCCTCATGTCTTCCAGTTCCTTGAGCGGACTCCACTTGACGACTGCCATATGACACCTCCTGTTCAGTGAATATCGCTGTGCTGCCGGCAAAGCCCCCGGTGTTTGCCGGCACGATGAATCATCTATGCCACCGCCTCGGCCACGCTGAGCCTCCGGAAGACCATGCGGTCATCTGAATAGTCAACCTCGAGAAGATCCCCCTCTCCGAACGTGCCGTCAAGCAGCTTAAGGGCGAGGGGGTTCAGTATCTCCTTCTGGATCGCCCTCTTCAAAGGCCTGGCGCCATACACTGGGTCATACCCGGACCTCGCTATGTGTTCCTTCGCCTGATCGGTGAGCGTGATGTCGATCCTCTTATCCTGGATGTACTTCTTCATCCGCCTCACCTGGATCTCGACCACCTCCTTGAGCAATTCCTCGGTCAGGGGGTTGAAGATTATGACTTCATCGACCCTGTTGAGAAACTCGGGCCTGAAGAACGACTTCAGGTCCTCCATCACCTTGTCCTTCAGGTCGCCGGTGTCATTGTCTCCCCAGTATGCAGTGCGCCCCTTTCTCCTTCCCTCAAGGAGCTCCTGGATGTGTGTGCTCCCGATGTTGGAAGTCATGATCACCACGGTGTTCCTGAAGTCCACCGTCCTGCCATGCCCGTCGGTGAGGCGGCCGTCGTCGAGAAGCTGCAGGAGCAGATTGAACACCTCGGCATGCGCCTTCTCCACTTCGTCAAAAAGCAGGACCGAATACGGTCTCCTCCGCACAGCCTCCGTAAGCTGGCCTCCCTCTTCGTACCCGACATATCCGGGAGGAGCGCCGATGAGGCGGGACACGGTGTGCCGCTCCTGGTATTCTGACATGTCTATCCGTATCATTGCAGCTTCGTCGTCGAACAGGAACTCGGCGAGTGTCTTGGCCAGCTCGGTCTTGCCCACTCCTGTCGGCCCGAGGAAGATGAAAGAGCCGATAGGTCTGTTCGGGTCCTGCAGTCCAGCCCTGGCCCTGCGTATCGCATTCGACACCGCCACTATGGCCTCTTCCTGGCCCACGACCCTTTCCCGCAGCCTCTCCTCCATCCGGATGAGCTTATGCACTTCCGTCTCGAGCATCTTCGACACAGGGACACCGGTCCATTTGGAGACCACCTCCGCGATGTCCTCCTCGTCCACCTCTTCCTTCAGCATCCTCCTGCGCGACTGTGCATCGAGGAGCGCGCGGTTCTCCTGATCGAGGGCCTTCTGCAGCTCCAGCAGCCGGCCGTATCTCAGTTCAGCAGCCCTCGCAAGGTCTCCCTTGCGCTCGGCCAGCTCGGAGTCAATCTTCGTCTGCTCTATCTGCTCCTTGAGGTCCCTGATCCGCTGTATGCCCTCCTTCTCACTCATCCACTGTCCCCTGAGGACGTCACGTTTCTCCTGAAGCTCAGCCGCTTCCCTCGAGAGCTTCTGGAGCTTCTCCCTGGCATCGGCGCTGTCTTCCTTCATCACCGCCTGCTTCTCTATCTCGAGCTGCCTCAGCCTCCGCTCTATCTCGTCCAGCTCCACCGGCATGCTGTCGATTTCCATTCTCAGCTTCGCCGCGCTCTCGTCGATCAGGTCTATAGCCTTATCAGGAAGGAACCGGTCCGTGATGTACCTGTTCGACAGCACCGCAGCGGCAATGAGTGCCGAGTCCTTGATCTTCACGCCGTGGTGCACCTCGTAGCGCATCTTCAGTCCCCGGAGGATCGAAATCGTGTCCTCGACGGAGGGCTCCCCGACAGGGACCGGCTGAAATCTCCTCTCGAACGCAGGGTCCTTCTCGATGTGTTTCCGGTACTCACCAACAGTGGTCGCACCGATGCACCTCAGTTCGCCCCGTGCCAGTGCAGGCTTGAGCATGTTCGAGGCATCCACGGCGCCTTCCGCCGCCCCTGCGCCGACAAGTGTATGGAGCTCGTCGATGAATGTGATGACCCTGCCCTCGGACTGCTCTATCTCCTTAAGCACCGCCTTGAGCCTCTCCTCGAATTCCCCGCGGTACTTGGAGCCGGCCACAAGGCTGCCTATATCGATGGCGATAAGGCGCTTCTCCCTGAGCGTTTCCGGGACATCGCCGGCGGCGATCCTCTGCGCAAGGCCTTCCACGATCGCCGTCTTCCCCACGCCCGGGTCACCTATGAGCACAGGATTGTTCTTTGTTCTCCGCGACAGCACCTGGACGACTCTCCTGATCTCCTCGTCCCTGCCTATCACGGGATCGAGTTTGCCTCTTCTCGCAAGTTCCGTGAGGTCTTTGCCGTATTTTGTCAGGGACTGGTACTTCTCTTCGGGGTTCGGATCGGTCACCGTGTGGACACCCCGGATCTCCCTCATATGCTGAAGGACCACGTCAGGACCCGCCCCGTGCCTTTTGAGTATTTCCGCAGCCGGTCCGTAGCCCTTTGCAATCGCGAGCAGCAGATGCTCGACACTTATGTATTCATCCGTGAGATGGGTAGCCTCTTCATACGCTTTCTCGAGAGTCTCCTTCAGCCTCGGAGTGAGATACACCTGCCCCATCGGGGTTGCACCGGACACCTTCGGAAATCTCTCGATCTCCCTGTCGAGTTCGTTCTCGACCGCTCCGACATTTGCTCCCGCGCGGCCGAGTATCTGGGGCCCCATCCCCTCTCTGTCTCCGAGGAGCACCCTGAGAAGGTGCTCAACGTCGATCTGCTGGTTGCCGTTTCTTTCAGCAATCCTCTGAGCCTCCTGGAGCGCCTCCTGGCTCTTCACAGTCAATCTATCCAATCTCATGTCGTTCCTCCTGTATCATGTACAACATCCGACGTTCAGGAGCAGCCTTCACATCTCATTCAGCAACTGCCTGAGCTTGTTTTCGAACTGCTCTCTCACATCGTCTTCAAGGTAATTCATGATCTCTCTCATTTCGCTCTCGACTGCGGCGATCCGATTCTTCATCCTCAGGATGATATCGACCCCCGCCTTGTTGACACCCAGTTCCCTCGTGAGGTTGATCACCAGATTGAGCCTCTCGATGTCATCGTCGGAGTAAACACGCTGCCTGTTGATCCGCCGGGGAGTCACAAAGCCCTCGCGTTCATACATCCTGAGCGTTTGGGGGTGCACCTCGAGAAGCTTCGAGACCACACTGATCATGTAGAGCGGTTCGTTCCTGTCCCGTCTTGCCCTGGCCATCACTCCGTCACCATCCCTTTTCTCGGATTCTCCGTGTACAGCGAGTCGATAGTCCTGATCGCTTCCCTCACCTTGTCGGAGACGTCTTTCGGAATCACGATTTTCGTCTCTACGTACTCATCTCCCCTCCGGCCCGTTTTCGGTGAGACAAAGCCCTTTCCGGAGAGCTTGAACCTCTGACCGCCTTGAGTCCCCGGAGGCACCTTCATCATCGTCATACCGTCGATCGTCGGCACTTCGACCTTCGCCCCGAGGGCAGCCTCCCCGAAAGTCACGGGAAGCTGGACGTGGATGTCGTCACCTTTCCGTTTGAACACTGGATGTGCCTTTATCGATATTTCGATGAGCAGGTTGCCCGGGGGACCTCCACCGATGCCCGCGTTGCCCTTGCCGGTCAACCGTACTACTGAGCCGTTGTCCGCACCGGCGGGGATTTTGACATTGAGCGTTTCCGTCAGCGCCGTCTTACCCTGTCCGCCGCATCTCTTGCACACTGCGGTGACCTTCCTGCCGGTGCCACCGCATTCTTGACAGCTCTGGGCCACCTTGAAAAACCCGCGTGACGACTGCGTGCGGCCGGTCCCTTTGCACTTCTGGCAGGTCTGATACGTCTCGGCGCCGCTGCCCCCGCAGGTATCGCAGACGGATGTCCTCGTGACGGTGACAGGCCTCGTAACCCCCGTGAACGCCTCCTTGAGGGTGAGTTGCATGGCCATGACAATATCCTCGCCTCTTCCGTAGTGAGTCTCAGCCTTCCCCCGGTTCCCTAGAATATCCCCGAAGAGATCTCCAAAGTCGAACGTCTCGGTGAAATCGAATCCCCTGAAATCTCCCCTGCCCTGGAAGGCCTCAAAGGTCGTCCCGCCCCGGTCGTACTCAGCGCGCTTCTGCGGGTCACCGAGGACTGCATAGGCCTCGTTGATCTCTTTGAACTTATCCTCGGCTGTCTTGCTTCCAGGGTTGAGGTCCGGGTGATGCTTCCGCGCAAGCTTGCGGAAGGCCTTCTTGATGTCCTCCTGGGAGGCATCTTTAGCTACGCCGAGAGTCTGATAGTAGTCCTTGACGGCAGGCGCCATCTTATTTTCACCTCATTTCTTACTATTGGATTTTCTTATCATAACTCTTTAGCCGTTTTATGTCAAGATAGATTACTTGGTAGAGCTAATTATAGAAGGGCCAGCAGCTCGCTGCCTCTGACAACCGCGAAACCTTTCTGATATAGTAATGAATGCGCGTGATTCCCGCGATAGATCTCAAGGACGGCCTCTGCGTGCGCCTCTCCCAGGGAAGATCGGACGAGGCCACGATTTACTCCGACGACCCTGTACGGACGGCACTGCTCTGGGAATCCTCCGGCGCCGACCTCATCCACGTCGTTGACCTCGATGGTGCATTCACGGGACATCAAAAGAATCTCGAAAGCGTCCTCAGGATAAGAAAGGCCGTCACAGCTGAGATAGAGGTCGGCGGCGGTATACGGGACATGAACAGAATCGAACAACTCATGTCACAGGGCATAGACAGGGTCATCCTCGGCAGCAGCGCCGTGAGCAACCCCGAGCTCGTCGGAGAGGCGTCGGGGAAATACCCCGGACGTGTCTGGGTAGGCATCGACGCGAGAGACGGTTTCGTTGCGGTGAAGGGCTGGGTCGAGGTGACACGGGTAAGTTCCCGGGACTTTGCCCTTGCCATGCAGGACCGCGGCGCAGGCGGAATAATATACACCGACATCGCCCGCGACGGCATGCTCACAGGCCCCAATGTGGAGGCAACGCGAGCCCTCGTCGATGCGCTGCGCATACCGGTGATAGCATCCGGGGGCATATCCTCTCTCGGCGATATCAGGCGCCTCATGCAGGTGCGGGGGCTGTGGGGAGCGATCACCGGCAAGGCACTATACGCGGGGTCCCTCGACCTGGGAGAGGCCTTAGAAATCGCGCGGGGAGGCAAACCGTAATGCTCGCGAAAAGGATCATCCCCTGCCTCGACGTGAAAGACGGACGAGTGGTGAAAGGGGTGAGTTTCCTCAATCTGAGGGATGCAGGCGACCCCGTCGAAAACGCCATCTTCTATGACGGGCAGGGTGCGGACGAACTCGTGTTTCTCGACATCACCGCGTCTCATGAAAAGAGGAAGATCATACTCGATGTTGTGGGAAAGACCGCAGATGACGTGTTCATGCCGCTCACAGTCGGCGGCGGGATCAGGACGCCCGACGACATCAGGAACCTGCTCAACGCCGGGTGCGACAAGGTCTCCCTCAATACAAGCGCAGTCAAGGACCCTTACTTCGTCAGCCGGGCCGCCGAGCGGTTCGGCAGCCAATGCATAGTCGTTGCGATAGACGCCAAGCGGGTGGCCAACGGCTTCCCGGAGGTCACGACTGAACCCTGGTTCGATGACGCCTCTCTCAAAGAGGTGTGCCTCAAACTGCCACCTGAAGGCCAGACGTGGGCCATCTCCACCCATGGCGGCAGGGCCATGAAAGGCATCGACGCCGTCAGGTGGGCGAGAAAAATGGAAGAACTCGGGGCAGGCGAGATACTCCTGACGAGCATGGACAGGGACGGCACAAAGGACGGCTATGATCTCGAGCTCACGAGGGCGATTTCAGAGGCTGTCACCATCCCCGTGATCGCCTCGGGGGGGGCCGGCACCCTTGAACACCTCTACGAGGGGCTCGTGGTCGGGAAGGCGGATGCGGTGCTTGCCGCTTCCATCTTCCATTACCGGGAGTACACCGTCAGGGAAGCAAAAGAGTATCTGAAAGCGCGCGGCGTACCTGTCAGGCTTTAGCCCGGATTATTCATGGGCGGCGGCCTGGTCGGGACTCCCCTATACTTCACGCCATCCACGCACCCGCATAACCGCCGTGCGCGTTTATCCGTCGGATCAGAACGTGAGCACTGTGGAGTCTGCAGCGAGGCTGATGAGCACCTTCGCCGACTCGAACCGCGCCGAATCAATCAACTCCTCTTCTCCCATGTGGCGCGCGTTCGCGCACGGAGTGCAGACGTAAATGGGCACCTGCTCCCTGACGAGGATATCGAGGTAGGCCTTGAGTTCATCGCCTGTCGGCGACTTTACATGATCCACCATGCCTATCCTCGCTATCATTACCCCGTCGTCAATGAGGAACAGAGCGACCTCGTGACCGCTTTCCTTTGCAACCTTCGCCAGGTGTACACACCTCGTCGACCGGACAGGGTCATCCATTCCGCGGCTGAGTACGAATAGAAAACGTGCCATGATCCCTCCTTGAAGCGCTGTGCAATTCCGCGGACACGGGAACGCCTCCCGCCGTCCGTCCTCTCCCGTGAAACCGGCGCAGCCGGTTTACTGGTATACCTCTGATGCGATCTTCGATGTCAGATCACCGAGCATGTTCGTGTAGCTGCCGAGTTCGTTGTCATACCATCCGTAAATGACCGCCTGCGTGATGGGGATGACGACCTGTGCCGGAATTCCCTCGGTTATGGTCTCCCTCACGGCCCTGCTGCAGTACTTGAGGATATCGAGACTCACCATTGCGGTCCTCGTATGGGTCTCGTGGCCTTCGATGATCGTTGCGGGGCCGTAGTACCCGATGATGTCGGAGGAGACGTTCTGTTCGTCCGTGTACATGAGATAGCCCTTTCTGCCCCTCTGCGCAGCCTCCCTGTAAATATTGTTGAGGAGACTCCTGTTGATTCGCGGCGGGTCTCCCTCGTCCTGCATGGTCGCCACGAGGATGATGAGCGAACCTGCGCTCGTCGGGATACGGACGGACTCGGCGATGAAACCGATCTTGTTCATCTCCGGGATCACCATGGCGAGGGTCTTCGCAGCACCCGTCGTCGTGAGGATGATGTTGTTCATGGCGCTCCTCGTCTTCCTCAGGTCCGTGGCACCTGACTTCGGCACCCGGTCGAGCACCGCCTGGGAACCTGTCGCGGCGTGCACCGTGGACATTGATATGCTCAGCATCTTCCCGGCTCCGAAATAGTCGACAAGGGGCTTCACCATGTACGCAAGGCACGTGGTCGTACAGGACGCTGCGGAAATCACCCTGTGACTCGCGTTGTCATACGTCTCATCATTGATCCCCATGATGAGGGTCGCTGCATCGTCAGGGAGTGAAATGCCTTTGCCCTTCACCTTGAAGGGAGCCGATACGATCACCTTCTCCGCCCCTGCATCGAGGTGCCCACGGGCCGAACCGTCTTTGGCATCGGGAGGCGACGTCGGATCAACGAACTTGCCGGTCGCCTCCACTACTACCCGTACGCCGCGGTCCGCCCACGAGATGTCTCTCGGGTTGCGGCTCTCCCTGAGGATGGTCACCGGCACGCCGTCGATAACCATGGTCCCCTTTTCCTCGTTAAGATCGGAGATTGCGCGCTGCGCCTTGTAACCGTAAAGGTACCGGTGAAGCGGGCCGTAGGTGGAATCCTTCTCTACATACAACGCGATGTCCTCCAACTTTGTTCCCGCTTTTCTCCCCAGGTTCACCACGATCTCCGAGAAGTACTTCTTCCCGACATGGTGCCAGAGGCTCAGTTTGCCTATCCTGCCCAGGCCGTTGATTCCGAGTATGCGATTTCTGTCCGAGAAGGCTTCAATCGCTCGCGCCTTTGCCATCTCTCCTACCTCCTTTATTCTTCTCTCAAACCTCTATGCCACCGGCCCGAGTGTGCCGGGTTCGTTGTGCCGTCCCTCTCAGTATGGCTTGATTTCGGTGACCTCGTGCATGCCCTGGTACACAGAGCCGTTCCTTCCGTCTATACTGATGAGATCACCCGCCTTGATCGTCTTCCCGTTGATCTTGCAGAGCTTCTCGCGTTCCCACACGAAGAGCTTGCTGCAGCCCACCACACAGGTCTTGCCGAGACGGTTTGCAATGATGGCGGCATGCGAAGTCGCTCCCCCCCGTGCGGTCAGTATGCCGTCTGCCGAGGAGATATGCCTGATGTCGTCAGGAACGGTGTCGGACCTCACCAGTATGACCGGCATCGCGGGATCGTTCTTCCTGGACTCCCTGATATCGTCAAGGTCGAAAACCACCTTTCCGCTCAACACCCCCCCTCCCGCGCCGATGCCGCTTACGAGATAACTCTCCGCCAGTTCCCGAGACGGGATAAAGGCGAGGAGCGTCTCCTTGCGCAGCAGGGCCATGTCACGCGTCTGGAGAATGTAAAGATCTTGTCGAGTATCTCCCTCGAAGGTGAACTCGATCTCCTGTGCTCCCCACCTCCGCTCGTAAATGAGGTGTCTGCTGATACTCAGGAGTGCGCTGTAAATGTCAGGGAACTCTTCTTCGAGCGATCTCTCATGGTCCGACCTCTCGCCCGATTCCACCTCCAGCAGCCTCTGTTCCCGAGATATGGGCCGCGTCTTGACGAGACCGGACACAATATCCTCGCCCTGGGCGCCGACAGCAAAATCGCCCCACAGCGTCACCCTGTCCGAGGTCACCCGGGGGTTGCTCGTGAAGAGCACGCCGGTGCCGGCTCTTGTGTCGAGATTCCCGTAAACCATGGTCTGCACGATCGCCGCCGTTCCCCACTGCGCCGATATACCGAGGATCTCCCTGTACGCCTCCGCCTTCTCGGAGAACCACGAGAGAAAGACCTGTGCGATCGAGGTCTCGAGCTGCGTGTACGGGTCGTCGAAAACAGGCAGACCGCTGTCGATGATGACCTGCCTGTATCCGAGCGCCACCTCCTTCATCTGAGAGGGGCTGAACTGGATCTTCTTGTCTACGCCGTAGACGCCCTTGTAATTCCTTATGGTGGCGTCGAACCTGTCCCTCTCGATTCCGAACGACATTGCCCAGCTCTGCAGGTAACGGCGATAGCAGTCCCAGGCGAACCAGGGCTTGCCTGTCTGCTTTATCAACCCTTCCACCGTGCTCACATTGAGACCCACATTCAGGAGAGAGCTCATCATGCCGGGCATTGAGATCGTGCTGCCGCTCCTCACCGAAACAAGCAGCGGGTTGCCGGCATCGCCGAACTTCCTGCCTGTCTGCTGCTCGATCTCGCTGATCTTTCCCCTTATGCACTCATTGATGTGTTCCCGTGCGTATCTGAACCTGCTCACCGCGTCCAGGCATCGAAAGACCTCCGTGGTCACGATGAATCCGGGAGGCACGCGAATCCCAAGGGATGCAAGCCTCACGAGGTTGTATCCCTTGTTCCCGAGATGGATCCTGTCGTTGGTAACCGCACTCGGTTGATGGACCCCCGAGAGCGCCTTCTTCGGGTCGTAGCTCATGAGCAGATCGAGTTTTCTCTCGTCCAACTCCTGGGCCTGCATGAAGAGCGTCTTCAGGATCTTGCTGAAAAAGACATCGAGCTGCCTGAGCCCGAAGGAATTGGTCACCACCTCGCGCAGGAACTGCTCCGAAATGGTATGGACAAGCTCGAACCTGCTCTTCCCCTCATGGCCCTCGACGTACTTCGGGAGGATGTTTACCGTTTCCGTCTGGAGGATGATCTGCCTGAGGTTGTCCTTGTGAAAGTCGTGGTAGTACGTGTTGAGAATGTCCTGCACCGCCTCCGAAAAACCTCTGAAGATGTCGATGTACTGAGATGAGCTGAAGCGCCTCACCTCGAGGGCATCGGAGAGGAGTTCGAGCGTCAGCTCCAGTCTGTTCGACGTGATACCGTCCAGCCTCAGCGCCCTGTGGAAGAGGCCCGCGTACTTCTCGATCTGAAAGAGCGTCGCCCTCGTGATGTAGTTGAGATTCACCGACTCGACCACTTCGTCGAAATAAACATTTGCAAGGCTCTCGAGGCGATAGGTGAGAGAAAGGGCGTTGAACTTTTTCTCGAGGTACCTCCCGTAGATCGAGGGGATACCCACGGCGATATGGCGCTTCCGGAACACGTCCTCCACCGCCTCGAACTGCTCGCCTGAAACTATGATCTCCTGCAGGAGCTGTAGGTAGTCGAGAACGGCTTCAAGACGTTCGGAGAGAGAACCTGTCTCGAGCACGGCGACGAGAGCTTCGGCGCCCGGCAGTCCCAGGTATCGTGCATGGGTCAACTGGTCCTTTATATGTTCAGGTCCGAAGCTGTATTTCTGGCAGAGGAGCTGATAGAAGCGCACGGCGAGAAAAGCCCGCCGCTTCTCCGCCTTCGACACCGAGGGGACCCTGCCTATCTCGTCGTGGAGGTCTTCTTCGCTCAGCGCCGCGAGGTCCTGGACGCGGCTGAACCCCCTGCGGTCGAACAGATACGTGAATATGACGTTGAGTTCGTCCACGTACGTCCCGCTCTCGGACAGGAAAGGCATGGCGTCATCCGGCAGGAACCTGCGGAGAGGTCCCTTATCCCTCGTGAGCCAGAAACGAATTGCAGCTTCCATGAACTCGACGATACGGGCGCTGCTCTCGACGTGGGCCTGCTTGCGCAGGAAATGGACCAGATAATCCGCCCTGCCCGTACTGTCGTCTATCTCGACCGAGACATCCCGGAGGGCGCCTTCGGCGTTGATGTCGTTGAAGTAGACCGGGAAGAGCTTCGCAAGCTGCTTCACAAAATGGTACACCGGCGAGATGTCGCTGTTCAGCAACTTCGTGATGTCCTTCTGGAAAAGATCAGTGTCGTTGATCTGCACCCCTCCCAGCCTCAGGTATATCTTCAGCGCCGAGATGAGCGACTTCGACCACTTGGGGTTCCTCTCGATGAGACCGAGCCAGACCCTGATATTCCTGAGATGGGCCCTGTTAGCCCTGACCTGCCACTCGTCGGTTACGCCCTGTATCCTCGGGTAGTGAAACCCGAGGGAGATGACGCCTTTCAGAAACCACTCGACCAGATGGCTGTTGCCGAGGACATATATCTCACCGCCGATGGTGTCCAGCACGGTGAGGGCCGTCTCGGGGTATCTTTCAATCGAAGTCGTCAGCGAGTCGAAAACCCGTGACAGAACGGCCTTTGCGTCGTCAAGATGACCCGAAGCTCCGGCCGACCTGATCGCGGAAGATACGGTCCGCGCGATCTCTCTCAGCGCGCTTTCATGGATGCCTGCGAGTCCCTCCGATTCGAGTATCCTGAAGAGATAGGCCATCTTAAAGTCCTGGAAAGCCGTGCCCTTCTTGCCGAAGGCGGTGATGAGACTCTCGTAGAAACGGACGATCTGCACGAAGCCCGGCAGCTCGACAAGCTCGGCGAGGCGGGCATAGCCGTCATCCGCTTTTGCCGCTGTCCTGAGATGCACGAGCAGTTCGCTGAGATTCCGGTGGGAGACGGGATAGAAGAGATCCTCCAGTTCCTTCGCACGTTCGCCGTCCCTGTCCTCCCCTTCCGGGGCAGTCCACCCGGAGGGATCGGGCTGCGCGAGCCAGTATTCGTACGTGGTGATCAGTGATCTGGTCAGGAGATCATTGAAAGACCACACATCAAACCCCGGGAGCCTCTGTTCGAGGATCAACTGCCCCATCTTCCTGAGCTGATGGGGCGCCCGCGCGACGAGCAGGAACCGGTCGCCGGCCAACGCTGACAGCATCCGGACACACTCGTTCAGCAGGGGGACATACGCAACGAGGATGTTGCCGCCGTCCAGAACGAGTTTCTCGAGATAGAAGGTGAGGGCGTCCGTTGCCGCCTGCTGCACATGCCTTTGGTCGGACTCGATGGCATCGAAGAGCAGCGACACGATCGCTCCGATTGCAGCCTCCCCTCTTTCATGATGAAGGTGCAGGGAGAAATTCTTGAGCGCATAGGACCTGATCTCCGCGACAGCGGTCTCCCAGTTCCTCGGCTCTTTCTCAAGTTCTCTGAAGAGCTTCTCCGTGGCCGCGGCAAGGCCAGGATAATCCCGGACCACGTCTGCCAGGGCCTCATGGCCGGCCCGGGCCCTTCCGGGTTCGCGTGCGGTTTCGTCGTACATGCATAGCCCCCTGTTACAGTAACATTATATACCAGCCGCTCCTGACGATGCACAGGCTTTCATAGGGCCATAGCACCCCGCTGCGGTTCCGACGGACTGCCGGTCTCCTTGACAAGGAAGGGACAACTCCTGTATGATTGGTAGCTTGTAAGGAGCGGTTGCTCTTTCGATTCTCAACTGATTGGGGGTGCAGAATTGCATGCTTTAGGTACCCATCTTTTGGTGGAATTGAGGGACTGTAATCCTCACACGCTTAAGGATCTCAGTAAGGTGAAAGAAGCTTTGGTCTCTGCGGCCAAGGAGGCGAAAGCGACGATCATCGATGTCTCCTTCCACGAATTCAATCCCTTCGGAATCAGCGGTATGGTGGTGATCGCCGAATCCCATCTCTCCATACACACATGGCCCGAATATGCGTACGCCGCAGTGGACATCTTCACCTGCGGAGACACCATCAAGCCCGAGATCGCGGCCCAGTACCTCATCGCCCGGTTCGAGAGCAGGAATCCATCCCTTGTTGAAATGAAGAGGGGTATTCTTTCGTACAAGAACGAAAAGCTTCCCCACAAGGTATGCGATGCCGCACTCCAAATGGTTTCTTGAACAGACGACGGCGCATGAGGGAGCATTTCACTCCCTCAGCGAGATCATCTACTCGGGACATTCCCCTTACCAGCAGATCGAGATCATAAAGACCGGCAGCTACGGTAAGTGCCTCGTCCTCGACGGCAAGATACAGTCGAGCGAGGCAGACGAATTCATCTACCACGAGACCCTCGTGCATCCCTCACTCGTGCTCTCCGACGCCCCCCGGCGCGTGCTTATCGCCGGCGGGGGCGAAGGAGCTACCGCGCGAGAGGTGGCAAAGCATCAGGACGTGAAAGAGATCATCATCTGCGATCTCGACCGGGAAGTGGTGAACGCAAGCAAGAAGTACCTCCCCGAGTGGCACAGGGGCGTCTTCGAAGACAGACGGGTCAAGGTGGTTTTCGAGGACGCGCGAGAGAACATACGGAATGCCCGAAATGTTGATGTGATGATCATCGACCTGCCGGAGCCGGCATCGGGCGGCCCTGCCCTGATGCTCTACACCAGGGAGTTCTACACGCTCGTATCCGAAGCTCTCTCGGAAGACGGGATCATGGTAACCCAAGCGGCGTCCTCAGCGGTACACTCAATCGCCGTCTTTGCCGCCATCACCAATACGCTGAAACAGGTCTTCCCCGTGGTGAGACCTTACGTCGTCAACGTCCCATCCTTCTTTACGCCGTGGGGGTTTGTGCTCGCCTCACGCGGGAAGGACCCCCTGCGGCTGAACGCTGAGTCGATGACCCGAAAGATCGGGCCCTTTGAGAGAGAGTTGCGGTTCTACGACCACGAGGCACACACGGGGATATTCTCGCTTCCGAAGTTTGCCAGAAAAGCGTTCGAGAGAGAGGATCTGATCATCACCGATTCCTCGCCCCTCTCATTCTACTGATTCGCCGCCGTCTGCTCCGCAATGCACCTAAGACTGAGCCGACAATGGCTCTCCGCTACTGCCTGTCCGAAAGACTGGCGATCCCCGGCAAATCCTTGCCCTCGAGGAGTTCCAGCGATGCACCGCCTCCCGTCGACACGAAAGTCATCGCTTCACTCACTCCCGCCTTGTGCACGGCATAGTCCGTGTCGCCGCCCCCCACGATCGTGAGTGCGTAAGCGTTGGCCACCTCGCGTGCCATCGCATACGTGCCGCGGGAGAACGCGTCCACCTCGAACACCCCCATCGGCCCGTTCCACAAGATAGTCTTCGCATCCTGTATTGCCTCTGAAAAGAGTGTCACCGAAGCGGGCCCTATATCGAGAGCGCGCCAGCCCTTAGGGATCTCCTGGGTCGGGACGACCTTCGTCACCGTTCCGGGCTCCATGTTCTGGGCTATCACGTTGTCGACGGGGAGATAGAATTTTACGCCTCGCTTGCTGAGTTTCTCGACGATATTCTTCGCGAGGTCAAGCATTTCCGTCTCCACCAGCGAATCGCCCACTTCAAGGCCCATGGCACGGAAGAACGTGTAAGCCATACCGCCACCGACGATCACCTTGTCCACTTTGTCCACAAGGTTCTCCAGGACTCCGATCTTGCCCGACACCTTCGAGCCTCCCAAAATCGCGACGAACGGACGGACAGGGTTCTCGACCGCTCCTTTCAGGTATTCCACCTCCCTCTTGAGGAGGAAGCCCGCAGCGGCAGGGAGGAACTTCGAGATTGCCGAAATGGAAGCGTGGGCACGATGGGATGCCCCGAAGGCATCATTCACGTAGCAGTCAGCCAAGTCTGCAAGTGACTTCGCGAAGGCCTCGTCGTTCTTCTCTTCTTCAGCATGGTAGCGGAGATTCTCGAGGAGCACCACATCCCCGTCCTTCATTTTCGAAACGGCGGCTTCAGCACCGGGACCGACGCAATCGGGCACGAAGACGACCTCCCTGTTCAGCAGCTGCCCGAGGCGTTTCGCTACCGGCGCGAGAGTGTAGCGGGGGTCGACCTTCCCCTTCGGCCTTCCGAGGTGGGAAGCGAGAATCACCTTTGCCCCCTCGTCGAGCGCATAGGTTATCGTGGGCAGCGTAGCCCGAATGCGGGAGTCATCGGTGATGACCATGTTGCTGTCCATGGGCACGTTGAAATCGGCCCTTATGAAAACCCGCTTGCCCTTGATCGGAATTTCCTGGATGCTCAGCTTGCCGAAGCTTCCCGGATTCCCGCCCTCGCCGCTGTTCTTTTTGGCCATGCTCAGCTCCTCTTGGCGAGGTACGCAACAAGGTCCCTGAGACGGGTGCTATAGCCCCACTCATTGTCGTACCAGGAAATGATCTTTACCATGCGCTTCTCGATCACCTTCGTCACCGATGCATCCACGATTGACGAACGCGGGTCGCCGTTGAAATCTATCGACACGATCGGTTCTTCGGTATACCCGAGGATGCCTTTCATCGGGCCCTCGGAGGCCTTCCTCAGCGCCGCGTTCACCTCCTCCGCCGTCGTATCCCTGCCGAGTTCGGCGACCAGGTCAATGACGGATACGTTGGGGGTGGGAACGCGTATCGCCATCCCGTCGAGCCTGCCCTTGAGTTCGGGAAGCACCAGGCCGACGGCCTTCGCCGCGCCTGTGGTGGTCGGGATCATCGAGACCGCCGCAGCCCTGGACCTCCTGAGGTCCTTGTGGGGGAGGTCGAGTATCCTTTGATCGTTCGTGTACGAGTGAATCGTCGTCATCAACCCCCTCACAATGCCGAAGGCATCCTGGAGGACCTTCGCAACCGGCGCAAGGCAGTTGGTAGTGCATGACGCGTTGGATATTATCTTGTGCTGTGCAGGATCAAAGGTGTCCTCGTTCACCCCCAGACAGACCGTGACATCCGGGTCCTTTGCCGGAGCGGTGATGATGACCCACTTGGCACCGGCATCGAGATGCTTGCCCGCGGTCGCCTTCTCGGTGAACCTGCCCGTTCCTTCTATCACCACGTCGATGTTCATGTCGCGCCATGGAAGCTTTTCCGGGGATGTCTCGACGAGGACGGAGATCTCCTTGCCGTCGACTATGAGGGAGCCCTCTCCTGCCTTTACGTCGTACGGGAGCCTCCCGTGCACGGAGTCGTACCTGAGCAAATGGGCCAGCGTCTTCGCGTCGGTGAGGTCGTTGATCGCGACAATCTCGAACTCACCGCTTCCCTTGCTCGTCCTGAAGAAATTCCTCCCGATCCTCCCAAAACCGTTGATTCCCACTCTGAGTGGCATATTCTCCTCCTTATGAAGTGCTGAAACTATTTATGACGGTTCCCGTCAGAAGCTTGGGGTAGAAATAAGTCGACTTGGGCGGCATCCTGAGGTTTGCGAGGGCGACGCGCTCCACGTCCCCGACGGTCGTCGGGTTCAGGAGGAAGACCGCGCTGTACTCGCCGGAGCGGACCTTTGCCATCGCCTGGCTCACATCCATCTCGTACCCGAACTCAGAAGTCCCGAGGTCTCTCTTGAGAATGAGTTCATGGAGCACCACGACATCCAGATCCCTGAAGGCAGGATGCATGTCATCCAGGCCGCCGCCCCTATACTTGAGAAGACACCAGTCCTTCCCGTTTCCCCCGTAAAGCCCGAAGCTGTTCTTGCCGCTCCCGGTCATTATCCTCGTCATGTTCTCATCAAGGGACCGGCGCTCCGCGGTGAAGTGCGGGTTCAACCGGGAAAGGATCTCGGCCTCCGCGAATCCCTCGATCATCCGGTGCGTGGGCAGAATGGTGATGCCGTCATCTGCCATGTTAGCCAGAAACATCATCACGAAGTGCCACGGCCTTACATCGCCCTCTTTCACGGCATGCCGGGCGTCCATTTCATCCCTGTACTCGAGGGCCACCTCGTAGCGATGATGCCCGTCTGCAATGAACACGGGCCTGTCACTCAATTCCTCTCTAATGGCCTCGATGCTCGGGTCGTCCGCTATCCTGCGCAGCGAGTGCAGGGCGCCGGAGGCATCCTTTCCCGAGATCACGCTTTCCCCGGTGCTCCGCTGCAGAATCCCGGAGGTCACACGGGCAGGGCTGTGGTAGAGCGAGTAGATCGGGCTTACGTTGCCCGAGCATGCCCTCATGAGATCGAGCCTGTCGGCCTTCGGTTTCGAATAGGTGGCCTCATGAGGGTATACTCCTTTGCCCAGTTCCTCGATTCGCACGGCTGCAACGAGGCCCCTGAGGGTCTCAGGCTTACCACGATGCTCGTACTCCACGGTATAGGCATAGAAACAGGGACGTTCATCCCGGGTGAGTATCCCTTCCCTGAGCCAATCGAAGAGATACTGCCTCGACCGGGTATACTTGTTCCGGTCTTCCGTGTCGCCGGGCTCTTCCATGCCGAAGTCTATGCGGACGATGTTGTAGGGGCTCCGGTCGTAAAGGTCCCCCCTCATTTCGGGCGAGATGATATCGTAGGGAGGGGCAAAGACATCTTCTCCCGAGACTTTACGCTGGTTGTAGAGGATCCCCCTGAAGGGGATGACCGTGGCCATTTCGGTAACCTGTTTAGTCTGTAATGCGCGACATCGCGAAGGGTCGGTAAAATCCAGATATACTACCATTTCACAGGCGCAAAAGCAATCGGAAAGCCGAAGTGTGGGGACAGCCCGTCGTGTCCGGCATGCCCTGAAACAGCAAAACATCTTGACAAGCGGCGGATATTCGTGTATAGAAGGTAATGGAAACGCTCTGTGCGTTGAGGCTGATCGACCCGGAAGGGGGGTGACAGGCACAGTAAGGGGGTTGACGGGGAAGTACGGACTTCTCAAGAAGTCATCACAACTGAAGGGGGTAAATGTATGGAAGAGAAGAAAGGAGGCATCAGCGAAGACTGGTTATCGCTGTTCCTGGGGACGATTATCTTCCTGCTTTCCCTGGGGGTCTTTGCGAATGTCGACATCCTGGGCTGGGGTGCGAGCAATAAGACATGGACCGATCTTTCGAAGTCGGTCCAGCCCGTGTCGAAAGCGTTTCAGGGAGTGAAAGGGGAGATCACCAAGATCGACGGCCAGAAGGTCACCCTGAAGAAAGCGGACGGCAAGGAAGAGACCGTCACCGTCACGGAAGCCGCTGCCCTTAAAGTCGGCGACAAGTACGAAAAGGCAGGCATGTCACCGCTCGTCTCCGTGGTGCTGACGTACGTTTTCATGATGGTCATCATGGGCATCGGCGCCGTCATGATGCAGCTCAACCTCGGCAAGTTCTTCGTCGGCTTCACG
>JBLMXV010000158.1:0-8623 GCA_050257935.1 Chloroflexota bacterium
AGCGCGATGGACTGGGTATGGAAGGTCGTGAACTTTGCGATCCTCGTCATACTGCTCGTGAAGTTTGCGGGCAAGCCGCTCAAGAACTTCCTCCAGCAGAGAAAGGAACTGATCGAGAAGAGCATCAGGGACTCACAAGAGGCTAAGGAACTCGCCCGCAAGGCACTCGCCGAGGTCGAGGAGAGACTGAAGCTGAAGGATAAGGAAGTGGAGGAGATCATCTCCCTTGCGAAGAGCTCCGGCGAGGCTGAGAGAGACCGGCTGACAGCTGATGGGGAAAGGCTCACCGCCAGGATCATCGAGCAGGCGAAGTCGAACATCGACCATGAAGTGAAGACCGCGAAAGAGGCGATCAAGGCGGAGGCGGTCGAGGCGGCGATGAAAGCGGCTGAGGAGAAGATCAGGGCGCGCATGACGAAAGAGGAGCAGGACAGGCTCCTGCAGGAATCCATAAAATTATTAGAGGGACGAAATTGAAAACGGTCAGGAACGTCAAGAAATATGCAAAGCAGTTCATGAAAGCGGCGAAGGCCGAGGAAGTTCCCCAGGCGATCGAAGGGTTGACCGCCCTTGCGGACCTCATGGAGAAGGACAAGAACGTCAAGACCTTCCTCGTAAGCCCTCTCTTCAGCGAGGCCGAAAGGGATCGGGCACTCACCGCTATCGCAACCAAGATGGGACTCTCCCTCGATGTGGCGAAGTACCTCATATACCTTTCGAGTGAGATGGTCATCGAGGGGTTGGGGTCCATCACGAAGGCAATCGCGGCGCTCTACCTTGAGAGCAGGAAGACCGCTAGAGCCTTGGTGACCTCACCAGCGCCGATTAGCAAGGATGCTGAAGCAGAGTTGATAGGGTCCCTGAAACGGGTCACAGGCAAGGAGATCGACCTCCAGTTTGTAACTGACCCATCGTTGCTCGGCGGTGTGCGCATCCAGGTCGGCAGCACGATGTACGACAGCAGCATCAAAGGCCAGTTGGGGCTTCTAAGAGATAAGCTCATAAAGGGGTGAGAAGATGGAATTGAAAGTCGAAGAGATCACTGAGCATCTGAAAAAGCAGATCACGGATTTTGAGAAGCGCGTTGACGTGAGCGAGGTCGGCGTCGTGACCTATGTCGGCGACGGCGTGGCAAGGATCTACGGCCTCGAAAACTGCATGTCGGCGGAGATGCTAGAGCTGCCCCACGGCGTGTTCGCCATGGCCCTCAACCTCGAAGAAGACAGCGTTGGGTCGATCCTCTTCGGTGAGGACAAGCTCATCAATGAGGGAGACATCGTGAAGAGGACGGGAAAAGTCATGGAGACCCCTGTCGGTGACGCCCTCGTGGGAAGGGTCGTGAACGCCATCGGTCAGCCAATCGACGGCAAGGGGCCGATCAACACGAAGGAGTCTAAGAAGGTCGATGTCGTGGCACCCGGCATCATCAAGAGGCAGCCGGTCAACCAGCCCCTCCAGACAGGCATAAAGTCGGTGGATGGCATGATCCCGATAGGCAGGGGGCAGAGAGAGCTCATCATCGGCGACCGTCAGACCGGAAAGACCGCTATAATCCTCGACACGATCATAAACCAGAAGGGTGGAGACGTGATCTGCATTTACGTGGCTGTCGGGCAGAGACGTTCCGCCGTAGTCCAGACAGTGAAGACTCTCCAGGAATTCGGGGCCATGGACCACACAATCGTCGTCGTGGCGACGGCGAGCGAGCCGGCTGCAATGCAGTACATCGCCCCCTTCGTCGGGTGCGCCATGGGCGAGTACTTCAGGGACAACGGCAAGCACGCGCTGATCTGTTACGACGACCTGACGAAACAGGCCCATGCCTATCGCCAGATCTCCCTCATCCTGAGGCGTCCCCCTGCCCGTGAGGCTTATCCCGGTGACGTTTTCTATCTCCATTCCAGACTTCTCGAGAGGGCGGCCAAGCTCTCGGATGCCATGGGAGGAGGCTCGCTCACTGCGCTTCCTGTGATAGAAACACAGGCCGGCGACGTGTCGGGCTATATCCCCACGAACGTTATCTCGATCACCGACGGTCAGATATATCTCGAACCGGAACTCTTCTACGCGGGCGTGCGGCCGGCAATCAACGTCGGTCTCTCGGTGAGCCGCGTCGGCGGCGCTGCCCAGACCAAGGGTATGAAGCAGGTTGCGGGCATGCTGAGGCTCGACCTCGCACAGTATCGAGAACTCGCGGCGTTCGCGCAGTTCGCCTCTGACCTCGACAAGGCGACACGCGCCCAGCTCGAGAGGGGTGTGAGGATGGTTGAGTTGCTCAAGCAGGACCAGTACGTGCCGATGCCCGTGGAGGAGCAGATCATTCTCATCTTCGCGGGTACGCAGGGTTTTCTCGATGATGTCCCCGTCGAAGCGATCAGGTCTTTCGAGGAATCGTTCCTCAGCTTCGTACGGGCGAAGAAGGAGGCCCTGAAGAACGAGGTCAGGGAGAAGAAGGCCCTTGACGATGATCTGAAGGCGAAGATTACCGAAGCGGTCAGCGAATTCAAGAAGACCTTCCAGGCTTAGGAGGGATCGATGCCGACCTTACGGGACATCAGAAAAAGGCTGAAGGCGATCCAGGGGACGAAGAAGATCACCGCCGCCATGAAGATGGTGGCTGCGGCGAAGCTGAGGAAGGTCCAGGACCGAATGCTCAATTTCAGGCCTTACGCTATAAAAATGGGGACCGTTCTCGCGGACCTTGCACGGGAGGCCGAGGGGAGCGGGAGCCATCCTCTCCTTGACGTGAGGCCGAAGAAGAGGGTGGAGGTGATCGTCTTGACCTCTGACAAAGGCCTCTGCGGTGCCTTCAACACGAATATCCTCAAGGCTGCATCTCAGCACCTCGCGGCGCTCAGGAAGGAGGGCCTCGAGGTGAGGGTCAGTGTCGTCGGCAGGAAGGCCCGCGACTACTTCAAGAGGCGTGATATCCCGATCAGGCAGACCTGGGTTGGGCTGTCGGGAAGACTGACCTATGATGACGCCAAGACGATTGCCGCCGATATCATCGAGACCTTTACCACTGAGTCGGCTGACGAGATCGTTCTTATTTACAATGAGTTCAAGTCCATGCTTGTCCAGAAGGTGACCATAACTGATCTCCTGCCCATCAGGGCCCTCGAGCCGGAGGATGCAACGGTGGTGGGAACGATGGCCTTTGCCCCCTTCCTCTTCGAGCCCTCAAGGGAAGTCCTTTTCGATCGCCTGCTCCCCAAGAATGTGGAGATTCAGATATTCAGAGCGCTCCTCGAATCACAGGCGGCGGAGGAGGCGGCAAGGATGACCGCCATGGAGAATGCGTCGAAGAACTGCGAGGAGCTTATCACCAAGGTGACGCTCCAGGCTAACAAGGTCAGGCAGGCGAGCATCACAAAGGAACTCATGGACATCGTCGGCGGTGTCGAGGCGTTGAAGTAGCAAATGACGTCGATAACAGAATCAGGAATATACAGAGTCAGGAGGTCATGAAATGAATGTAGGAAAAGTATCCCAGGTCATCGGCGCCGTTGTCGATGTGGAGTTCGAGAAGGATGTTCCGGCAATACTGAATGCGATCACGATCGACCAGAAGGGAGACCCTGCGAAAGACGTCCCCGAGATTCAGCTCACGCTCGAGACGGCGATTCAGCTCGGCGACAACAAGGTGAGGACCATAGCGATGGGGCCGACTGACGGTCTCATGAGAGGCACCGAGGCTGTCGACACGGGGCAGCCGATTTCCGTCCCGGTGGGGAAGGCCGTGCTCGGCAGGATCATCAATGTCATCGGCGAGCCCGTTGACGAGCAGGGGCCGGTGAAGGCGGATGAGAAGATGCCCATACACAGGATCGCGCCTGAATTCGCCGAGCAGGTTGCGACGACCCAGCAGTTCGAGACGGGCGTCAAGGTCTTCGACCTTCTCGTCCCCTTCGTGAGGGGCGGCAAGATGGGGATGTTCGGCGGCGCCGGCGTCGGCAAGACCGTCGTGATTATGGAGATGATTCACAACATCGCCCTGAAGCACGGCGGCGTGTCGGTCTTTGCGGGCGTGGGCGAGAGGACGAGGGAGGGCAATGACCTGTACCTCGAGATGAAGCACTCGGGCGTTCTCCCGAACGTCGCGCTCATCTACGGCCAGATGAACGAGCCTCCCGGCGCGAGGGCGAGGGTGGGACTCACGGCCCTCACCGCGGCGGAGTACTTCAGGGACCAGGGGCAGGACGTGCTCATCTTCATCGACAACATATTCAGGTACACGCTCGCTGGCGCGGAGGTCTCGGCACTCCTCGGAAGAATGCCCTCCGCCGTCGGATATCAGCCCACGCTTGGTACGGACATGGGCACCCTTCAGGAGAGGATCACGACGACCAACAAGGGCTCGATCACCTCGATGCAGGCCATTTACGTCCCTGCAGACGACCTGACCGATCCCGCCGTTGCGACGGCCTTTGCGCATCTCGACGGCACCGTCGTCCTGTCGAGGCAGATCGCCGAGCTCGGTATTTACCCGGCTGTCGACCCCCTCGACTCCACCTCGAGGATCCTGAGCCCGAAGATCCTCGGCGACGAGCACTACGACTGCGCGCGCAAGGTCCAGTCCATCCTCCAGAAGTACAAGGAACTCCAGGACATCATCGCCATCCTCGGCATCGAGGAACTCTCCGAAGATGACAAGCTCGTCGTGGCGAGGGCTAGGAAGATCCAGAGGTTCTTGAGCCAGCCCTTCCATGTCGCGGAGACCTTCACGGGATCTCCCGGTAAGTACGTGAAGCTCGAGGACACGATCAAGGGGTTCAGGGCGATCGCCGAAGGCCAGTACGATGATATGCCTGAGCAGGCGTTTTACATGGTCGGCACCATTGAAGAAGTGGAGGAGAAGGCCACGAAGCTCGGCTGGAGCAGGTAACAAAGAGGGCATCTACAGGGGTGAACTGAGATGGAAAATACACTGAGACTCGAGATCGTCACGCCTTACGGCCAAATCCTGGGCGAAGATGTCGACGAGGTGTCTGCCTCGGGGAGTGACGGTGACTTCGGAGTGCTCGCAGGGCATGTCCCTTTCGTCACGACGCTCAAGATAGGCATGCTCGCCTACAGAAAGGGAAATGAGACGCGGTTTATCTTTGTCAACTCCGGCTATGCCGAAGTGACGGGGGAGAAAGTGATCGTTCTTGCGGACAGCGCCGAGAAGTCCGAGGAGATCGATGTGGAGAGGGCAAAGGCCGCGATGAAGCGCGCTGAGGAGCGGCTCAAGAAGGCCGAGGAGACCGACTTCGGGAGGGCCACGGCGTCGCTCGAGAGGGCAACCATCAGGATCCAGATAGCGCAGAGAAGATAGAGAAGCTGTTCGTTGTTACATATCGCAAAGGGAGGCCACGGCGCCTCCCTTTGTTGCTTCTTCAGGCCCTGCCGACACACTCCCCCGCTTCCATGAGTGTCAGGGGTGCCAGAGGTACATGAACTGTACTCCTGAAAAGGGTGCCAACTCCTCAGCGTTTATTGAGATGAGGTTTATGGCTTGAGGACCCTGAAAGGTTTCGTCGGAATACACGTTCGATCTGAAGGCGCCCGGGCGGGCGTAGGTGATCACTTTGACCTGCTCAAGATTGAGAGTCTTCTTCATGTCGTCTATCGTCTCGTCCAGATATCCCACGTGGTCGACCAGTTTCGACTCTAGCGCCTCATTTGCGGCGAATATCCGTCCGTCAGCCAGGGCTCTCACCTCCTCCCTGGTCAGGAGGTTCTGTCTGTTCGCGTAGACCACCTCTACGAAGCGCGCGTACAGGCCGTCGATTATCGTCTGGAGCATCCTCTTCTCCTCAGGACTGCTCGGACGGAAGGGTAACCAGAAATCCTTGCTCGGCCCCGACTTGTAGGTCTCGTCTGACACCCCGATCTTCGAAAGAAGTCCCTCTATGTTGAACTTCACGGCGATGACGCCTATGCTGCCCGTGATCGCCGCGGGGCCGGCAATGATCCGGTCGGAGGCGCTGGCAACGTAATATGCGCCTGATGCCCCGACTTCCAGTATGTAAGCGTAGACAGGCAGAGAGCGCTTTTGCTTGAAGCGCAGGATCTCGTGGTGTATTGCGTCGCTTGCCGCCACGGTACCGCCTGGGGAGTTTATCCTCACGATCACGCCCGCGATGTCCGGATCATCCTCCGCCTTACGAAGTGCTTCCCTGAAAAAGGCCACTGTTGAAGCTCCGGTCCTGAGCCTCAACAGGTCTCGTTTCTCCTTGAATGTTATCGAACCGTCGAGGTCAAGGAGGAGTATCTTGCGGTTCCCCTCGCCTTCGAGCACCGTCTCCTCAAGAGGCTTTGTCTTTGGTGTGAGCGAGACATTGACGAGCGTACATCCCGCGAGGACCGACATCACACATAACAACAGAACCCTCTTCATTGTCATTTCCGACTCCCCCTGAGGACATTATCACACGTCGTGACATTATATCAAAGGTCGGTCGCTCAGGCGGTCATCGGTGATTCGAGGAATGCCTGTCATGTTTCGGTGTGAAGCATTCCGATCTTGACAAAGTACGATAGTATTACTATAATAATACTACCGTATAGCATTTTTGTTCTTATGTTCTTGCACCTAGACTCTGTCCCCAAGGACGTACTGGTGGCTGGCTCCGAACTATCCCCAGGGCTTGCTACACGAAGGAGGTGTCGATGAAAAAGCCGGTCAAAGGAAGGACCGAGGTCCCGCAAGCGAAGAAGGAGGTAACGATGGCTAAAGAAGGAAGCATTAAGGAAACAGAGGTGAAGGTCTCGCACAAGATGACAGAAGATGTAGCAAAAGAAGGAGATCCGGGAATGGAAGCGAAAACAGGTCTTGCAGGTTTCGACATGAGGAATGTGAGTGCAGATGTCATGAAGACGATCAAGTTTTCCCACGACACGACAATCGACATGATCACAAAGATCCATGAGCTCAATGAGAAGGTTGTCAGAGACATGGTCGAAGTGAACAAGCAGATTCAGGCGGATGCGGAGAATATGTTGGGCGAATTGATTAAAAGCGGCAAAGAAGGATGGAATGAGTACAGGAAGATCGCCGAGCAAGGTTACAGGAACGTCGAAAGCCTTCTCCAGCCCCAGAAGTAGCTCCAGCCAGAAGATCGTGTAGCGAGGGCTTTGTCCCCCGCTACACGATGCCATTGAATTTCTCATCTTTCTGTTTTCCGCCGCAGCACGGGAAGTGTGGCCGTGCAGGGAGGATACTATGTACAAGCTGCTATTCGCCGTAGCCATGGGCCTCATGGTATTGATGCTTAAGTACTCCTTGGGAGACAGCGTAACCGTCCCGCAAGACGATCCTGTAGAGAAACAGGTCCTGTCGGTGGTCGCCACGGCTTACTCAAATGATCCGATAAGCATCAATGTCCCGAAGTGGCGAGATGGCAAGACCGCGACGATGACGCCGGTGCGCTGGGGCGTCGTGGCTGTGGACCCGGAGATAATCCCCTTCGGCAGCAGAGTATTCATTGAGGACATGGGATGGTTCCGTGCAGAAGACACGGGCAGCAGGATAAAGGGCAAAAGAATCGATATCTTCTACCCGTCGAGGAGGGAGGCTGTGCGGTTCGGCAGGAAAGAACTCACCGTCCTCATAGAAAAGACCTAACCCTATTAGAGTCGCATGGCGGAGCGGGATCGCAATGTGTGACTCAGGCGGCCGTCTCTTGAGCGATTATGGGTCGTCACTGTTGCCGGGACGATCTGAGGGTCCTGTGGTCTCCTCGTCGTCGGGTTGATCCTTTGCGGTCCTTATTCTGCGCATGAGCCTGACGAACCCGTAGACCGTGACGAGTGCCCCGAGGAGGAAGAGGAATTCATAGATATAGGTACTGAAGTAGGAGACCCAACCGATGTGCCCTCTGAGTGCACGCAGCCACTGCTCCTCCAGATCAGGAGTCGGGTAGGATAATGCCGCCTCTATTGCCTTATCAATGGAGTATCCTGCCTTCAGGTTATCGAAAACCGCCATCAGGGAAGGGAATCCGTGCTCTCGTATGACGTACTCGACTACGCTCTTGCTCTCTTCGTAGGCGAGAACGAGAGAGCGCTCCTCTGAAGGGAAAGCGCTGCTGAGGTCGTGCAGCGGTATCAGCCTTCCCGCGAGGACGGCCCGTTCGATTTGAGATGTCCGGCTATCGATGAAGACTTCGGCAATGCCGTCACTCGTCCACTGGCAGTATCCTTCGTCGAGCCAACGGGGGAGACGTCCGCGGGCAATGTAATGATGCAGCTGAAGGTGACAGATCTCATGTTTCAAAGTGGCAGCCAAAGTGGAGGGATCCGCCGCCACTCTCGAATGATCGATCACGATCAGGTTGTCGGCGGGCACTGCAAAGGCGACGATCTTTGGGTTCTGGCTGAAGTGCTGAAAGGACGCTCGGCCTGTCAGGATGACCGTGGGTTTGAAACCGACTTTCCACGGCAATGTACCTTCGATCGCGGCCTTCGCTTTGGGATAGAGGGCAACAACCTCACGCGCCGCCGCCTGTAGCGAGTCGTCGTAATAGACTGTCACCTCTGCGGCATCCATGACGCCTCGCGTGGCTGCGTCAAAGAGACCCGGTAGGAACAGAAACAGAACGAGCAAAACTGCTCGCTGGAGCTGTGGGAACATTCCGGA
>JBLMXV010000159.1:0-11619 GCA_050257935.1 Chloroflexota bacterium
GCACATCTTCTTCAGGAAATCCTGTTCGATTACCAACAGGCCCGTCGTCGTGAGCAGGACCCCTTTGTCAAGGCTTTCACAGACAACACCGAGATTTCTTAGGCATCCGGTAATGACAGCAACACGAACCGTGTCGTCCACGAGAATCCCGAGGAGCTTCTCACACTGGGTCGGGCATCTCCCGTACATCTCGTCGATCACGACCACGGCTTCTGAGTTGGATAGCGTCGAAAGGTCCAGCGACAGTATGTCGCCCTCCTTGATGATAACGTGCATATCGGCCTTAAGAGCCTTGACCTGACGCACGTACTCGTCGTACCCCTGCGGTCTCGCCTTGCCCTCGTAGTCGAAAGGGTTGCCTATGTAATACAGGTTCTTCTCCGATTCAAACGCGGCGAGCGTGTATTTCAGTTTTCCCACGCCCTCGTTACCGCTCACCACTACATTCTTGAAACCCATCAGGACCTCACCGAGGTGCTTGACGATTTCCCCTTTCAGCTCCACTACCATGTGTTCGAACCGTCTATAGGAACTGCTCATCGCCGAACTTCCGTCCCTAATGCGCATTCACACTTCGCCGGACCGCCCGGTAAATAGGATGACAGCATGGTTAGGCACAACCACCATCGCACTGAAGTCGTGTCGTGATCTTCTTGCATCATGAGCTACCTCTTATCCGAGCCGATGTGAATGACCGTCTTGACGTTGCCTCTCGGGTTGAAGTCGCCGACCACCTCGAGAGACCTCGGCTTGATGACGCTTTCAAACTCGGCATAAATCCTGTTGGTCACCTCTTCATGAGAGATGTGCACGTCTCTGAAAGAATTCAGGTAGAGCTTAAGGGAGCGAAGTTCGACAATCTTCATATCCGGCACATACCGTATTCTCACGGTCGCAAAATCCGGATAGCCCGAGCGCGGACAAAGGCATGTAAACTCGCCGAAGGTGATATCTATCTCGTAGTCCCTTTCCGGCGACGGGTTGTCCCACGCCTCAAAGCGCGCCGTCCTGATCTCCGCCTCACCGTATCTCATGATTCTGATCCGATCCTTCGTTATATCCCTGCGCACATTAAGACTCACTATAGTATACCTCAATCCCGGTGTTGAGAGGAGCAATCACGCGGCTTGCTAATTTTTACGGATTGCGCGATCATAATGATATAAGTCGCGTCTGACAAGGAGGCAGCATGCTGGAACAAGTCAAGGCAGTCCTGGATGAAATACGGCCCCACCTCAGGGCTGACAGAGGAGACGTAGAACTCGTGGAGGTGACCGACGAGGGTGTTGTGAAGGTCAGGCTTCTCGGCGCCTGCGGCCACTGTCCCATGTCGATCATGACGCTCAAGATGGGGATCGAGAAACGTCTCAAAGAGAAGGTCCCGTCAGTGAAGGAAGTGGTATCGGTCTGACAATCTGTCTGAATAACATCGGGAACGGAGGTGTCCATGTTCAAGGTGAAGACCTTCGGCACGGAGATAAGGCCGTTGAAGACTATGGGGGAACTCGCGGGCCTGGACGATGCCGTCAACAGCTTCATTGCCGAAAGCAACGTAAAGAAGGTCGTGTCTGTCTCTGATGTTACAACGACAGACGACAAGGGAGAGACGATAGGTCTTTCCGGGTGCTCTGCTACGAGGCGTAAAAGGCCGGTCCTTGAAGGCAAGGCGGCGCCTTTGCGACTTAACTACTGTGTCATCGTGCACGTCCGGAGATAGTTACATGCCTGTCGCTGACCACCTTCACTGCGAGGTAGCTCATCCCGGCTTCCCTCAGCTGTGATTCAATCTCACCAGGCTCAAAGGCGGAAAGGAGGGAATTGTAGAAGTCCCTCCTCAGCACTTCCGGCTCGCCTGACGCGTACCTCCCGACGAGTTCGTCAACCTCATCAGTGGTCCTCGGCCTCATGAGGTCCATGATGAAGACACAGGAACCGGGACGTACATATCGTCCGACCGATTCCCAGAGTATCATAGGCTCGCTGAGATGATGGAGGAGGCTGTTGCTCATGACTACGTCATAGTGCTCCATGGGCAGCGATACCTGGGGAAGAACACCGCAGAAAAGCTCGATGCGCTCCTGAACGTCCGGGTGTTGCGCGAGCCTTCGCCTTCCATACTGAAGCATGGCCTTGGAACCGTCCACCCCGTGGACGACACAATGGGAGTATGCCCTCGCAAACCTGACCGTCACGTCAGCGGGACCGCAGCCCAGATCAAGGACGAATCTTCCGGGCGCGTCGGAGCCGAAGATCTCCTGAAAAAGTCTGACAAAGCGATCGTGCGGTTCATCGAAATCGGCCTCCGAATACGCACGGGCCTGTTCGTCCTCATCCATCAGCTCCGGTTCAGGAATCCGCTTCACCTGTCAGACCTCTTTCGCAGCCGTCCCTCGCAAATATGCTCTGCGCACCCTTATCGTGTCGGCATGCGCCTCGAGTCCCTCCTCATCTGCGAGGCATTCCACTGTTTCGGCGAGGTCGAGGAAACCTTTCCTGTTAAACTCGAGGTAGCTCGTTCTCTTCACAAAGTCGTACACGCCGAGCGGCGACGAGAAGCGTGACGTGCCGCCGGTAGGCAGCGTATGGTTCGGGCCCGCCGAGTAATCACCAAGCGGTTCGGGAGTCCAGGGCCCCAGGAATACAGCCCCCGCGTTCCGCACCAACCGGGCCGTCTCGGCCGGATTCTCCGTGAGCACCTCGAGATGTTCCGGCGCTATCTCGTTGGCCATCTCCACGGCATCCCTGATTGTAGGCGTCCTGATCAGGGCGCCGAAGCTCTTGAGGGACTTCCGTGCTGTCTCCCACCTCTTCAGGGTGCTGAGACGTGCCGCCAACTCTCTGCGCACACTTTCGAGAAGATCAACCGAATCGCTGATGAGGACACTGGAGGCCATCTCGTCATGCTCTGCCTGACTCAGCATGTCCGCGGCGACGAACAGAGCGGGGGCCGTCCTGTCGGCGATGATGAGTATCTCGCTGGGGCCGGCGATCATGTCTATGTCGACCTCACCGAAGACCATCTTTTTCGCAGTCGCCACATAAATGTTTCCCGGCCCGACGATCTTGTGCACCTTCCGAACCGATTCGGTGCCGAAGGCAAGTGCCGCCACCGCCTGAGCGCCTCCGACACGATACACCTCTTTGACCCCGAGCAGATCTACAGCCGCCATTACAGCGGGACTCATCTCACCTCCTGGAGCAGGTACACAGAGGGCAATCTCCGGCACCCCCGCCACCTGAGCAGGTATCACGTTCATCAGGACGGTCGAAGGATAGGAGGCCTTCCCGCCCGGTACATAGACTCCCACCCGTTCAAGGGGTCTGATGATCTGACCGAGCACAGCGCCGCCTTTCCTGAACGTCCACGATTTCTCCCGCTGGCGCGCGTGGAATGCCCGTATCCTCTCTGCTGAGATCCGCAACGCGCCGATGACCTTCCGATCGGCAGTTCCCGCGCAGCGTCTGATCTCTCGCCTGTCCATCTTGAGGGACAGATGGTGGCCGTCAAACCTCGAAGTGTAGTCGATTAGAGCACGGTCGCCCCTCTTCTTCACATCTCCCAGAATCGCTGCCACGGTTCTCTCGACGTCGCTGCCGCCCCCTCGGGCCCGGCGTCTGAGGAGGCGCAGAAATTTCGAGACCTCTTCTTTTCCCTGGAGAATTTTCATGCCAGACATTATAGCACAAGGTTTTGCCGGCGGTGAGTCGGGGATCCCGGGGGGACACGACGGATTGACAGTCAGAAGTTCATCAGTATAAGATAAGGGTCTCTCTGCATTTATCTTCTGTGCCACTAGTGAGGTAACCATGAGCACTCCGGTAGAGCAATGGGTCGAGGAGCAGGCCAGGCTGACCAAGCCTGACAACGTCTATTGGTGCAACGGCTCCGAAGAGGAGGCTTATACTCTTATCGAAACAGGCCTGACGCAGGAGAAGATCGGCGACAACTATACTTTCTACACTTTGAACCACTCAATGTTTCCGAAGTCATACTTACACAGGAGCCATCCTTCAGACGTCGCTCGTGTGGAGCATCTGACATACGTGAACCAGCCGACAAGGGAACTTGCAGGGCCGAACAACAACTGGATGGACCCCGGAGAGGCCAAGGCCATGCTTACTAAGCTCTATGACGGCTGCATGCGCGGAAGAACAATGTACGTCCTTCCTTACACGATGGGCCATCCTGATTCACCATACTCGAAGTCTTGCATTCAGCTGACCGACTCCGTCTATGTTGCCGTGAGCATGCGGATCATGACGAGGATGTCAGGCGAGGTCATCACCAAAATCGGCAACAGCAGCACCTTCGTCAAAGGTCTCCATTCCATAGGCGAACTCAATCCTGAGAAGAGATTCATCATGCACTTTCCGCAAGACAGTCTCGTCATGAGTATCGGATCGGGATACGGCGGCAACGCGCTCCTCGGCAAGAAGTGTTTCTCCCTCCGGATCGCGTCCTGTCTTGCTTACGAGGAGCACTGGCTCGCGGAGCACATGATCATCGGAGGCATCGAGGAACCGGACGGAACCGTCACCTACATCACAGGAGCCTTTCCTTCGGCCTGCGGCAAGACCAACCTTGCCATGCTCTCCCCCTCCCTGCCGGGGTACAAGATGTGGACTCTCGGCGACGACATCGCGTGGATCAATGTCGGTCCGGACAAGAGGCTTTACGCGATCAACCCGGAGTCCGGGTTCTTCGGTGTCGCTCCTGACACTTCCTACAAGACCAATCCGCACATGATGGAGACACTGAAAGCAGGAAAGTTCTACCCCACGCTTTTCACGAATACAGCCCTCGACATCGATAACAATGCGCCGTGGTGGGAGGGCATGGAACGGGATGCCCCGAAACCTGCACAGCTCCTCGACTGGCAGGGCAATCTCTATTCCGTGGACCAGGGCAAGCCGGCGGCTCATCCCAACTCACGATTCACCGTCTCGGTCTACAACGCCCCGACTCTCTCGAAAGAATTCGACAACCCCAAGGGGGTCCCCGTTTCCGCAATCCTCTTTGGTGCAAGGCGGAGCACAACGGCCCCACTCATTGTGGAAAGCTTTAACTGGCAGCACGGCGTTTTTTCGGCGGCGACGATGGGATCCGAGACCACCGCAGCGGCAGCCTTGAAGGTCGGCGCAGTCCGGCGGGATCCCTTTGCGATGCTCCCCTTCTGCGGCTACAACATGGCCGACTATTTCAAACACTGGCTCAAGATAGGGCTCGATCTGCCTCAGCCGCCAAGGATCTTCTTAGTGAACTGGTTTCGGGTGGATGAAAACGGCCGATTCCTGTGGCCCGGATTCAGAGAGAACATTCGCGTATTGAAGTGGGTCCTGGATCGCGTCCACAACAGAGTGAAGGCGAAGGAGACCCCCATCGGTCTCATGCCGTATGCAGAGGATCTTGATCTCTCGGGATTGGACATGAGAAGAGAAGATCTGGACAAGCTCTTTGTGGTCGATGCAAAGGCCTGGATGGCCGAATTGGACCAGGTCAACGAGTTCTTTGCACAGTTCGGCGACAGGCTGCCCCAGGAATTCACGACGGAGTATCAGAACCTCAAGAAGAGACTGGGTTAGGTATCCCGCTTCCTTGCCGGGCTCTGCAGGGTTTGTATAAGAGCGAGAGGCGGTCCTGAGATACGTGCTCGGACGCCCCGAGAGACCTGAACTGACCACCAGAGGAGTAGCCCGAGGCAAATCATGGATTTCACGTACATTATTCGTCAGCTCATCATCTCAGCGCCCCCAATCCTGATCGCCATCATACTGCACGAGGTTGCCCATGGGTTCATCGCTCACAAACTCGGCGATCCTACGGCAAAGCTCATGGGAAGGCTGACTCTGAATCCCCTAGCCCACGTCGATCCGTTCGGCACAATCCTCATGCCGCTTCTGCTCTTCGCCGTGACAAACGGGCAGTTCGTCTTCGGCTACGCCAAGCCCGTGCCTATAAACCCGATGAACTTCAAGAATCCGAGGAAGGATATGGCAATCGCGGCGATTTCAGGTCCCGTTACAAACCTGCTCCTTTCTGTCGCGAGCGCGGTACTCCTCAAACACGTTCTCTATCCGCTCTCCTTCCTCCTCCCGGGAGGGGCGGCTTCCGCGGTCATTCAACCCCTCGCCCTGATGCTCAAGGCGAGTGTAATCGTGAATGTCATCCTGGCAGTCTTCAACATGCTCCCCGTTCCGCCGCTTGACGGGGGCAGAGTACTCATGGGCATTCTCCCCAAGAACCAGGCTGCGATTCTCGGCAAGATAGAACCCTTCGGCTTCCTGATCGTGATACTCCTCGTCGTGACAGGCATTTCCAGCTACATCATTTGGCCCTTCATTGTGCTGCTGCTCAGGCTGGTCGAGTCAGTCTGATCCGGGAATGCAGAGCAGCGGGTTGACAGAGTGAGAGAGCGGAGGAACTGATGAAGAAGGAAAGGGTGCTCAGCGGCATGCAGCCGAGCGGACGGTTGCATCTGGGAAATCTAGTCGGGGCCTTGAGAAACTGGGTCAATCTACAGGAAAGCTACGAATGTTTTTATTTCATCGCAGACTGGCACGCGCTCACGACAGGCTACGCTAATCCTTCTGTTATCAAAGAAAACACCCGCGACCTGCTCATCAACTTCCTCGCAGCAGGACTCGACCCTGAGAAATCTACGATCTTCGTGCAGTCGATGGTGCCCCAGCACGCTGAACTGCACCTCCTCCTGTCGATGATCACGCCGTTGGGATGGCTCGAGCGGGTTCCGACGTACAAAGAAAAAATAGAGGAACTCAAGGACCGTGATCTGTCGACTTACGGATTTCTTGGATATCCCGTGCTGCAGACTGCCGACATCATCATCTACCGGGCTAATTATGTCCCTGTCGGCATAGATCAGGTGCCGCACCTGGAACTGTCGAGGGAGATCGCCCGGAGGTTCAACTACTTGTACAGGGAGTTCTTTCCCGAACCCGACCCACTCCTCACCGAATTCCCAAAGGTGCCGGGACTTGACGGAAGAAAGATGTCAAAAAGCTATGATAACGCAATCTACATGAGCGATCCCCCTCAGACCGTGGAGCAGAAGATAAAGACAATGATGACCGATCCCGCGAGAAAGAGGAGGACCGACAGGGGCGAGCCTGAACTGTCCCCCGTCTACCAGCTCCACAAAATCTTCTCGTCACAGGAAGAACTCGAGGAAGTATCGGCGGGGTGCAGGACTGCAGGGATGGGCTGCATAGACTGCAAGAAGATCCTCATAAGGAATGTCTTCAGAGCCCTTGAGCCTATCTGGGAAAAACGGGTGGAACTCACCAGCGACAGCGGGCTGCTGTTCGATTATGCCCGCAAGGGATCTCAGAAGGCGGCTCTGGCCGCGGAGGAGACGATGACGGTCGTACGTGAGATCATGGGCCTCGCGTAGGTGCGCCGCCTCACCATTTCTCAGGCAGCATTCTCCTGTATCTCCTCTCTTCCCAACTTGACCCCATTTCGAAGATCATGTCCTGAACAGCCTCGAACTTCTGCATCTCTTTCAATTCGTAGCAGCGATCGAGCTCCGCGGGTGTCTTGGCCTCGGAAACGCATTTCCTCGTTATCTTGAGTCCCTCCTCGACTGAATCGAGCCGTCCGAGTATCTGCTGCTTCTCCTCATCGACTGCAGCCCCTTCCTGCTGCTTCTCCTCGCCAACTGCAGCCCCTTCCTGCTGCTTCTCCTCGGCGTGCGCAGGATAGATGCAGGAAATGGCCAAAAGAATAACGCCCAGCACCGCCCACTTCGATATCATCAGATCACCTCTCGTGTGAGATATATCAATTATACCGCAGGTTCGCTCCTTCCGTAGCTGCGGTAGTCACCCGGCTCGGTCAGACCTGCAGGACAGGTCAGTCATCCCTCCGCGTCGGTTCGCATTCGACGGTCTGATGCGCCACTTTCCGGGGGGGTAGTAACACTTTCGATCTGGTATAATGAGGGCTGGAGAGCCACCCGGCTGTCCGCTGCCGAAGCAGACAGCCGGGTGTGAAGAAATGCCTTACAGGAGGGCGTCGTGCTGTCGACTGAAGAACTGAAACGGTACCACCGGCAGATGATGATGGACGGATGGGGCGAAGAGACACAGAGAAAGCTCAAGAGATCAAGTGTCTTCATCGCCGGCGCCGGGGGGCTCGGATCGCCCGTCTCGATCTATCTCGCGGTGGCTGGCATCGGCACCATACGCGTGTGCGATTTCGATTCGCCAGACCTGAGCAACTTGAACAGGCAGATTCTGCACAACCATGGCCGCATCGGGACAAACAAGGCGATCTCGGCAAAACAGACGCTCGAGGAACTCAATCCTCATGTGAACGTCATTGCCCTGACCGAAAAGATCACAGCCGACACCGTGGATGATCTGGTGGCAGATGCGGAAATCATTGTCGACTGCATGGACAACTTTCCGACCAGGTACCTGCTCAACGAGTCGGCGTTGAGAAAACGGATACCTCTCGTATTCGGCAGCATCTGGGGCGTCGAAGGAAGGCTCAGCTTCATCCAGCCTCCTGAAACGCCCTGTCTCAGATGCATGTTTTCCGAGGCCCCTCCTTCAGAGACATTCCCCGTGGTGGGCGCAACACCCGGCATCATCGGTTCCCTTCAGGCCCTCGAGACTATCAAGTTTCTCACTGGTCTCGACCACAACCTCAAGGGTAAGATCCTCATCTGGGACGGTCGAAAGATGGATTTCAGGTTCTTCAAGACCTATCGCGATCCCCAGTGTCCGGTATGCGGCCGTCTGTCTGGTAGGGCCTAGCACCGCGAGCGAGGCTGTCGCTCGAGCGCCATTGCAGGGCTTCGCATCCTTTGCATCCCTCTATTATGTGATCCCGCTTATTGACAAAAGGGGGACAATCGTTTATCTTTAGCGAAAGTTGCCATATCCATGATCTCCTCATAACCGGGAGGTATTAGCAATGGTGAAGAGACCGAGAGTGTTTCTTGCCACATCAGCGTTCCTTTTCGTGCTGGCCTTCGGCGTTACGGGTGCGCTGACTGAAGAAGGTTCGACGGGGGAGTATGTCATAAAGAAAGGGGACACGCTGTGGGACATTTCGTCCGAGAAACTTAAAGATCCCCTCCTGTGGCCGAAGATCTGGATGGTGAATCCCCGGATCAGAAATCCCCACCTCATATATCCGGGTCATACACTCGAGATCCCCGGGGAAGGCATAGCTGAAGAGCCAGCCCCGCCCCCTGCGCCCGTTGCGCGTAAGGAGATCAAGCTTCAAAAACTCCCTCGCGTACAGCTACCGGTGGTAAAAGCACGGTACTTGATCAGCGAACGGGGTCTGCTGAGCAGTGGCGTCATCGCCGGGGGCCTATCACCGGTAGGACATATCTCCGAGTCTCCCAAGCAGCGAAGACTCATGGGCGCCGACGAATTTGTGTATATAACGTCCTACGGCAGCCTTGCACCGAAGACCTTGCTCTACGTTTTGACAAAGCCCGAGAAGGTTCACCATCCTGTTACGGGTGAGTTCTTCGGCTACAAAATCCGGGTAAAGGGCATCATTGAGTTCCTTGGAATGGAGAACGGGTATCAGAAGGCCCGGATAAGGGAGTCCTTTGAGGAGGTACTTCCTCACGACCCGCTCGTCCCGTATTACGCCGTCGAGGCGCCCGTGGAACCCATGCACCCGAATAGACCGGGTGTTGCGGGGGTCGTCCTGACCGCCTCGCGGGAACGCAATATGACCGGCCCCGACGGCGTCGTCTACCTCGACAGAGGCGCTTCGGATGGCCTCGTCGTGGGCGACATGTTCACCGTGTTCTCGGGTGAGCCCCCTCATGCGCCGATCGGGGATATCCAGGTCATTCATGTGCCGGGCAGGAGCGCAGTCGCAATTGTCAAAGCATCGGAACGTGAAATCATAGCCGGCGATTATTTCAAAAACTGAGAGGGGTTACCCTTGGCAGGCAACCCCTCTCCGACACGGCGGTTCAAGCCTCTCTTAGCTCGTAAGAATTCGTAACGCCCTCAGGCGGCTTGGGTGTTTCAATTTCCTGAGCGCCTTTGCCTCTATCTGTCTGACGCGCTCCCTCGTTATAGAGAGGTACCTGCCCACCTCTTCGAGAGTATGGTCGCGGTCGACGCCTATCCCGAAGCGCATCCGTATTACCGTCTCCTCCTTCTGCGTAAGTGTCCGAAGCACCCTCTGAATCTGCTCCGACGTCTCGATGCGCTCAGCGTCCGAGTAAGGCGACGGGCTGGCCTTGTCACCGATGAAGTCCTCGAGCTCCGTGTCCTCATCGCCTATCGGCGTCTGCAGGGCTATGGGATCCTGAATCGCCCTAAAAACCTCATCAACTTTGCGCACGGGGACGGTGAGTTTCTTGGCAATTTCCTCGTTTGTCGGTTCTCTGCCGAGCTGTTGCGTCAGTTCTCTGGACGCCTTGGTCACCCGGTTATAAAACTCCATCATGTGTACTGGCACGCGTATCGTCTTCGTCTGGTCGATCAGGGCCCTCGTTATTGCCTGACGTATCCACCATGTGGCATAGGTGCTGAACTTAAAGCCCTTTTCATATTTGAACTTGTCGACCGCTTTCATGAGGCCTATATTGCCTTCCTGGATCAGGTCCAGAAGCGGAAGCCCCCTGCCCACGTAATTCTTGGCTATATTGACTACCAGTCTGAGGTTCCTCGTGATCAACTCGGTCTTTGTCTCGGTCACGAGATGGCGCGCTTTCGAGACCTTGATCCAACGGTCCTTTAGCGCATCGACCCTCATCCCGATCTCGCCTTCCACCCGCTTGTAATCAGTCTGAACCTCTTTGAGCAGCCCATCGAGTTTCTTCGTGTTCTGCCCCTTCTTCTTCTTCTCGTTGATGAAGAAGCGCAACTCTTTCAACGTGCCGTATCTCTTGATCTTTCTGTCGGCAACATCGATCACACTCATAAGTTCTTCAATTCTGGCGAGCGTCTTCGTCACCGCCTCGTCGGCCTTTTCCTCCTCGGTGAGCAGTTCCTCTTCGTCTTCGGTAGTTATCGTCTCCTTCATCCTCTCGCATAGCGGGAATGCGGATATCTCGTCCCGAATTATGTTTCGCCCCTCTTCGAGCTTCTTTGCGAGTTCTATCTCTTCATACTTCGTGAGAATAGAGATATCCCCCATCGAATTGAAGTAAGCCTGGACAAGATCTTCTGCACGTTCATGCTCCTCGACTTCCTCCTCGACTTCTTCTTCCGGAGCACCCCCCTCCTCATAATCGACGACTTTCACGCCCATATCGCTCAGGACGTCCATCAGATCTTCCAGTTCGTCAGGCGAAAAGAATTCCGACGGGAGCGCTTCGTTTATTTCATCGTAGGTAAGAACACCCCGCCTCTTACCTAGATTCACTATTTCTTCAAAGATATCTCTCTCTTTCATGTCCTGCAACCCCTTTACGCAAAAAAAATTAAAGAAAGGGTCCGCCCCTTTCTTTAATTTTACTCGGGAATTTCTATTTTGCAACAAGAATCTTTAGCATTGACGAATGAGGGGGAGGAGTGGGGAGTAAGAATGGTCAAGGCACACGGTCTATTAGTACTGGTAAGCTGAACACATTACTGTGCTTACACCTCCAGCCTATCAACGTGGTGGTCTAC
>JBLMXV010000160.1:0-34889 GCA_050257935.1 Chloroflexota bacterium
AGGACTCATCAGTCTTACTCGCTGTAAAGGAGCCTGCTGAACAAATCGAGGTGACAAGTGAGACCAGTAACGGCCGGTAAGGAATACCATGGCCATAGTGATAGAATATACAGATGACAAATCGACAGGTGTCCTACTGCCACCGCTGTGGATCTCAATGGCCGGAAGGGGCCACATATTGCCAGAAGTGTGGTTTGACAGTTGGTGAAGAGACCTCGGGCGGACAGAATGCCACTGAAGGAGAACTAAGTCTTTTCATTGGCGAAAAGAGCTGGTATTACCTGCCACGGTTTAAGAAGTTTTCTGTCGACGGCGTTAACAAGTTTGTGTTTTCATGGAACTGGGCGGGCCTTATTGCGGGCCCCTTCTGGGCGCTCTACAGGAAGATGTATCTCTACGGTGTAGTCGGCTTCCTGATCCTGTTCATGCCCCATATCAGCTTACTTCCCTACCTCATGGCGGCAGTCGCCGGAAACTACCTGTACTGGCTGCACGCCAAGAGTCGGATAGCCGAGATAAGAAAAGAAAGCTCCAATACTGATGTTTTCCACGGCAGCCTGAAGCAGGAAGGTGGGGTCAACCGTTGGATGATAGTGCTCTCATGGATACTTTTCATCATCTTTATCGCCATGATGGTCGGAGGGAGCTTGCTGTTTAGGGAGATACTGGAAAGATTCTATGGGTCAGGCACCATAAGCATCTAAAATCCCCAAAGCCTTCCCTCGTCGGTCGCCTCGCTTCGAGGTTGTTCGTCTACCTTAATGTTACTGGTCCCGTGAGCGTCTTCTGCCTCATCTTGGGGCGGACCTGCAGATCCTCGCTCGATTCGGGTTTATCCTCATAACGGGGCGGAGAAACTGCGAGGAGAGGCGAACAAGTTACAAAAATCTCACATCTCTCCATAGCAATTCTCGTTCTGCCTCCACTTTCTCGCAGAATTCATCATATGATCTCATCATCGGCTCCGTCTTCTCCATAATAGATTCCAGCTGAGCCTTACCCAGAGAATCGATATTCTGTAGTTCAGGAATCCTCCTCGTGTCAAGACCTATATCTGATTCACCAACACCGTCTTGGAAATCCGCGAGACCGCTATAGGCTATTTTCAGCGTTTGTTTCGTGTCGTGATTATCAGAGAGTTTTATTGCGAGGATTAGAGCCCTTTTGATGCGTTCTTTGTCATAAGGTAATTTCTTTGTGTCTGCAATACAGCCGGGTGTCGGAAAAGCGGAACTTTGCATGAAGTCGCCATAGTCAGCTACGATCCTATGTGCTGCTGCTAAATTGTTTTCGAACTCCTTATTGTGTCCTGTCTCCTTATAACCAAATATCTTCCGAAAGAATCCCATATTGAGTTACCTCACGAGTTACTGCACGAGGACTGCACGAGGTAAGGGGCAGCTATTACCTTACACTTCGAAGAGACAAGAAGCGGAGGGGGTGAGATTCGAACTCACGGTAAGGGTCGCCCCCTACAACGATTTTCAAGACCGCCGCTTTCAACCGCTCAGCCACCCCTCCAAAGAAACAACAGCGACAGGTATCAACCTACATAAGAGACTGACAAAAGGCCGTGTCGGTGCTCGAAGCTGAAACGCGGAAGGCAGAGTCACCGAACAGCAGAGCCTGCGTCATATCCTATCAAATGGGCCTGGCCGTTTTCCACTGACAGCATAAAATGGGCAACCGAAAGTATTCCCCTTAGCGTTGCAAAGCAGAACCCTCATCGGCAGGGAGATGCCGAAGAGACTTTATGAGTGATGCCTTGTTCATCTCCAATCAACCATAAGGGAACTTTCCGAACCACACCGGTGGTCAAATCCATAAGACCGGACTCTGAGTCACAGTTCATCGCATTCATAAAGGCTTTGAGGCGCTCTGCCCTGCCGTCTTATGCAACTCTCAGGTTGCTAAACCTTCAGAAGCGCCAGGCCCGTGGAAGGGTCAAGCTCCCTGACCGCGTTCACTCCCTTTATTTCGACGATGATCCCTTCCAGGACGAGAAAGGTCTCCGACATCTCCCTGAGGCAGCCGACCTTCACGCTGTCGCGCTTCCCGTAAGCGCCGTGAAAATGGATTTTCGGTTCGCTACCCTGCCAGAAGATCGTGCCGAGGCCCACGATTTCGTGGCTTTCGGTCAGCTCCCTCCAAACCGGAACAGGAGGCATGGTCTCAGTTTCAGGGCCCACCACAAAACGTCCGCCCTTCATGCCGCCGACGAGATACACCACCCCGGCCCTGATATCTTCGTTCTTGGCGAGTTCGGTGAGTCCCTTCAGCACGTCGTCGCCGTCCTCGAACCGCAGGACGGCTACTCTCCCTGTTTCTCCAATCTGGTATCTCATGCGTTCCCCCTTTCGATGGATCGGCGGCAATCGATGATCGCGGACGTGCTGAGAGTGCAAGACTTCAGCGGTGTCAGGGTGCGCTTGTCACCTGCTTCACTGCGTCGTACACCTGTTCAACTGCGATGTCCTTCATGCATTTCAGTTCCCCGCATTTCTTCTTGTAGCACGGTGCGCACCGAAGGGCGGTTCGTGTGACGACATTGCTGGTGCCGTAAGGTCCCGTGCGCACGGGATTTGTGGGACCGAAGATGGCGACGACGGGGCGTCCGTAAGCCGCCGCGATATGCATCGGTCCCGAATCGTTGCTGATCACCACCCTTGCGTCCCTGAGCAGCGAAAAGAGGTCTTTCATCTCTGTCTGCCCAGCACACGACACCGCCTTTCCCCTCGATCCTTCGGCTATGTTCTGCGATGCCTGCATGTCGGCAGCCGAGCCGACGAGGATACTCGGCATGTCGAGCATTGCAGCGAGCGTGCCGAATCGCTCGGCAGGCCATTGCTTCGTCGGCCAGCGCGCACCCGGGACGATTATTGCGTACTCGCCGAACCTCTCCTTGAGTTCTTTCACCGCCTGTGAAGCCTTGACGAGAGGCATCGGGAATTTCACCTCGTGCATGTCGCCTCCCAATGCCGAAGCAATGCGAAGGCACCTGTCGACTGCGTGCAGTTCCTTTCCCCCCTCGACCCTGTGTGTGTAAAACAGCACACTACCTTCCCTCGCTTCTCTGAATCCCACCCTTACCGGTGCCCCGGTCGTGGCGGCGATGATGCTGCTCCTCAAGAGTCCCTGAAGGTCCACGACGAGGTCGTATGCCTCCTTTCTGAGGCGGTGCGCCAGATCCGAGATTTCGGTGACGGTCTGTCTTATGTTTCCGGGTCTCTTCCACGAGTCCTTGTTGATGATTATGACCCTGTCGACCATGGGATGCTGTTCGATGACCGCTTCAAGGCCTCTGGCGATGACCCAGTGAAGTTCAGCGGCGGGAAAGAGATCGCGCATCACCTGGAGAAACGGAAGGCTGTGGATGATGTCGCCGAGGGAACTCGGCTTGATGATGAGGATCTTTCTCGGCAGAGGGCGCAGTTTGATGGTATGTGTGTATCTCATGATGTTCCCTGCTCTTCTAGTATAATACGGACCGCGTCCCTCAGGTCAGCTGCAACTGCGTACGCATACTGGGACCCTTGCTGATGTCCCGTCCTGACTAGTATTCCCTTTGCGCCGACGGCGCGTGCGAGAAGCATGTCCGCATCCTTGTCTCCCACGACGAATGAACTTTTCAGGTCGAGACGGTGTCGGCGCCGTGCACTGGCCACCATGCCGCTCTCGGGTTTCCGGCAGGGGCAATGCTCATCGGGGCTGTGAGGGCAATACAGGAAGTCGTCGAATCCATGCCTCTTCACGAAGATGCTATTCACCTCCTCGACGAATCCCCTGTCAACTATGCCCCTCGCGATACCGGACTGATTCGTGAGACCGATCAGCGCAAACCCTTTGTCACGGAGAGATCTCAGATGGCCGATTTCGGGGAAGGTCTCGAACTCGTCCCACCCTCTCAAATAATGTGCGTCTCTGCAGAGAGTACCATCCCTGTCGAAAAAGACCGCCGGCCTCTGAGGAGTCAGTCTCCGCACTGCTGCATAGACCTCCCCTGCCGATATGTCGCGCATGCAGCGCAGGGTCTGTTCCGGACAACTCCGCTCGAAACAGGGACTGCAGGAGAGGGACGGCTTTATCACCTCGTCACTTTCTCCCAGAGGGCCTGTCAGCGCCGGATCAGTCGAGCCGAAGAGGGCGACGAGGGGAGTGCCCACGGCATAGGCGACGTGCATGGGACCGGAGTCGTTGGTGAGTATCAGGTCGCACTCGGCGATGAGTGCCGAGAGGCCCCTCAACGAGGTATGACCTGCAAGGTTCATGAAGAGCTCGCGGGGAAGAGGCTCTATAGTGACGACCCGTGGCAGGCTGCCGTCGAGGCGATCGAGGATGATCCGCTCGACCTCCTGCGCTATCCCGGTCTCGGCCTTACCCCCAAAAACCACCACGCTTCCTCCCATTTCGCGGATAAAGCGCCACCCGACTTCGGCGAACCTCTCAGGGAGCCACCGTTTGGCAGAACCGAAGGTCGCGCCCGGGTTCACGCCGAGTATCGGTCTCCTGAGATGGAAGAATGCATCGCGTGCGTGGACGCGTTCCTCGATGGTCAGATACAGCCACGGAGAAGTGTCTCCTCCCTCGATGCCGGCGCCACGGAGGAGCTCGAGGTAGTAGCGGACGTGGTGCATACTCCTGTCATCGCGTTGAAAGGGCACTGGTGTGGTGAGGAGAAAGCCCCTGCCGTCCCTGTCGTAACCGATCCGCCTCGGGATGCCTGCGAGGAAGCTGACGAGCGCAGCATCAAATGCGTTCTGCAGGAGCACCGCCACGTCGAACCGCTTTCTCCTCAAAAGGGAGGCGAGACGCAACCTGCCCCTGACTCCCCTGAACTCGGGGCCGTAGATCAGGACCTCGTCGAGCAGAGGGTCCTTCTCGAAGAGGGGCGCAACGGAAGGCTTCACGAGAAGCGTGACATGTGCGCTGGGGAACTCCCGTCTGAGAGCCCTGATGGCTGGCATGGTCATGACAGCGTCACCAATCCAGTTCACTCCCCTCACGAGGATACGTTTATAGGCATCGCTGGCCATGTTTTACTGTAACACGTCTGCCGCGCTATCTCGGCTATAATAAGTCGTTGCGACTTGACAGAAAGAGAGTCTGAATGATATTAATTATTAGCTAATAATTATTCTAAGAAATGGCGGCATGGAAAAATACAAGGACTTGGGTCTTAAGCTCACGCCTCAGAGGATCGCAATCCTCAAGTATCTTGAGGGCAACACGAGTCATCCCTCGGCAGAGGACATCTACCGTGCTGTCTCCCGCAGCTTCCCGACGATGTCCTTTGCGACAGTGTATAACACCTTGGAGGCGCTCAGAAAGAGGGGAACAGTCCTGGAACTCACCTCGGATCCCGGGAAGAAGCGTTTCGAGACGAATGTTTCACCTCATCACCACCTGGTATGCATGAGGTGCAGGCGCATCATAGACCTTGATGTCGACTATGACCTGAGGCTCCCTGAGACGGCGAAGCAGGGCTTCGAGATCATCAGCAACCATATTGAATTTTACGGGATATGTCCCGCGTGCAGGGGCACGTGACGGGGTAGCACACGGTATGAAGGAGGTGATGATGCCATGGCAGTTTTCAAGTGCGAGAAATGCGGCGCAACGAAGGAAGGCAGGTGCAAGCCGCAGAAGTGTCCCAAGTGCGGGGAGAAAGGCTGCATGCAGAAGGCTTAGGCGAGCCGGTGACGCCCGCGGCGCACATCGACTGAGCATGCTTATTTGACTACTGATCAAGGAGGCTACCCATGGAAGAGATCATCAATGAGACCTGTTACTGCGGATGCGATGTCACCCATTGCGGTGTGAGGGTCGGGCAGAAGGTGCCCGATTTTGAAATCGAGACCTTTGAGCCGGCAACGGGGAAGTTCGGGAAGTTCAGCCTTGCCGGGGCGAAGGGCAGCAAGAAATGGACGATCCTTGTTTTTTACCCTGCGGACTTCACTTTTGTGTGTCCGACGGAACTAGCGGACCTGGCGGCAAGGCAGGAGGAACTCAAGAAACTGGGCTGCGAGGTGGTGTCGGTGAGCACCGACACTAAGTTCGTCCATTACGGCTGGTACCACCAAGAGAAACTGCTCAAGGATGTGAAGTATCACATGGGCGCTGATCCCAAGCGGGTACTTGCGCAGCTCTTCGGCGTCTACGACGAGGAGAGCGGCCTCGCCCTGCGCGGCACGTTCATCATTGATCCGGACGGCACACTAGTGGGAGCCGAGGTGAACTTCTTCAACGTCGGCAGAAATGCCGATGAACTGCTCAGAAAGATGCAGGCATTCGACTATGTGAGAAACGCGCCTGCTGAGGTCTGTCCCGCGAAATGGCAGCCAGGGCAGAAGACCCTCAAGCCCTCCGAAGAGATGGTTGGCAAGGTGTATGAAGAAGTGAAGTAGATGAACGACGGGCTCGATTGACAACTGTCCGTGTGATGCATAACATAGAACTCTATATAAGGAGTTCATGGAGTAGGGCCTCACACGTTGTCATTCCTGCAACCAGGCACTCGATGCCGGGGCATCGGGCATTCCTCTGAAACGCAGGAATTTCGGACTGATCCTCATCAAGAGAAGACGAGAGCCGGAATGGCGGAACCACATAGTGAATGTGGCTTTACCCGATGACTGCATCGGTATTTTTTCGGAAGCTCCATAGGAGCAGAAATAGCTGATACACGGAGGGCAGCATGGCAAGCAAGAAATTGTTGGACAAGCTCAATGACGCAATCGCGCGGGAGATCCAGGTGAGTGTCCAGTATATGTGGCAGCATGTGACAGTGAGGGGGATCCACGCAGAGACGGTGGGCGGCATTTTCAAGAAGTTCGCCATCACCGAGATGAAGCACGCGGAGGAGATCGCCGAGAGGCTCGATTATCTGGGAGGCGTGCCCACCACGAAACCCACGCCGATCACTGTCGGCGACAACTGGAAGGCGATGTTACAGATCAACAAGAAGGCAGAGGAAGATGCAATCACCCTCTACAACGAGATCATCGCCCTGGCAGCCAAGGAGGGGGACGTCGTGACGAGAAAGCTCTTCGAGTCGATACTCGAGGACGAGACCGAGCACCACGCTGCTTTCAGCACCCTGCTTGAAGAGTAGGATTCATGGAAGTCACCGTCGAGAAGATCCCCGGCGGCTTTCGTGTAGACGGTCTTGACCTGGTGGGAGGGAAGTGCGGATGCACGTCCATACTTCCCTGCTGCCACAGCTGGTCGAAGGTGAAGAAAAGCGGCAATGCGGTCAGCTTTGTCATGAAGGCGACCTCTCCTGATACGAGCGACCACTTTCAGTGGGGATACAGCCTCAAGAAGGGCGACTACACGGTGGATGTGAAAGTCGAGGATGCGAGGGACAAGAAGATATTCTCTGGTTTTTATCCACCGCCCCTGGAGAACTGGGTGGAGAAAGGCTGGGAAGTGGTGACAAAGGAAGGCGCACGGGAGGACTTCGAAGTGTGGCGGTGCGCCACCTGCAAATGGCTTTACAAGGAGAAAGAGCAGGGGACAAGGTTCGATGACCTCCCGGCCGACTGGAGGTGCCCCGTCTGTCGTGCAACAAAAGACGCCTTCGAGAAGGTCGGGTGAGACGGACGCACGCTTCTCTCGGACCTCTCCGGTAACCTGTTCCAGTCGTGACAGTATAAGTGCGAGACGAGCAGACAGTAAACGCGAACGGAGGTGACGACATTTTATGAATAAGGCGGGGCAGAAGTATCGCTGCAACACCTGCGGCAACGAGGTAGTGGTGGCCAATGCAGGGGCCGGGACGCTTTTCTGCTGCGGACGGCCAATGGACCTCATTGGTGAGGGGTTTGAATGTAAAGTGGTGGTGTAGCGATCCCGTCACGAAAACGCGGAGGTGCTATGAAGGCAGTTGAAGTGAAAAACGGCATATACTGGGTCGGAGCCATCGACTGGGCGGTGAGGGATTTCCACGGCTACGGGACGCCCCACGGCACGACCTACAACAATTACCTTATCATGGATGACGAGATCACCCTTGTCGACACGGTGAAGCATGATTTCGCCGATATTACCATAAAGAACATAAGGAGCCTCGTCGATCCCTCGAAAATCAGAAATGTCGTGATCAACCATATCGAGAACGATCACGCGACCTCCATCGACAGGATCATGGAGCTCGCTCCCAAGGCAACCATATATATCACCGAAAAGGGCAGAAAGGGATATGAGAGGTTCTACGACCTGTCGAAGTGGAACGTAAAGGTGGTGAAGACGGGAGACACACTCTCGACGGGCAAGAAGACGCTGCTCTTCATCGAGACCCCGATGCTTCACTGGCCAGACTCCATGATGACATATGTCAAGGACGACAACGTGCTCATCAGCCAGGATGCCTTCGGCCAGCACATCGCGTCGGCGGTGAGGTTCGATGACGAATTCGTCACGTGCCAGTCCATGTCAGAGCTCGAGGATGCGGTGATCGACTATTATGCGAATATCCTCATGCCCTTCGGGCAGTTGATCAAGGCAAAGATCTCGGATGTGCAGAAGCTCGGACTCGATATTGACGTCATCGCCCCCGACCATGGCGTCATTTGGAGGGCCAATCCCAAGAAGATCGTCCAGATGTATCTCGACATGGCGAACGGCAAGGCGGAACTCAGTGTGCTGGTGATCTACGACACCATGTGGCACAGCACCGAGCAGATGACGGTCCCCATAGTGGAGGGCATCAAGGACGCAGGCGTCGAGTGCAGGGTCTTCAAGTTGCGCGCTGCACCTACAAGTATCGGAATAAAGGAGTTCTGGAGGGCGCGAGGCACCCTCGTCGGGACCCCCACACTGAACAACATCGTCTATCCGACGGTGGCTAATTTTCTCACCTATCTCAGGGGGCTTAGACCGAAGAACCGCATCGTGGGCGCATTCGGCAGCTACGGGTGGGGAGGCGGCGCAGTGAAGGAGGTCTACGAGGAGTGCAAGAAGATGGGGCTTGAGATATTCGAGCCAGGAGTGCAGGTGGCATACAGGCCTTCTGCAGACGATGAGACGAAATGCTATGAGTTCGGACGCGCCTTTGCAGAGAAAGTGAAGGAGTATCACGGAAAATTCTAAAGGGAGGGGTTATGTCCAAGACGGAGAAGAATCTCAAAGAGGCTTTTGCGGGAGAGTCACAGGCGAACAGGAAGTATCTTGCTTTCGCGAAGAAGGCGGAACAGGAAGGCTACAAGCAGGTCGCGAAGCTCTTCCGGGCCGCGGCTGACGCCGAAACCGTGCATGCCCACAACCATCTGAAGGAACTGGGGGGCATCAGGAGCACAAAAGAGAACCTTGAGGAGGCGATCAACGGCGAGACCCATGAGTTCAAGAACATGTACCCCCAGATGATCGAGGATGCGAATGCCGAGGGCGTCAAAGGAGCCCTGCGGTCTTTTACCTATGCGAACGATGTCGAGAAGGTCCATGCTGCGCTCTACCAGAAGGCGCTCGATTCCCTTGGAAAGAATCCCGAGGCTGACGTCTATGTCTGCCAGGTGTGCGGGTACACGGTTGAAGGCGAGGCGCCCGACGAGTGCCCCGTCTGCAAGGCGAAGAAGCAGTCATTCAAGAAGATCGATTAGCCAGATCTCGCATTCATTACTGTCAGCGGGGTGAATGCGTTTCACACTTCAAGAATGAGGAGGGCGGCATGAGGAGAGTACGAATATCGCCGGTTCTCTCGGCAGGGGTTCTCGCCTTCCTGTTGTCCTGCCTTTTCGGCTTTCACACCGCCCTCGCCGGCGAGCACAAGCACGAAGAAGCCAGGATGTCAGCGAACGTCAGTTCACAGACCATGGAATGCCTCGGCTGTCATAGGGCTTACACGCCCGGCATTGTGCAGGACTGGCTTTCAAGCCGGCATGCGAAGGGCGCCCCGGCGGAGGCAATGGAAAAACCGGCGATGGAACGCCGCATCTCGGCTGAGTCGGTGCCAGACGGTCTTTCCAGGTTCGTGGTCGGATGCTACGAATGCCACAGCCGAAACCCCGACAGCCACAAGGACAGCTTCGAGCACATGGGATTCAAGATTAATGTCGTCGTTTCCCCGAACGATTGCAGGACCTGTCATCCCGTTGAGGTCGGACAGTATTCTGACAGCAAGAAGGCGCATGCGATCAAGAACCTCATGGACAATCCGGTTACGCATGCTCTGGCGATGACGATCACCGGCCCGAAGAAAATGGAGGACGGAAAAATCATCACCCATAAGCCGTCGGACATGACTCTCCGTGAGACCTGTCTTGGCTGCCACGGGACGAAGATAGATGTCCGGGGAATGAAGACCGTGGCGACGAAGATGGGCGACATCATGGTGCCGAACCTCTCAAACTGGCCCAATCAGGGCGTGGGCCGCGAAAACCCCGATGGGAGCCTCGGGGCCTGCACTGCGTGCCATCCACGTCATGGGTTTTCGATCGAGGTGGCGAGAAAACCGTATACGTGCAACCAGTGCCATCTCGAGCCCGATGTGCCTGCGTGGAACGTCTACAAAGAGAGCAAGCACGGGAACATCTTCGCGTCCAAGTACCATGAGTGGGACTTCACGTCCGTTCCCTGGAAGGTAGGGAAGGACTTCAAGGCCCCTACCTGCGCAACCTGCCACAACAGTCTGCTCGTTACCGCCGAAGGGGACAAGGTGGCCGAGAGGAGCCATGACTTCGGCTCACGCCTCTGGGTGAGACTCTTCGGACTGGTGTATGCGCATCCACAGCCGAAATCGGGAAATACGACGACGATCAGAAACAAGGACGGCCTACCCCTGCCCACGACCTTTACCGGCATCCCGGCTTCTGAATTTCTCATCGACAGGGATGAGCAGGAGAAAAGGATGGCGACGATGAGGAGCATTTGCAACAACTGCCACGGCACAAACTGGGTAACGGGGCATTTCGAGAAGCTCGACAACACGATAAAGGAAACGAATGAGATGACACTTGCGGCAACACAGCTGCTGCTCGAAGCATGGGACAAAGGGCTGGAGGACAAGAGCAATCCGTTTGACGAACAGGTGGAGCAGTTCTGGGCCAAGCAGTGGTTGTTCTTTTCGAACTCAACGCGATACGCGTCGGCAATGACGGGGGCCGCCGATTACGCCGCCTTCCACCACGGGTGGTGGGACCTTACTAATAATCTTCTGCAGATGAGGAGCATGATCGATCTCAAACAGGCGGCCTCGAAGAACGGCGGGCAGGGACAATGAAGATCGTGGCGTTTCAAGGAAGCCCCAGGCTCAACGGCAACACCGAGATACTCCTTGAAGAGGCCCTGAAGGCGCTCAAGGGGACCAGACACAGGCTCACCGTGTTCAAACTTAACTTCATGAACATCAAGCCATGTCAGGATTGTGGGGGGTGTGAGAAGAACGGGGCATGTGTTCTGAGGGATGACATGAACGAAGTGTACCCGGCGATACGGGAGGCTGACCGAATCATCCTTGCCTCACCCATCTTTTTCTTCGGCCTCAGCGCCCAGGCGAAGATCATGATCGACCGGTGCCAGTCGTTCTGGTGCGAGAAGTATATCTTGCATAAGCCGTTGCCGGAGGGCCGCCACGGCCGGAAGGGCCTTCTTCTTCTTGTGGGAGGCATGAAAAAAGAGATCGGCATCAAGTGCGCAGAGGCATGCGCGAAGGCGTTCTTCAGGACGGTAAGCGTTCCTGACCACCACACGGTGAGCGTATTAGGCGCTGATGCGAAGGGGTCGATACTGGATCATTCCGACGCCCTGGAGAAAGCCTATGAGGCCTGCAAGAAACTAATCGAATGAAGAACCAACCGACGAGGAGGCACGATGTCAAATCTACCGCACCAGTATCTCACTATCCGGAAGAAGTTCAAAGGGGTCTTCAAGGCTCTTGATTCCCTGGGCAAAGCCGCAAGTGACGCAGGGCCGATTGATAAGAAGACGGGGCACCTGATACAACTCGCTGCAGCGGCTGCGATCAAGTCTGAAGGGGCTGTTCACTCCCATACGAGGAGGGCACTCGAGGCAGGTGCGACGCCGGAAGAGCTGCACCACGCGATCATCATGCTCACCAGCACGATAGGCTTCCCCACGGTGTCGGCCGCATTGAGCTGGGTGAACGACATTCTGGAGGGGAAACGGGAGTAGTTGTCTCGGGTCCCCCGTTACGTACAGCTTTTCCCCACCTTCCGCTGCGATGCAGCGTGCAGCTTCTGTTTTGTGAGGGGAGCGCCGCTCGGCGGGGAGATGGACCTGGCTTCATTCGAAAGGCTTATCGGGTCCATGGTGTCCTCGGGAATCGACGAACTCGATATTCTCGGCGGCGAGCCTACGCTTCATCCTCAGTTGCCGTCCATGCTGGATCTCTGCGCCTCCAGCAGCATCAAGACCACAATGAGCACCAACGGTTCACAGGTGGAGGTGCTGCGCCGGATCGCGGGTCACGTCTCCGCCGGGACACTCACCGTGGGGGTTTCCCTGAACGGGCAAGGACTGAAGGGAGATCTCAATGAGTACATCGTTGAGCACAAACCCCTCCTCAAGAGCGTCTGCACACGGGAGCGGACGATCCCTGATGCTGCGGAACCTTATCTAGCCGACCAGGGCATCAGGTATTACCTGATCTACTTCGACGCGCTTCGGCGCCGCGATCTCCGACTGAGCATTCCCTTTCATCAATTTTTCAACAAACTGAGGGCACTTAGGTCGACGTATGGAACGGTGGAAGGCGTCTTCTGTTCCTGCTTCATCGGACAGAAAGACGCTGGATACGCTCCTGGAACGATTCGGTGCCCGGGAGGAACCACCAAGATCTCGGTGATGCCGAACGGGGACGCTTATCCATGCTACCTCCTCATGAGACACGCGCGGTTTCGGCTGGGCAACGTACTCACCGACGGGTTCTCGCATTTATTCGACCATCCCGTCCTCGACACCCTCAGGAGATTCAGGGGAAACCCTTGCACGAACAGTAATTGTGAGTTCTTTACCGATTGCCGGGGCGGCTGCCCGGCTGTCTCCCTTTTTCTCTGCGGTGACCTGCATGCCCCTGACCCCCGTTGCGCTAGCCCCGGCTCGGACGCTGGATGGGTACATCCTTAACCGAAGGTCCGGATGTTGAAAAAAGCAAGATTTGCGGGTAATATGAACCTACGCTGACATTCCCCTTCACAATTGGAGAGGTCCTCTGCCTATGGCAACAGAACAAGAGATAAAGCTCTGCAAAGAGATCATTCTGTCTCTGCTCAAGGCGCAGAAGATCTCGAGAATCTACCCGGAGAACAGCCCGGTGAGGGTGAATACCGTCGATGAGACGCTCGCAAAGTTCAAGGAGTTCTTTGCTTTGCGGCAGATGCTGGACCTCTGGATCAAGCCGAATGAGATGGTCTTTGACTCCGTGGCGGTTTACCAGAACACCGAACGGGTTGACAATCTCGCCTTCTTCTTTTTCAAGGACGGACTGAAGCAGTTGAGCTTCCGTAGCGAACTCACGAAGGAAGAATTGCGAGACTTCCTCCGGATTGTCACCATGGATTTCGAGCGCCAGGCGATCGACGATGACGTGGTCACCCTTCTCTGGGAGCGGGACTTCGAGAATATCAAGTACATGACCGACGAGGCGTACCTACTCGATGACGAAGACTACGAGACTCAGGCGACCGATGAGGTGACTGTGAAGGCTTCCTCATTCGACCAGCTGTTCGGGGCCTATCAGGGGACGATGGGATCGGATGAGGTCTCGGATGTGCCGATCATGAATTTGACGGACAGGGACCTTAAATCCCTCGTGCAGGAACTTGATAGGGATGCAGAAGAGAAGAAATTCGAGAAGCTGTCTCGGATCCTGCTCGTGATACTCGACCATGCCGCCGATGCGGGAGAGCGCGACGACGCGTTTCGCTTCTTCAGGGACCTCCTCGTCCACACGATCAAGGACGGAGATCTTCTCCTGCTCGTCTCGATTACGAGAGAGGCGACGGAGGCGAGGGACTCACCAGGGTTTTCCGAGGAGGCGAGGCTCAAGTTCACCCTGCTCGGCGAGGTCATCAACTCTGCCGAGATCGTGAACGCCGTGGGAGAGATGTTCGATTCGACCAAGGATCTCGACGAGGGGCTGCTCAGCGAATACACCGAATTTCTCACTGAGGCAGCAATGCCGCCGCTCATCGCCCTTCTCGGTCAGCTCGAAACTATTCACGGGAGGAAGAGGGTGATCGCTCTTCTGATGCGCCTGGGACAAAGGGACATCAGGCCTCTTCTGAAGGCCCTCGGTGACCAGCGATGGTACCTCGTAAGAAATGTCGTCTACATACTCCGCCAGATCGGTTCAAAGGAGGTGGAAAGCCACCTCGTCGCGACGGTAAAACATCCTGACATCCGGGTGAGACGCGAGGCGGTCAAGGCCCTCGGTGAATTGAAAAGCACCGCCGCAGTGCCGATACTGAACGAGTGCTTCGGCGATGACGACTCGCTCGTGAGGCGCCTGTCGGCAAAAGCGCTCTCTGACATTGGCTCCGAAGATGCAAGGAAGTGTCTCCTCGACAAACTTCAGGACAAGGGCTTTGGCGAGAGGGACTTCGAGGAGAGGAAGGAGTTTTACGGCGCCCTCGCCCGATGGACAGACGGGGAGGTTATGGAGCACCTGAGGAAGATTCTTTCGAGACGGCCCCTGTTCAAGAGGACTAAGGATGACGAAGACAAAGCCTGCGCAGCATACTGCCTCGGGCTGATGGGCAAGCCCGATGCCAGGTCCCTGCTGCAGGGGTTGCAGGACTCGAAGATCCCGCTCGTGAGAGACCATGTGATTGAGGCACTTCGAACCATACAGAGGCTAAGCCGTGGCGGATAGGGAAGAGACGGTCATCACGAAGCAGGCGAGCGAGCTTATCAGCCAGCTCGCCATCATCATCAAGAATTCCCAGATCCACAGTCCCCGCAATGCGGTTGTTCTTGCGGCGATCGACAGGTGTGTCGCGATGACGAACGATTTCCTCGATGCCCACGGTTCTTTTACCCTCGAACTCATGGGCGAATTTTTTTATGTCGACAGGATGCGGATCAAGTACCTGACGGAGCACTTGCCCACGTACGAGTTTCTCGTGAGGGAGTTTAAACGTCGCGAACTGGGCAGCTTGAGCGTTCACGGCGTGGTGAGCACGGAGGACGTGAGGACCTTTCTGGGAGCAGTGATGGTGTCAGCGTTTGACGCACAGCCCTTTCAGAAGCTCGTCGAGCAGACGGCTTCCCTCACAACGCTCGCGGTGGGTCCGCTGAAGAGGGCGAGGCAGGGTGAAGACGAGTTCGACGTGCGGAAGATGGTGAAGCGGTCGTATTTCAATGCCGTGTCCTTAACGAAGGGCGTGGTGGGTAAGATAAAATCGGGCGAGAAGATAAGCCTCAGACGGACGAAACGGGTGGTGGAATCCATGGTCGACCTCCTTCTCGACCAGGAGGATCTCCTCCTCGGCATGACCGCGATAAAGGACTACGACGAATACACCTATCACCATTCGGTGAATGTGAGCATCCTGTCCGTTGCCCTTGGCCACAGGATCGGGCTGAACAGGAAGGCCCTCACGGACGTCGGCATCGTTGCGCTCTTCCATGATGTGGGAAAGATGGACGTGCCCGCCGATCTGCTGAACAAACCGAGCGATTTCAGTGAGGAGGAGTGGGAGGTGGTCAGGAGGCACCCCCTGGTCGGAGCCCGCACGGTTATGAAGATGAGAGGCTTCGACATCGTCTCTGCCAGAGCAGCGATCGTGGCCTTCGAGCACCACCTGAACCTCGACATGTCCGGGTATCCCAAGGTGCGCGAACCTTTCAGGCTCGACCTGTACAGTAAGATCGTTAGCATTGCAGACCAGTACGATGCGATGACTTCGGCTAGGGTCTACATGCGGGTTCCCATGAGCCCGACCAAGGCGCTGGGCGTCATGGTGCAACGGGCGGGGACGGAACTCGACCCGCTTCTGCTGAAATTCTTCGTCAACATGGTAGGCGTCTATCCTCTGGGCACCCTGGTCCTCCTTGACACAAGGGAGATGGGCCTCGTGTGCGGAAGCTGCGGGGTTCTGCCTGACAGACCGAGGGTGCTCGTCCTTATCGACAGCGCCGGCGGCAAAAGCGAGGGGTACAATGTCGACTTGAGCGAGAAGGACGAGCAGGGAAGGTACCTGCGCACGGTCGTGCGGACTCTGGACCCCCACAAGCACCGCGTAAACACAGGGAATTATTTTCTGAACGGCTGCCTGGCGGGTCCATAGGGCCATCCTCATCTCCTGTCGCCACCCCCCACCCTGACTGGGACGGGACCGTTTCTTGCTGAAACGTTTCCCGTGATGTTAAGGTACTAGGTGAACTTCGCGCATTTCGCCAAACCGAGCCGCTACATAGATTCTGAACTGAACGCGACGGGCCTTTTGAAGAGAGGCTTAGGAGACAGGACGTCGCAGCCAGACCTCGTGAGCATAGCCCTCGCCTTTCCTGATGTCTATGAAGTAGGGATGTCCCATCTTGGCGTTCGCCTCCTTTACGATATCGTGAACAGCCTGCCCTTTGCCTTTGCTGAGAGGGTTTTTTCGCCTTGGTCGGACCTTGAAGAGTATATGAGGAGGAGCGGCATCCTCCTGACGTCCCTTGAGTCGCAGATACCCCTGAAGGAGTTCGATGTAGTGGGGTTCAGCCTGCAGTATGAGCTTTCGTATACGACACTCCTGAACATGCTGAACCTCGCAGGGATCCCCCTCCGGACCGCGGAGCGGCAGGCCTCGCGGGACTTCTGCCCCCTCATCATTGCCGGCGGTCCCTGTGTGGTTAATCCAGTGCCCATGTCTGCGTTTGTCGACGCTTTCCTGATCGGTGACGGCGAGGAAGCGATCACGGAACTCGCTGAGAGAATCCGGGATTTGAAGCTGCAGGGCTGCTTAGACAGGGATTCGGCACTTCGCGAATTGTCAGGTATCCCCGGTTTCTATGTGCCCTCGATCCGTCCTGAAGGAGGCGCGGTAAGAAGGAGGTACGTTAGTGACCTGGATGCCGCACCCTATCCGGTGAAGCCGGTGGTGCCTTACATGTCCGTAGTCCACGATCGCCTTACCATTGAGATATCGCGGGGGTGCACGAGGGGATGCAGGTTCTGCCAGGCGGGGCTCATTTACCGGCCTCTCCGGGAGAGAAGTCCTGAAAGAGTGCTTGAACTCGTCGAGCAATCCCTAAGGAACACAGGATACGAAGAGGTGTCGTTCACCTCTCTGAGCGCCGGCGACTACTCGTGTCTTCTGCCTCTTGTCAGGGAGTTCAACAAGAGATACCGCAACAGGAAGATCGCTGTCTCGCTTCCGTCCCTGAGGGTCGCCGCGGTGAACAGGGAGGTGCTAAGAGAGATACGGTCCGTAAGGAAGACGGGGTTCACGATAGCGCCGGAGGCGGCGACTGCGCGGCTGCGGGCGGTCATCAACAAGGACTTTTCGGCAGAAGAGTATGAACGGTCGCTCAGCACCCTGTTTGAGGAGGGTTGGCTCAATCTGAAGCTGTATTTCATGATCGGACTCCCGACGGAGCGCGACGAGGATGTCGAGGCGATTCAGGAGATGGCGGCAGCAGCGATACGCACTGCAAAGAGAAGGACAGGCAGATTCGTGAACGTGAGTGTGACTGTTTCTCCCTTTGTGCCGAAGTCTCATACGCCGTTTCAGTGGCAGGGTCAGATCCCGATGCCGGAAATGAAAAGAACGATGGGCTACCTCAGGCAGGTGCTCATGCGGAGCAAGATCAAGTACAAGGGGCATCTCGAGGAAATGAGCGTTCTCGAAGCAGCTTTCGCCAGGGGCGATGAGAGGCTCTCAGACCTCATCGAGGCCGCGTGGGAGCGGGGTTGCAGACTCGACGGATGGTCCGATTTCTTCGATTTCAGCAAGTGGACGGAAGCGATGGACCGCACGGGCATAGACGCCGCGTCATACGCGGAGAGGTCATTCGACCCCCACGATGCCTTGCCCTGGGACGTTGTCGACATAGGCGTAGGCAAGGAGTTTCTAAGGCGGGAAGCTGCGCGAGCCTTGACGTATCTTCAGACCGGTGACTGCCGGGTATCTTGCGCTGGCTGTGCTTTGGACTGCGCGAAGGGTGCCGAGGGGGCGGCCTGCCAGGAACCCGTCGCTGTAGCACGGGACGAAGCCGCGCGGACCGCGAAAGGCCGTCATCGCGATGAAGAAGTTGTCATGCGCATACGTGCGCGGTTCTCAAAGGGCGGCAGGCTGCGCTTCCTCTCCCATCTCGAGGTGGTCAGCGCGATCACGAGGGCGCTGAGGAGAACAGGCGTGCCCTTTGTGTTCTCGAAGGGATTTCATCCAGCTCCGCGAATATCCTTCGGCCCTGCCCTCAGCGTCGGCGTGAGCGGCGAGAGGGAGTACTTTGACCTTGATGTGAATGAACCTGTCGACCCGGAGGATCTCATGAGGCGCGTCAACGGGACGCTACCCGAGGGATTGCGGATCGGGGCTATGACGGCTGTCACCAGAAATGTGCCGTCTCTGAGCGGCTTCGTGAGGAGGTACGTGTACAGGGTGGATGCCATGAAGAACGGAAATACGCATCCTTCGGGAGTCTGGTGGTGCGCAGAGGCAGGGCAAGCAACGGAGCGGGGACCGCTCCTGGTGAGGAGAAACGGTTCCGCAGTTGATCTTTCCCCTTGTATTGCCGAGTGCGCGACAGCCGTGGATGGGAGGGGTGTCAGGACCGTGCGCCTCACTCTGGACGATTTGGACGGTCTCAAGGTGAGGATCGGAGAAGTCGTCGGGGCCATCTGGGGTGAGCAAGCGCAGGAGCTTTCCGTGGTAAGAACGGCCCTTCTGGGGTGGAAGGACGGGTGGGTGGAGCCGCTATGACGAGTGAACTCATCATCAATGTCACGAGAGAAGAGAGCAGGGTCGCCCTTTTGGACGGCGGTCAGGTCGTCGAACTCTACATCGAACGCAAGAGGGATGCGAGCCTCGTGGGCAACATCTACAAGGGTCGGGCGATAAAGATACTCCCGGGCATGCAGTCCTCATTCATCGATATCGGTCTTGAGAAGGCCGCGTTTCTCTACGTTGCGGACATCATGGCGGATGTGGGGGAATATTACGCTGCCTTCCTGGATCACGAATCTGAGAATATGGAGAACATGGACCTGTACTCGAAGATGGAAACCGCGGTCAGACACATGGCGATCGAGGAGCTGATACAAGAGGGACAGGAACTTCTCGTGCAGGTTTCCAAAGACCCTATCGGCACGAAGGGAGCACGAGTCACATCGTACATCACGCTTCCCGGCAGGTACGTGGTGCTGATGCCGAACATGGAACACGTGGGGATCTCCAGGAGGATCGAAGACGAGGAGGTGCGTGCGAGGCTGAAGGCGATCGCCCTTGACATCAAGCCGAGAGGGTTCGGCCTGATCATGAGGACGGCGAGCGAAGATGCAACCGTGGAGGAGATAAGGCGGGACATGGAGTTTCTCATGCTTCTCTGGGAGAACATCCAGAGGAAGAAGGAGCGGGTGTCTGCGCCGGCCTTGCTTTACAGCGATCTTGACCTCGTCTTCAGGAGCGTCCGTGACTTCATGTCCCACGAGGTCGAGAGGCTCGTCATCGATTCCCCCGAAGAATACGAACGACTCAAAGAGTTCGCGAGGACCTACTTCCCGCGTCTGATGGACAGGATCGAGCTGTACGAGGGAAGGGAGCCGATATTCGACGCCTTTGCCATCGAGCTGGACATATCGAGGGCACTGGGCAGACGCGTGTGGCTTAAGTCCGGGGGGTACATCATCATCGATCAGACGGAGGCCATGACCGTGATCGATGTGAACACGGGGAAGTTCGTCGGCAAGGAAAACCTCGAAGACACGATTCTCAAGACGAACCTCGAGGCGGTCAAGGAGATCGCGTACCAGATAAGGCTCAGGAATCTCGGTGGTATCATCATCATCGATTTCATCGACATGGAGAAGGCCGAGAACAGGGAGAAAGTCTTCAACGGTTTCGTGGATGCCATGAAGAAGGACCGGGCGAAGAACACGATCTACACCATCTCCGAACTCGGGATCGTCCAGATGACGAGGAAGCGGGTCCGGGAAAGCCTGGGAAGGGTACTCTGCGAGCAATGTCCGTACTGTGAAGGGAAGGGATTCATCAAATCCGCCCGCACAGTGGCATACGAGATATTCCGGAGGCTCAAGAAGATGAACCTTCCCTCGGGCACTACGGCGATGATCAAGGCGAACCCTGAGGTCGCGGAACTCCTCTCCGACGAGGAGCGACAGGCCATGGAGGAAATTGAGCACACGTACGGGATCAAGCTGATCGTCAAAGACAGTGCCGGCTTCCACCAGGAGAACTACGAGATCACGACACTCTGAACCGGATCTCACGCCCCGCGAATACGGCCCCCATGAACACGAAGTTCCGATCGCTGCTCTCACTGCTGAGAGACATGGAATCTGTGCTCCTCGCCTTCTCAGGCGGTGCGGACAGCACCCTGCTGCTCCATGCGGTTAAGGCTTCCGGGGTCCAGGCCCTCTGCGTGACCGCCTATTCCGAGTCGGTGCCGCTGCGGGAGTTGGACTCCGCCGGTGAGATTGCGGCGACCATGGGGATGCCGCATCTAGTGGTCAGGACACAGGAGCTCAGCAACCCTGACTATGCGGCAAACCCGAGAGACCGCTGCTTCTTCTGCAAGGACGAGCTCTTTCTGAGGCTAAAGGAGATAGCCTCCCGCGAGGGCCTGAGGTACGTGATCGACGGGTCCAACTGCGACGATCTTTCGGATTGGCGTCCCGGCATGCGCGCTGCAAAAGCCCACGGGGTGAAAAGTCCGCTCATTGAAGCGGGGCTGACGAAGGCGGAGATAAGGGAACTCTCGGTGGAAATGGCGCTCCCTACGGCGATGAAGCCGTCCTCTCCCTGCCTGTCGTCGCGTTTCCCCTACGGCGTTCCTATTACTCGAGAGGGCCTGGCAAGGGTCGAGAAGGCGGAGGCCTATCTTAGGGACCTCGGCTTCGGCGAGATGAGGGTCAGGCATGACCGGGACACCGCGCGTATCGAGGTGCAGGAGCGGGAGATTCCACTGCTCATGGAGAAGTCGCTCCGCGACGGTGTCGTGACACAGTTCAGGAAACTGGGATTCAGGAATGTGACCGTGGATCTAGAAGGCTTCAGGAGCGGCAAGCTCAATGAATAAAATGGTGCGGCAGGTTGGGTTTACCGGCGATGGCTCCGGGGAGGGGCGACCGCTCGATTCGTGCATCCGCTGCGGCAGTTGTGCCGCGGTCTGTCCGACGTACCGCGAGGAACCCTCCGAGAGGCTGAGCGCCCGCGGCCGGGTCAGCCTTCTGAGAAAGTTCGGCGAAGGGGAGATCGGACATACGGAGCTCTTTGACGCAAGCATATTCAGCTGCGTGCTCTGTGGTGCCTGTCGCACTGTCTGTCCCCTTGGAATCGAGGTCACTGGTGACATGTATGAGGCAAGGAAGAGACTCTGGAAGGCCGACCGGAAAAGGCGCCTCATAGGCCACGCCATAAGGCTTGTCTTCAGGGCGCCGGGCTTCTCTTACAGTGTGCTGAAATCCCTCGTGGGAATCGGGGATCTCCTGCCGGTGAAGGCATTGCGGCCTTTCAGGGGCCTGAATGAGATGGGGCTCTCCCTGCCGGCAGCGACGCTCAGGAGCGGGGGCTCCCTCTTCAAGGCTGCCAAGGCACGGGGCAGGATCGCGGTGATGGCAGGCTGCACGGTGAACTACATCTATCCCGGTATCGGGGCGTCGCTGATAAAGGTGCTGAATTCGCTCAGGTACGACGTTATCCTCCCCCAAGGTGAGGTCTGCTGCGGGGCGCCTCACCTTGCGATGGGTCTCACCGGGGAGGCGGAGAGGATGGCTGAGCAGAATGTCCGTTCCTTCATGGACCTTCATGTCGAGGGCGTCGTGAGTCCCTGTCCCACGTGTGTCCACGGCATCAAGACGACATACCGCGGACTTGTCGGCGGCGGCATCGACAATGCCTTCGACGCAACGGAGTTCCTCGCCCTTCACGGCGAGGAACTGCCTGGGCTCAGAGAAGGAGGACAGAATCGCAGCAGTGATGCTCAGAGGGGAGATCCGCTGAGGACGGCCGTGTACCATGACCCGTGCCACTCCGTCAATTATCTCGGCATCAGGGAACAGCCACGGAGGATCCTTCGCTCCCTGTCCTACACGCCTGTCGAGCCGAGAGAAAAGGGCTGCTGCGGCTTCGGCGGGACATTCAGGCTCCTCAACAGGGATCTGTCCCGGAACATGCTCCGCCGAAAGGCGGTTGCGTGGGGGGATGCCGAGATGATCGTGACTGCATGCCCCAACTGTGTGTTGCAGTTGTCCGGCGGCTTCAGGGATAAACCTGTGAGGCATCTGGTGGAAGTAGTGGCAGAACGTCTGGGCCTTCGAGGGAGGGGGTGACGGGCAGCTGCTGTGGTGGAGCACGATTGCGAGCGCTGAAGCGGGGAGAAGTCACGGAGGAGGTTCCGCAATGAAAGACGAGAAGGATGAAGGTATTGAGTTCGTAATTCCAGGTGGGCCGGGCGAGCGAGTGAGACCGGGCAGCAGGAAGATGATGTACAGAAATGAATGCGTCCGGTGCGGCGAGTGCTGCTCCATCGGATCTCCGGTGCTTCTCAGAGACGACCTTTCCCTCTTCGACGCGGGCATACTCAACCACCAGAACACCTATACGGTGCGGGAGGGCGAGATGGTACGATCGCGCCGTGACAACGACCTTTACGAGAGCGCCATGGAACTGGTGAAGATCAGGGAACGTGAAGGTGCCGGGGGGTGCGTGTTTTATGAACCTGACGTCGGCTGCGTGATCTACGAGCAGAGGCCTGCCCAATGCAGGGCTTACAAGTGCTGGTCGTCGGACGAAATGATCTCCGGACTGAAGGATACCGCTCTCAGAAGGGTCGACCTCTTTGCTCCTGCTGAAGTGCTCCTTCAGGTGATTGCCCGGCACGACGAGAAGTGTTCCTATAGCAGGCTTGCAGCCGCTCTTGAGAGGACAGCAGACAACGACGAGGCGGCGGTCGAGGAGATCCTTGACATGCTGCAGTACGACGCCTATGCGAGGCCTTTTCTTGAGGAGAGGTTCGGCTTCCCGTTGGGCGGCACTGATCTCCTGCTCGGGAGGCCTTTGGCGGAGACAATACGCGAGTTCGGCCTCGATGTGGTCAAAGAGGCTGACGGTTACGTCCTCAGGCCGGTTGCCGGCAGAAGTGATTCGGAGGAAACCCGGTGATAGGGAATCCGGGAGAGGGCGGCGAGTGGGTCGAGGTCTTGGTGACCTATGATTCCCTTGAAGCGGAAATGATCAAAGATCTCCTCGAGAGCGGCGGGATACCCGTCGTCATGAGGTCCACCAAGGTCCGACCGTATCCGGTCAACGTAGGCAAGATCGGCGAGGTGCATCTTCTTGTCAGGGAAGAGGACAGGGAGATCGCCGAGAAGGTGTTGAGAGGAGAAAGTGACGGCGAACAGGCTCTGATCGGTGACCTTGAGGGTGACGAAACGAGTGGTGACGGCAGGGAATCCGACCGTCAATGAGAGGCCATGGTATCAGCTTATCTCCGGATCTTTCGTAAGCCCGCGCCCCGTCTGATTGCGTCTCCAGGTCTGGCATGCTCAGGGTAGGTACGTGCAGTTGGGCTGAGAAGACACTCATTAGGAGCGGGGAATTCTACCCTCCCGAGGCAAGTACTGCGGAAGCGAGGCTCCGGTTCTACGCACGCCACTTTGATGTGGTCGAGGTCGACAGCACCTATTACGCGATCCCGGTCATTGCCACAGCGGCACTCTGGGCGGAAAGAACTCCGCCTGATTTCGTGTTCCACATCAAGGCCTATGGGCCTCTCACCGGTCATAGCGTTGATCCCCGCACGCTGCCGAAAGACCTGCAGTCCGGACTCACCGGCAGTGAGCGGGCTGACAAGCACATATACATCAGGGACGCCTCGCTCCTCCTCGCTGTCGCGCAACTCTTCAAGGAGAGCCTTCAGCCCCTGTCGAGGACGGGAAAGCTCGGGGTGGTCGTGTTCCAGTACCCCCCATGGTTCACTTACAGCCACCGGAACCTTGACTTCATACTCACGTGTCGGGACCTCATGGTCCCTTTCAGTGTGGCGGTCGAATTCCGGCACGGGACGTGGCTCGTCCCGGAGAAGCGGGACAAGGTGTTTCGCTTCCTTGCGGAACACGGACTGATCTATGTGGTCGCCGACGAGCCCCATTTCGGTGACCTCAGGACGGTACCCTATGTGCCGCAGGTGACATCCGGCACGGCGTATTTCCGGTTTCACGGCAGGAACGCGGAAAACTGGTTCAGGAAGGGCATCGATACTGCCCTCCGGTACGCCTACGAATATAATGAGGAGGAACTTGGAGGGTTTGTGCCCGCGGTCCGGGATGCGTCTGCGAAGGCTGCCCAGAGCTACGTCATGTTCAACAACTGTTACAGGGCAAGCGCCATAAGGAATGCCTTGAGGATGAAGGATCTGCTCGCCCGCCGCACGCAGTAGCCGTCAGTCGCCATTCTCCCCTGATCATTCATGCGTGCGCGGCAGCAACAGGGCGGAGGCGGCGTCTCAAGTTCTTACGAAGCGATGGATTTCTCTACCTGGCGTTTACGGTGCCCATGGAGGCCGCGCATCGACTGCTTGCTGACCAGGCATCCGGGACGGGACATCTGATGGCTGTCCGCGGTGAGACCAGAGGGCAATGCAGCATGAGGAAGCCGTAATATGTGTATGACAGGAAGGACCCTCATACACCACGACGGGGCTCTCGGTGATCTCCTCCTTTCGCTGCCAGCCATCAGGGAGATACGGAAACGTTCAGCCGCCGTTCATCTCGCAGGTCGCCCCGATGCCGCCGGGTTGCTCAGAGATGTGGGCTGCATCGATGAGGCGCATGACGTGGGGGCTGCCCTGATGTCGTGCCTATATGGGCGAGTGGCAGACGAGAGGGCACTGACCTTTCTTTCCCGCTTCGACAGCGTATACGTGTTCACGAAAGGGTCAGACTCCAGTCTTGTGCGCCATTTGAGGGAGATAATCCCCCGGACGGTGGTCATCCTCACCATACCTCCTGAGGGGGCGGGAATCCATATCGCCGAATTCCGGCTGAGGCAGATCGAGTCGGAAGGGGCAGGAACGAATTGTGGAGATTGGCGGCCAACGCGTGTTGACGTTTCGCCCTCACGGCGGGAGGCTGCACGAGTGGTTCTCCGCGAACGGGGCTACGACTGCCGTAGGCCCCTCATCGCCATTCATCCCGGCAGCGGGGGGGAAAGAAAATGCTGGCCCACCGCCCGATTCTCGTCTCTCGTCGAGAAGCTCGCTGTCGGCCATGAGGCCTTCGTGCTTGTGGTGACAGGGCCTGCGGAAGGTCCGGAATCGAGGCAGATGGCAAAGGAGGTGGAAGAGAAAGGCTGGGGTGTCCCGGTCGACGGACTCCCGCTGCCCGATCTTTCCGCCATCCTGAGCCTTGCCGACCTCTGCGTCGGGAATGACTCCGGTATCAGCCATCTCGCCTCACTGGTCAACGGAAGGGTCGTGTCCATCTTCGGCCCCACCGACCCTCTGCTCTGGCGGCCTCTCGGAGACAGCGCGAGGGTAATATCAGCTGGTGAGGAGTGTTCTCCCTGCGGCGCTGAGCGGTCGAGACTGTGCGTCTCACGCCTGTGTCTCGAGCGCGTCACCGTCGACGAGGTCTACGATGCCTGTGAAGAGATGCTACGCGACGTAATTCATAAGGCCGTTTGAGCCAGGGTCGCGGTGAAGAAAAGACATTCCGGGCGATACCCCTGCATTGTTCCACAGCGTGTTTAGCTTGAGGGACAAGGGCAGGCTATTGATGAAGATGCAGAACATGGCGAATAAGATCCCATGGCTCTAGGAGGGGACTTGAGCCGCCTCGGCCCTGATCCTGCGGCGAATGCAGGGATAATCCTGACTAGGAGGGCTTCTGCTCCGGTGGCGAAGGTTTAAGGAAGAGGGCTCCGAGGGGGGGGATGGTCAGCGAGAGGGCGTACTCTCTGCCCAGGCAGGAGGCGTGCTCTGCCATCACTCCCGCCCCGTTGCCCTGTCCGCTGCCTCCGTAGTGGGTCGCGTCGGTATTCAAGACCTCCTTCCAGAAGCCTCCTATGGGAGCTCCAATCCTATAATGTTGTCGGACAACGGGGGTGAAGTTGCAGACTACCGCCATTACCCCTCCCGCCCTGTCCTTCCTGAGGAGGCTGATGATACTCCCCTCCCAGTCGCCTGCGTCGATCCACTCGAAACCGTCCTGGGAAAAGTCTATCTCCCACAGCGCGCTCTCCGCGCGGTAGAGCGCATTCAGGTCGCTGACGAGCCTCTGAATGCCCTGGTGTCGCTCATGCTGGAGCAGGTGCCAGTGAAGGCTCCCGTCGTGGTTCCATTCCTGCCACTGCCCGAACTCCGCTCCCATGAAGAGAAGCTTCTTCCCCGGGTGCCCGTACATATAACCCAGGAGGAGACGCAGGTTCGCAAACCTCTGCCAGTCGTCACCGGGCATCTTCCCGAGGAGGGAACCCTTGCCGTGCACCACCTCATCGTGGGAGAGGGCGAGGACGAAGTTCTCCGAGAAGGCATACCAGAGGCTGAAGGTCAGTTCGTTGTGGTGGTATTTCCGAAATATGGGATTCTTTGAGAAGTACTCGAGGGTGTCGTGCATCCATCCCATGTTCCACTTCAGGCCGAACCCGAGGCCGCCCAGATAGGGAGGCCTGGTTACCATCGGCCATGCGGTCGACTCCTCGGCGACCGACTGTGCGCCGGGGTATTCCGTGTATATGGTCTCGTTCAGGCGCCTCAGGAAGTTGATGGCATCAAGATTTTCCCTGCCGCCGTACTGGTTGGGGATCCACTCACCCGGCTTTCTCGAATAGTCGAGGTAGAGCATGGAAGCGACGGCGTCTATGCGCAGGGCGTCGATGTGGTATACGTCGAACCAGAAGAGGGCGCTGCTCGTGAGAAATGCGCGGATCTCGTTGCGGCCGTAGTTGAAGATATAGCTGCTCCAGTCGGGGTGGAACCCCTTTCTCGGGTCAGCATGCTCGTAGAGGTGGGTGCCGTCGAAATAGGCGAGGCCGTGCTCGTCGCTCGGGAAGTGAGAGGGGACCCAGTCAAGAATGACGCTTATGCCGTGCTGGTGGAGGGTGTCCACAAGGTACATGAGGTCCTGCGGGGTCCCGTACCTGCTCGTCGGAGCAAAATAGCCCGCGGTCTGGTACCCCCATGAACCGTAGAAGGGATGTTCCATGACCGGCATGAACTCCACGTGCGTAAACCCGAGCTGGTTCAGATACGCGGGGAGTTGATCGGCCATCTCGCGGTAGGTGAGGAAGCGGTCTCTCTCCTCCACGACCCTTCTCCACGATCCGAGATGGATCTCGTACACCGTCTGGGGCGCATTGAGTGAGTTGTGCGCCCCCCGTCCTTTCATCCAGTCGGCGTCATTCCATTCGTAGTCGAGGTCCCATATGCGCGACGCGTTCTTCGGCGATACCTCCCAGAAAAAGGCGTAGGGGTCTCCCTTGTCTGCCTTGTACATCCGGTATTTCGATTTGACGAAGAACTTGTACCGGTCACCCTGCTGCGCCCCAGTGACGAAGCACTCCCATATGCCCGAGCCGTCGAGCCTCAGCGTCAGCGGACAGTTCTCCTTGTTCCAGTCGTTGAAATCCCCGAAGACAGAGACGAACTCCGCGTCGGGAGCCCAGACCGCGAAGAGAGTGCCTTCTCTCCCGTCGACGGCCATGGTGTGGGCACCGAGCTTTCTGTAAAGGTGAAAATGGTTTCCCTGCTTAAACAAGAAGACATCGAAATCAGTGAGGAGGGATATGCCATGCAGGACTTCAGGCTTCCCGTCGGTGCTGTTTTTCTCCATGATATCCCTCCGCCTGTGACGACGTCGCGCGAATTAGAGACTCACATTACTATCACCTCACCGGGCTGTTTGTCAAGCAAAGCTCGCATAATTCAACCTGTTTGTTGTATGGGGCGGCAGAACAGAGCGCCTCAAAGCCTTTACGAACGCGATGAAATATGATTCAGGGTGCCGTGTTCTCACGCGCACTATAGGTGTTGTGCGGAAAGTTCCATTGAACGGCTCCCTGGAGATGAGCAAGGTATCGCCCATAAAGTCTTCTCGCATCCCCGGTCTGCCGATGCATGTTCAGTCGCGCAACAAATCAGGGCGTCCGAGCCTGGTGTGATGTCGACGGGGCGGAGCCGGAGCGGGGGCAATAGATAAATACGCTGAATCAGTTTACAATATAGGCAGAGTAATGGACTGTGATGAGGCGAACCCATGACTCAACATGACCGCAGCACGGCGAACGGGAATTTACCCGAATGTCCGGCGGTCCACTTCCGCGTCCTCAAGGGAGGAGGCGTGTGAGACTCACGGTCACGAAGAAACTCCTCGCAGGTTTCACGGCGATTTCCCTGCTGCTGGTCCTACTCGGCCTGTTCAGCGTCCATGTCGCCAGGCAAATCGTCTCTTCATTCGAAGGCGGTGAGGCGCATTTCAGGTCGATCGTCGTAGATGCCACTGAAGCCATGATCCAGGTCAAGGAGGCGGAGAGCCAGCTCAGGCTCTATGTCACCTTACATGATGAGCGTTACAAGGAGGCGTTCGAGCATAGACTGGACAGTCTCAAGAATCGGGTCGAGATCCTCGACAGATGGGTCAGGGTCGAAAAGGCGATGAAGGTGGAGGGCGCGCTGAAAGAGAGTGAAGAGCGATTCTTGGCCGCCAGCGCCGCCCTTCTCAGGCAGTACGAGGGCGAGATGGCGAAGACCGGCGGCTTCAATATGTCCGAGAATAGGGCACTCTTGCGCGCCCTCAACGAAACTGCATCTGCTGTCAGGGACTATGCGGTGAAGCTCGCAGAGGTCGAGACGGACTTCCTCAACAAACAGGCGGCGATTACTGCCGCCACAGAGGCAGGCAGCTTCGCGAAGCGCGCGGAGGGACATCTCATGCAGTACCTGACGCTCCATGATCCCGTGGATAGAGACAAGTTCTTTTCAAGAATCGAGGCGGTGAGACAGCGCGTCTCTGTTCTCGCCGAGCGTGTAGATTCGGAAGAGGGTAAGAGGCTGGTCGGAGAGATGACCGACGGGGTTCGGGAACTGAACGAAGCGGGGACGACGCTGCTCGCCGCATACGATGCCGGCACGGAGCGCGGCAGCTACTCAATCAAGGACAACCTTCCTCTGATTCAGCGGCTGAACGATGCTGCGCGCGTCATCTCGGAACGAAGCCTGGCACTGGTGAGGCTTAAGGCTAGACTCGAGCAGCAGCGCACTAGGGACGCGCTCGAGCGCGCGGCTCACTTGCAGACCATGATGGTCGTCGCGATAGGCGGGGCACTTCTTATCACCGTTGCCCTCGGATTGGCGAGCATGATGACGATATCACGCCCGCTCAGGAAGTTGAGGGACGGACTGAATGACGTGGCGAAGGGAAAGTTCGACGCGAACCTGCAAACCGAGACAGATGACGAGGTGGGAGATCTGGGCCGCGCGTTCAATGAGATGGTGCATGATCTCGACACATCAAGGGCCGAACTGCTCATGGCCAAGGATTATCTGGACGGAATCTTCCGCAGCATGGGTGAGTCGCTGATCGTCGTTTCCCAGGACGGCATCGTACAGACGGTGAACAAGGCCACCAAAGCTACGCTGGGTTACGACGAGAAGGATCTCGTCGGTCGGCCGATGGATTGGTTGATTGCCCGGTTGCTCGGACCTGATGTCGAGGGCGTTCGCGAACTGCTCGGGAGTGCGGGAGTCCGCCGGTTGGAGAAGACCTGTGTGAGGAAAGACGGCTCAGAGATCAAGATCCTCTTCTCGAACGCACCCCTCCACGGGCCGGAAGGCCAGGTCCAGGGAGTTGTTTGGGTCGTGCGGGACATCACCGAGAGGAAGCTGGCGGAAGAAGCCCTGAAGAAGAGCGAGGAACAGTTCAGGCTGCTCTTCGAACACGCGCCCATAGGAGTTGCCATGGGCGGACTCGACGGCCAATTGGTGAGGGTGAACAGGGCATTGTGTGAAGCTCTCGGATTTGAGGCAGACGAACTCCTCTCGATGAACCTTGTCGGGATTATTCATCCGGACGAGCCTGCGCCTCCCCATCCCGAGATAGAAGATGACCTCCTGGCAGAAGAAGCATCCTGGCATCAGATCGAAAAACAGTATGTGCGTAAGGACGGCAGCCTTCTCAGCGCATTGACTACTGTTTCAATCGTGCGTGACGTTGCGGGCAGACCTGTTCACTTTATTGCCCATGTACTTGACATTACGGCGCGGAAGAGGGCGGAAGAGGCACTCGCGCGGTCTTACCATCAGAACCAGCTGCTTCTTGAGGCGGTGGGAGAAGGCCTGTACGGAGTCGACGGGAATGGCCGCGTCACATTCATCAACCCTGCGGCACTTGAAATGCTGGGGCATGAGGCTCATGAGCTGATTGGCAAGCCGATCCATGACCTGATTCATTACCAGAAGGCCGACGGGAGTCCTTATCCGTTCATGGAGTGCCCTATGTACCGGGCGTTGAAGGAAGGCAGGAAATACCACGTTGCCGAGGACATTTTCTGGAAGAGGGACGGCAGGAGTTTTCCAGTCGAATTCGTCTGCACGCCTATAAGAGAGGAGGAGGCGATCGTCGGATCAGTGGTGGTGTTCATCGACATCACGGAACGGAAGAAGATGGAGGAAGAGCTGATGCGGGCCCGCAAACTCGAGTCGGTGGCGGTGCTCGCAAGCGGTGTCGCGCACGACTTCAATAACCTGCTCACCGGCGTCCTGAGCTGCCTCTGTCTCGCGAAGAACTCGACGGCCCGCGATTCAGAACTGTTCGAGACACTCTCCATGGCAGAGGATGCCTCGCGCCAGGCAAGGGCGCTTACTCACGAACTGTTCAGCATCGCGAGGATCGGAGAACCCAGGAGAGAGGTCGTCGCACTGGAGCGGCTCGTGAGGGATACCGCCCGATTTACCCTGAGCGGATCGAGGGTGAGCGGGCAGTGTTCATTCCCGGCTGATCTGTGGCCCGTCGCCCTGGACGAAGGACAGATCAGCCGCGTGATACACAACCTCGTCATAAATGCGGCCGAGTCCATGCCGGAGGGGGGAGAGGTGACGATCTCTGCCGAGAACGTGAGGGTAGGGGGCGAGGACCCGCTTCCGTTGAAAGAGGGCGATTACGTGAGGATTACCGTGCGGGACCAGGGACCCGGCATTCCTCAGGAGCACATCTCGAAGGTCTTCGATCCCTATTTCACGACGAAACGGCGGAGCGGACAGAAGGGAATGGGCCTTGGCCTGACGATCTGCTACTCTATTGTCAAGTCACACAACGGTATTATCGCCGTCGACTCGAAGGTAGGTGTGGGAACCTCGTTTCACATTTATCTTCCTGCAGAGACGGATCCCGCAAGGGTCGCGTTTTGCGCCTCCAGAAGAGGGGATGAAAGATGACGAAAATCTTCAGGAGTGTGAGATTCAAGCTGCTCTTCGCCGCGCTTGTAGCGGTATTCGTCACGAATATCACCGTGATGCTCCTGAATTTGCACGAAACGGGCAAGCTGATGGTGTCCCAGCAAAAAGAAGAAGCGGCGGTCATGTCCGATATGATCGACAAGAGCATCGCGATCCTCATGATCCAGAACCGCTGGAACGATTTGCAAAACCTCATCCAGGGCTTCCCGCATGAGATCCCCACTTTGAGCGAGTTGCGGATATTCCAGCCCGGCAGTGGCCGCATTATCGCCTCGTCGGACAGGGAAGAGGTGGGCCGCGTCATATACGAGAAGGACTGGACACGGTTCAAGAACGGGGAATTCGGCCCCTTCGTCGTGAAGAAGGAGGGGACGGCCTTTGCGAGCCGTGTCTCGCCCATCAGTAACAGGCCCGCATGTCATCGATGCCACGGCTCGGAACGGGACGTGCTCGGAGTGCTGGATATCGAGGTTTCGCTCGCCGGAGCGGAGGCGATGATCAACGAGATCGCCACCAAGCATTTCGCTGCGATGATCGTAGGCTTCGGCGTTATCACCATAGTGTTCCTGATTGGGGGGGCGCGTCTTATCAACCGCCCGCTCCGCGACCTCATGAGCGTCATGGAGGAAGTCGGAAAGGGCAACCTTTCGATAAGGGTGGAAGAGAAGAGGAACGACGAGTTCGGGTACCTCGCGAAGGGATTCAACTCGATGGTGGGGTCGCTCGAGATGTATCAACTCAAGCAGATGGAGAAGGCGGCGAAGATGGTTTCCCTCGGCGAGATCATGTCGGGGATCGCCCATGAGGTGAAAAACCCGCTCACCGGGATCAGTTGCGCGATCCAGGTGCTCAACGCAGAGTTGAGTGACGGTGGACGCCAGAAGGATATCATCACCGAGGTGCTGACTCAGATCAAGCGTCTCGATAGAACAGTGAAGGATCTCCTCAGCTTCGCAAGGCCCAAGCCGCCCAATTTCGTGCCCTCGAAGATCGCCGAGGTCGTGGAGAAATCTGTCTTCCTGGTTTACTCGGAAGCGAAGAGGGAGAACGTGGTCATTGAGATCGACGTGCCTGAAGATCTGCCTGAAGTGATGCTGGACCCCGATCAGATGCAGCAGGTCTTGCTGAATCTGATGATCAATTCGGTGCAGGCGATGCAGGGAGGGGGGAAGCTCACGGTCAGCGCTTCGGTAAAATCCGCCGCGACTCTGCCCGAGGCAATGCAGCCCGCCTTAGAGGGCCGGGACACCCTCGTCGTCACCGTCAGGGACACGGGGAAGGGAATACGCGCTGAGGATCTGGACATAGTCTTTGAGCCGTTTTTCACGAGGAAGACCAAGGGCACCGGGCTGGGGTTGTCGATAAGCCAGAAGATCGTTCATGAACATGGCGGGAAGCTCGTTGTCATGAGTGAATTGGGCAAGGGAACAGAGTTTGCCGTCTACCTCCCCCTGGGGGGAGGTGCGGCCGCTATAAGTGCCGACGAGGAAACTCGGGCCGCAGGGGAGCAGTTGTGACGGTCCGCGGCAGGATACATTCTTATTCTTATTGCGGGGAGAGCGGAGCTTTGCTCAACACCACATTTCCGGTCAGGAGGCATCGTGGGGCAGGGTAAGATCCTCGTCATTGATGACGAGAAGTTCATCACGTGGTCTCTGAAGCAGCACCTCGACAGGCAGGGTCACGAGGTCTATACCGCATCCTCGGCAGAGGAGGGGATAGAACTGTTCAAGGCCGAGGTGCCGGATGTGGTGCTCTTCGACATACATCTTCCAGGCATGAGCGGCCTCGACGGTCTCGAGGCTGTGAGAAAGATCAACAGCGAAGCGGTGGTCATCATGATCACCGCCCACGGCGATATCGAGACCGCGGTGAAGGCGATCAAACTCGGAGCCTATGACTTTGTTGAAAAGCCGTTCGAACTGGAGAGGATCTCCGTCCTTATTAGGAAGGCGCTGGAGGCGATCAACCTCCAGCGGAAGGTGAACTATCTCAGCAAGGAGCAGCACGAGAAGTACAGCTTTGAGAGGATCATCGCCGAGTCGAAACCCATGAGGGATGTCATGAGTCTCGTCAGGCGGGTCGCCACGAGCGATGCACTGACGGTGCTCATCCAGGGGGAGAGCGGTACCGGTAAGAACCTCGTGGCGAAAGTGCTTCACTACAACGGCTCCCGGGCGGCGGAACCCTTCATTGAGGTCACTTCCACGGCGATTCCCGAAACTCTCATCGAAAGCGAGCTTTTCGGGTATGAGAAGGGGGCCTTTACCGGTGCCGTTGCATCCAAGAAAGGGCTGTTCGAGCTCGGAGAAGGCGGAACGATCTATCTCGATGAAATCGGTGATATCAAGCCGGCCACTCAAGCAAAGCTCCTAAGGGTCATAGAGGATAGGAAATTCAAGCGGGTCGGGGGCCTGAAAGACATCAGCGTCAACGTGAGGATCATTGCTGCGACGAACAGGGACCTCGAATCGGCGGTCAAAGAGGGGGACTTCAGGATAGACCTTTATTACAGGCTCAAGGTTATCCCCATCCGGATTCCCCCGCTCCGTGACAGGAAAGAGGACATTATTCCCCTGGCTCTGCACTATATCAAGGAGTTCAACAGGGAATTCAAGCGGATGGTCACGGACATATCGCCCGAGGCGAGGAGCATCCTCACGAAGTATCCCTGGCACGGTAACGCGAGGGAACTCAAGAATGTCATGGAGCGTATCTGTATACTTGAAGACACGGATGTGATCTATCCAGAGCATATTCCTTCGGAGATTTCCGACTACGTGAGCCCCGCGCAGGTGGAGGGCGACATGATGAATCTCCCTCACGGGGGTGTCTCCCTCAAGGGGCTGGAGAAGCAGCTCATCGTCCAGGCCCTCCAGACGGTGAACGGGAACCAGACGAGGGCGGCTAAACTACTTGGAATATCGAGAGATTCCCTCAGGTACAAGATGCAGAAGTTCGGCCTCCTGTGATCGTGTGTGCGAAGGTGAAGAGGGCCGAGTGTTCAGGCGCAGATTTCGGGGGCAAGCAGTACGATTTGATCCTCTCTTCGTGCCTCGGTACGGTTTGGTCGTTTATGGCAAGGCTGAGGCGTGAAGTTCCACACTCGCTGCGTAATTTCACACAGTCCTCGGCTGCAGGACCCATAGGTTTTTCAATGCGATTTCTCTTGGCATCATGCTTGCTTAACATGATATCGAATTCGGTTCTTAACCGTGCGAGATCATGTTTTGGGGGGTGATGGGAGAGGGACTTATGAGATGCATCCCGAACTTCAATGTATGGAGCTTAGGGGAACGAGGGGACGAGGCAAGAAA
>JBLMXV010000161.1:0-10088 GCA_050257935.1 Chloroflexota bacterium
GTCGTGAGAATTGTCAGAAACCCGACCTCCCTACCTCAACCCGAAATAGTCCCTCCTTTCAGGCACGCGTGTTGCAAGAAATCTAAGTAGAATAGTCGATAACTGCTGTAAAACAGAGGGATTGTGACTGTTTGTTGTGCATCAGAAGGAGCTTGTTCACAATTCACTGCTGATTTTTCCTCAATGAAGCGTGAATTGCCACAGCCGGGGGCCTGCAGATGAGAAGAAGGTGCTTAGGTGTGTTCCTTTTCCTTGTCCTTTTCTCCCTGTACTCAGTTTCACCGCTGAAATCCTCGTTCAGCGGGTCCGGCCACGGCCTCACAACTCAATCGACCAACGCAGTTGTCAGCGTGCTTTTCGCGGAACAGATCCTCGGCATGATCCTGAATGCACAGGACCAGGCAACCGCCGATGACAGCGCAGACGATGAGACGTTGCTGAAGAAGAAGCGGGCATTGCTTAGGTCTCTGATCTTCTTCGTTGTGCTGATTGTCCTCGCACGCTTCTCGTACAGACTCGGCATCTCCCTCATTGTTGTGCCGCCAGCGTTCCTGCGTTCTTCCTTTGAGCATCGTTTGCGCTGCGGCCCTCCTCAACTTTACTCCTCAAAACACTCCGGACTCTCTCCTCCTTACCACATTCTCGCCTAACCGCCACCAAAGCAAGCGGCGGTAAAGAATCTCCTTTCCGCAGGAGATTCTTCTCTTTTACGGCAGTCCAGCAGTTCGGATCTCGGCCAGAGATGACCTCTCTCTATTTCGGATCGACCGAGGGTCGGACGCCGACATCCGCCATCAGGCATCAGGACTCAGCCGGAGCACACTAACCAAGGAGGAATAATGTTCACTTCACAGAATAAAGGCCTCATCACACTTTTCTGCCTTGTCTTCATTGCAGCAAGCTGGTGCTTGGTGGCTCACGACTCTGCCTTGGGTGCAGAGGTGACGTACTATGTCAACACCGGCTCAGGGACGGTCGGCTCAGACGGCAACATAACCATCACATCGACAGGTTCTTCATACACGGTCACCGGCGGCTCGACGAACCAAAATAGGGGTCTTGCCTCGGTCACACCCCCGACCTCAACCACGAGGACGAGGATAAGTGAAAGTTCCACTAACACCCGCACAAAACAGGAGTATTACAGGGCCTATACGCCCGTGTATTCAGCCGGCACGGTCATCGCCGCGAACACTGCCGTTCGCGCGGACTATTACATGCGAAGCACCGGCAACGGCGTCACAGCCATAGCTGACATTTTTGAGTACAGCGACGCAACCGGAATAGTCGGCCAGGCGAAGGGGACCTGCCAGCAGCAGGGCAATGCGGGAACTAGTTCCGTCCAGTCGATGTCTTGCACGTTAGACAATCCCGATTTCCCCGTAGCAGCGGGGAACAGGGTCGTCGTTATCTTCTACTTCACCACGAACAACACCAGACCTGCGTATCTGGTTGCCGGTGCCATGAGCGGTACACCTTCTGGAACGGGAAGCTTCACGCTCAGTGAAGGTTCGGCGGCGCCGCCTGCCGGAGCCATAAGCTTTGCATCAGCCGGTTATGGGGTCAACGAAGTCGGCGGCGCCGTGAGCCTCACGGTGTCCAGGATCGGCGGCAGCAGCGGTGCGGTAGCGATCAGTTACAGCACCTCAGACGGCTCAGCCACGTCGCCAGGCGACTATACCGCCGTGAGCGGAACGCTCAGTTGGGCGAACGGAGAAGTCGTAGACAAGACGATAACCATCCCCATCTCGACCGACACGACCCTTGAACCAAACGAAACATTCACTATCTCGCTGACCAACCCGACCGGCGGGGCGACTATCGGAACTACTCCAAGCGCTACGGTTACGATAACCGACGCTGCTCAGGTTCCGGCGGGGAACTATCTGATGTTCGGCTTAGTTTTCCTCGCCATTCTCGGCTATGGTGCCCTGAAACATCACACAAGGAATCCCGCCTGATAGGGCGGGATTGCGCGGCAAGGGCAGCGGTACGGTCCGCTGCCCTATCCTGGAGGCACATGGAATCATCCGGACAGACAATCTTCCGCTTAAACTGGGCATTCATCGGCCTCTTCCTCCTGTACTACGGTGTGTGCATGGTGCTCGGCCACCTGTTCGAGGGAGCACTCCAGACTTTCGCGAGATTCACCGCCTCGGCCATTTCCGGCTTCTGGAGCGCTTTCTCGGTTCCGATTTCGTGTGTCGGCACACAGCTCGCCATTTATGGTTTCAGCATGGACATCGTGCGCGAATGCACGGCACTGCACTACATGGCGATCTTCGCGGCGGGCGTCATCTCCTATCGGGCGCACCCCCTTTCCTATCGACTGGCGGGAGTCTTCTTCGGCATCGTGGCCATCTTCTTCCTGAATGTCCTGCGTATAGGCATTATCGGCCTGGTAGGTCATTATGACAGGGCCCTGTTCGAATTCGTTCACCTCTACATGTGGCGTGGCATCTTCGCGATACTCGTGATCTTCCTCTGGATCCTGTGGGCGCACGGCAGCTTCCGTCTTTCCCGCGGACTCGGGAGGTATGTGCTCATCTCCCTGGCCGCTGTAACAGGATCGTTTTGGCTGGCCATGCATTTCCTCAATCATTATGTAGCCTTCATAGCCGGAGCGGCGAACCACCTTTTCCCCATTCTCTCGGGCGTGATCCGCGTGCCCGTCTCCACTTTTGCGGAAGACAGAATGATCGGCTATGTCCTGAATGACACAATTGCTTACGGCGATGGCCTCATCTATTCGATGATTGTTTTCAGCGATGTCCTCATGTATTCGCTGAATTCGGCTCTCTTCTTCACCCTCGCACTCCTCACCGCATTGCGTTCCCCGGTCATCGTGTCCCTGAAGAGAATCGCTCTCGGGACCGTATTGCTGATCGGCCAGCATCTGCTGATGGTCATTATGGATTGGATGATCGAGAATTCGGCAAACCCTGCGACACAGTCGGCGCTCAAATGGGGCATCGGGGTGAGCTCGATAGTCGCGCCTTTACTCGTCTGGCTGGTTGCAACCAAAATATTCAGTGCGGGAAAAACCGACGTGTGACTGTAGAACCCGCCAACCCTGATTATTCATGCGAATGCGGCAGCATCGGGGCGGAGACGGCTCAAGTCCTTTCCAAAGCGATGGATTTCACTCATGATGTCCTACGTCCTGCACACAGCGTGTGTTTGTGCTTCAGGCTGGAACAGTCTATGGGAAAAGGCAGCGATATCGCTCGGAATGTCCTTTCGCCACCCCCACCCTGACTTTGATAGCCCGATTCGTGATCGTGTGGGCTAATCCGGCGTCGTGGACATGAATGATCCGCGTCAGGCGGATAGAAGCCTGCAAAGCACTTGCTTCGGCTGTGGCAGATCTGTTGCGTCTTTGTCCCGGTCTTCCGGCTACCGCAGGGTGTCCTCGGGAGGCCTTCGGCTGACAGGGCGAACAAGGGTGTAATCCCTTCTGCCGATGATGAGGCGGGAGCCGTACCTGAAAAACACATAGTTTTCGATCCACGACAGCATAGTCACCACACGGTTCCTGAATCCGATCAGGAAGAGGATGTGCACGAAGAGCCAAAGGAACCAGGCCATCGCCCCACCGAAGCAAAGATTTCTGATCTGCGCCACGGCGCGGGTTCTTCCGACCGTCGCCATGACGCCCTTGTCGGCATACCTGAATGGCAGCCTGCGGGGTGAAGGGAGGCCCGAGGACTCTGCAGTGATGATCTTCGCCACATACCTTCCCATCTGAATCGCGGGGCGGGCCAAACCAGGAACCGGTTTGCCGGTCGCAGCGTCTTTAGCCGCGCATATGTCGCCGACTGCGAAGGCATAAGGGTATCCCTTGATCGACAGGTCAGGCTCAACAGGAACACGGCCTCCCGGACCGAGTTCGATACCCAGGGTCCGGGTAAGAGGATTTGCACGGATCCCGGCCGCCCAGATCACATTCCCGCTCCGAATGAAGGTCTCGCCGACCTGGACGCCGCGCTCGCTGATGTCCGCCACCGGCTTGCCGAGCATCACCTCGACTCCCATCTGCTCGAGGTCCCGCTTCGCACGGGCAGAGCAATCAGGGTGCATTGCAGGCAGTATCCTGTCGCCGGCCTCGATCAGCACCACGCGCGTCGATGAAAGGTTCGCGATCTTGAAGTCCCGGGCTATGATATCCACGGCGAGTTCCTTGACGGCCCCCGCCATCTCGACTCCAGTAGGTCCGCCACCTATGATGACAAAGGTAAGCTTCGCGCTCCGGGATTCCTCATCGGCCTCCACTTCGGCAGCTTCGAAAGAAAGCAGGATCCGTGCCCTGATGTTAAGGGCTGAGTCGAGAGTCTTGAGCCCGGGGGCAAACCCTTTCCAGTGATCATTGCCGAAATAATTGTCCGTCGCCCCGGCGGCGAGGATCAGGTAATCAAAGGAGGCCTTCTCTCCTTTCACGATGAGTTGCTTCGCTTCCAGGTCGACCGATGTGACCTCGCCCAGCACTACGACCGCATTGCGCTGGTTCCGGAAAATGCTCCTGATCGGGCCGGCTATCTCGGAGGGGTTCAGCGCCGCCGATGCGACCTGATAGAGGAGCGGCTGAAAGAGGTAGTAGTTGTTCCTGTCCAAGAGTACGACGTCGACCGGGGCTTTGCGTAACGCTTTCGCAGCGCTCAGTCCGCCGAAGCCGCACCCGATTACGAAGACCCTTGGCCGCCCACCCTGCGGATCAGGCTCTGATGAAGATACGGTCTCTGAAACCATGTTTCTTCCAGTGATTATACACCAGGGAAGAGACCCTGCTCCGAGTTTCGTTTCAACGTATCAGAGGATGTGCTCGCGCCGAGCCGGGGAGCGTGCTATCGTGACCTGCCCTCGATCTCTGCGATATCCTCGACGCTGAGCTGCAATTCTGCAGCGCGCATAACACCCTCCGCCTGCTGCTCGTTCCTTGCGCCGACAATAGCTCCCGTCACGACGGGATTGCGGAGAGTCCAGGCGATAGCCACTTCGCCGGGAGCGCGGCCAAGGCGGCTGCCTACTATGCGGAGCCTTTCGACAAGGTCCAGATTACGGGAGAGGGTCGGCTCATTGAATTCAGGGCTACGTTTCCTCCAGTCGTCGTCAGACAGGTTCGCCACCCGTTCTACCGTCATGGCGCCAGAGAGGAGCCCCGATGCCATAGGAGCGTATGCGATCACGCCGATCCCGTAGTGTGCGCAATAGGGCAGAATCTCCAACTCGATGTCGCGCCGGATGAGTGAGTAAGGCGGCTGCAGAGAGGTAATCTCCGCAATTGCCCGTGCACGTTCCATCTGAGGCACATTGAAATTCGACACGCCGATCCAACGCACTTTGCCTTCCCTCTTGAGCATAGTCAGCGCCGCCCACCCTTCTTCGAGATCCGAGTCTATTTCCGGTGGCCAATGAACCTGGTAGAGGTCGATCACATCGGTCCGAAGCCTGCGGAGGCTGTGCTCACATTCCTTCCGCACCGACGCGGACGTGAGTTTCCTGGAGAGACGCCCCCTCACGTCCCACGTCAATCCGCACTTCGTGAACACAAGGGGTCTCTTACCCTTCCACATGTCGAGCGCCCGGGCCACGACTTCCTCTGAGTGACCGAGACCGTAGACTGCTGCAGTGTCGATCCAGTTCACTCCAAGTTCAAGAGAGCGAAGGATCGCTGAGATGGAATCGTTGTCCTCCTGGGGCCCCCAGGCATACTCCCACCCCGGGCCGCCGATGGCCCAGGACCCGTAGCCTATCGGCGTGATCATAAGGTCCGAATCGCCGAGTCTTCTCGTTTGCATGGTGTTATCCTCCACAGCTTCTTTCCAGACGCCGGTCTTCTTACCCCAACGTCGTCCGGTCGCGATGATGTCTCACAACCAGTGTAGCACTTGCACAGGGATCACGGAAGGCCACCGCCTCTCATACACCTGCCTGGACGGATGTATGACTGCCCGGCTGATTGCGCCAGGATGTCCTTTCGCCACCTCCACCCTTACTTTGACAGCCGGATTTACTTGAACTGTACCTCTGCCCGCGAGATCTCACCCACCGCGGCACGGGGTGGAAAGACGAGACTGTCCAGGTACAACCCGGCGTGCTATAATTGACATACGGCCAAGGACGATGACGGCTGAACGTGTAGTGGCATCGCATTCCGGGTGCGCTGAACGGACATCATCCCACAAGGAGAACCTGACGTGAATTCCTCGCCCTTCTGCCCCGTGAGCAAACTGGAGAGTCTGCTCGTCGCGACTGACCGCTCCGAATACAGCGAGGGGGCTGTCAGGGAGGCTTTACAATTCGCAAGGCAATGCTCCAGCAAAGTCTATGTCATGTCGGTGATCGAACCTGATCCTGATGTGCAGTACAAGAGCATCGGGTCAAGGATTTTTCACGATGAAGAGGAGGCGTTGCAATACCTCTTCTCAGTAAAGTCACAGGCGGCTCGCGAGGGGTTATCCTGTGAAGCATTTCTCCGCAAAGGTAGCAAGCCTCATGACCTCATCGTCGAAGAAGCGATTCAGAGAAGAGTTGACATGATCATCCTCGGAAGACACGGCCGCAGAGGATTGATGAAGCTCTTGGTCGGGGAGGTTCCGGCCAAGGTCATCGGCGAGGCTCCCTGCAAGGTTCTGGTGGTACCTAAGAATGCGAAGGGGGGCTGCACCACGCTTCTCACTTGCACCGACGGATCTGAGCATAGCATGGCGGCAGCTTCGGAGGCCATCGGGATCGCCAAGCGCTGCGGGAGCTCACTCATTGCTGTTTCAGCTGCGCGATCTCAGGGCGAAACGGACCTGGCGCGATCAAACGTCACAAGAGTAACCGAGATGTGCAACAAGGAGGGATTGCCCGTGGAGGCTGTCACTGCTGTGGGGAAGCCCTGCGAGGTCATAAACAGAATAGCCGTGAGCCGCGATGTGACGCTCATCGTGGTAGGCACGTATGGAAGCGCCGGACTCAGGAAACTGCTGATGGGAAGCACCACGGAGAAGGTAATCGGCCTTGCCGACTGCTCTGTGCTGGTCGTCCGCGCTCCGGCCAGGGCATGAAAAGAAACGAGAGAATGTCTTCATAGGTTGCCAGCGGAGAGGGCGCGGCACCACGCGTCTCCTCACTGTTCAATCCCCGTTCAGCGACTATGAAGTGGGGGTTTCCCTTGCGGTCTCTCTTCGCGCATCCGGCATCTGTGAGCATTCCTTGAATACGCGGACAGTGCAGTAGCGGCACCTTTCGGGGTCAAGCCGAGGCACGATCTTCTCTATCGCCTCGTGCTTAGAACGGAAGATGTTTTCCTCGCCGATGCTCTTCGTACATCCCCCGCGTTCCTTGATCTTCATTACCTCTTCTTTGAGAGAGCAGAAATAGAGCTGTCGTCCGCTCAGCCGCAAGCGGTGGGCCTCCTGGTTGAGCATCTGGCAGCCTGCGACGTCTATGAAGTTGATGCCTCCGCCTACGATCAGGATGTGAGCCTGTTCAGGGTTCTCCCTCGCCACGTTGTCGAGCTCGTTTGCCACGTGTTCAACGGCCCCGAAGAAAATCGATCCGTCGATCCTGATGATCTTCAGCTGGGGACACTCCGGCAAGGGCTTCTCATCGATGTTCACAAAGCTGAGTCTTCCCCGTTCTTTGTCAGGGACGAGCGTCACGAAGCTCGGATGGGATGTGCGGTTGAGGTAGAGCAGCAACGAGAGTATGGCGCCGACGTAAATGGCGAACTCGAGCTGCACGAACAGCGTAGAGAAGAACGTGATCGCCAAGACGACCCCTTCGGACCTGCTCGTTTTCCCTATGACCTTGATGTGATGGACATCGATAAGGTTGTAGGCCACCAGCAGCAGTATGCCGGCCATTGAGGCAATCGGCAGGTAGGAGGTGAGCGGCGCGATGAGCAGCAGGATTAGCATCAGAGACGCGGCAGCGAAGACCGCGGCCAGGGGACTTTTCGCACCGGAATTGAAATTGACCCCTGTGCGGGTGAACGATCCTGATGCCGCATAGCTCGAGAAAAAGCTTCCGACAACATTTGAGAGGCCCTGGCCGATGAATTCCTGATTGTTGTCGATGCGCTGGTGCGAATGTGTTGCTATAGATCGCGCAATCGACACCGCCTCGGTGAGCCCGAGCATGGCAACAGCGAGCGCGCCGGGTGAGAGCCTGCGGATCGATGCCACCGACAGTTCCGGTAACGAGAGCGGGGGCAAGCGGTCTGGCAGGGCACCGACCAGGCTCACTCCGTGCTCCCTGCCGTTCAGCAGAAGAGCAAGAAGACTTCCGATAACCATGGCGAACAACATACCCGGCCATCTTGGCAGCAGCTTCTTGAAAGCGAGGGCTGTGAACAACGTGGACAAGGCCACCAATACCACGTAAGGGTTTGCGTGCGGCAGGAGACGGACGATATCACTCCACATATGGACAAAGGATTCCCCTTTGGGGAGCGTGATACCGAGAAAATGACTTATCTGGCTCGTGCCTATCAGTATGGCTGCCCCGGCAGTGAATCCCACCACAACCGAATGTGAAACGAAATTGACCAGGGTACCGAGTCGTGCCAGGCCAAGGCCGAGCTGGAACAGTCCTGCCAGAAGGGTGAGTGTCAAGACGAGCCGGATGTAATCCTGCGACGAGGGATCTGCCAGAGGGCTGATCGTGGTGAAGATGACGAGGGAGATCGCCGTGGTAGGGCCTGAGATGAGATGAAAAGAAGAGCCAAAAAGAGCCGCTATAACGGTGGGTACTATAGCCGAATAGAGGCCGTATTCCGGGGGAAGCCCGGCGATGAGCGCGAAGGCGACGCCTTGAGGCAGAACGATGATCGCACCGGTAACGCCGGCAACGAGGTCTGCTCGCAGCGTGCGCCGACTGACCATCGGCCACCACCGGAGAAAAGGCAACACCCTCTTCAGGGAGCTCACATACAAGCTCCTTCTGTCACCGTGCACGTGTGCCGCCATAGAACGTGCAATGTCCGTCGCGGATCAATGGCAACAACATGCCCCCACAGAGAGTCACGAAGCACCGGCAGCAGCCTGCGGCATGACATGCCGAAACATAACGGATATTCATCGGGAGTCAGTCAGCGGTAATGATTGGCTCCACGATGTCCACAGACACGGCATCGACCCCGGCGACACTCAGGGCAATGCCGGAGACCTTCGCCACAATATCTTCCTCCAGGTGAGGCAGTGCCCTGATCGCCACATGGACGCTCCCCTCCCGCGCCATCACGCGTTCTACCGTGAATTCATTGACGAGGGCCGCCTCCACTTGCGCTGCCAGGCAGACGTCATCAAGGATGCGCTGAGACCGAGGTGTTGCCTGATAGCTCGGCAACTTGGAGGCCGTGAGGATGATCTGCACCGCCTCGTCTACCGTCATGGTCTGAATGTGCAAGACCACGTCGTAGAGTGCGGGGTCCCAGCTATCCTTGCCGTACAGATGGAGACCCCATCTGCGCCGTTCGTCGTCGTCTCGCTTCAGAATGTACCGCGCATCCTCGGCAGAGATCCTCTCCCTTCTCATCTCCTCCCTGATCCTATCTTCGATATCCGCGATTATGCGCACCTTGAGCACATGGGGTACGCCCTGGAGAAAAAAGTGGCCACCTAAGCCGTGGTACACCACGTTGTCTTTCTGGACATGCTTCAGCAGGGCTGCCCGCATAAAGGCGATGTATCGCTCCTTTCCGTAGGTGAAACGTTCAAGGACAGAGGGAGCGTCGTGAATAGCCCTCTCGAGTCGCATCTCAGGTATGTTGAACTTCTCGGACGCCTCGAGGAGTATCTCCCGGGAGATGCATTCGAACCCCAAGGCATAAGCGACCTTTTCGGCTACCTCCTTGCCGTGACTGTAAGAACCCCGCGAGATAGTTATGACTGGCAAAACCTTCTCCTTTCTCCCCTTCGGGCATCAAGGTCAGACTCTATAGCAACTACTATATGGGCAAGCGCAAGGTTAGTCAAGGGCTCGAATTGCCTCATAAAGAAACGCGATGAAAGTGAATCGTTGCCTCAAAAAAGAAATCGCGACGAAAAACTGCGAAGATAGTCTCCTGAAGGGGCGACCAACGGGAGGCGGAGATGAGGCTA
>JBLMXV010000162.1:0-51789 GCA_050257935.1 Chloroflexota bacterium
CGGTGGACGGCCAGGGGAAGAAGATGTCGAAGTCGCTCGGCAACGTGATCGCGCCGCAGGAAATCATCAAGGCGAACGGCGCCGAGATCGTGAGGCTCTGGGTGTCAGCAGAGGACTACCGCGATGACGTGCGCCTCTCCAAGGAGATAGTGAACCGCCTCACCGAGGCGTACCGCAAGATAAGGAACACGGCCAGATTTCTGCTCGGCAACCTCTACGATTACGAGGGCGGCGATAATTCAGGGAGCCTCACGGAGATAGACCGCTGGGCCATGTCGAGGCTCCAGGGCCTCGTGAAGAAAGTGACCGCCGCCTACGACCGGTTCGACTTCCATGAGGTCTTCCACTCCATTTACCACTTCTGCGTCGTCGACATGAGTTCTTTCTATCTGGACATCCTGAAAGACCGTCTTTACACGTTCCGCGCAGATTCTCCGGAGAGGCGGGCGGCACAGTGGGTCCTACAGCAGGTGCTTCTCGACATGACGCGGCTCATCGCGCCCATCCTCTCTTTCACCGCAGAGGAGATATGGAGCCGCGTGCGCCAGGGGGAAACGGGAACCCCCAGCGGCGAGAGCGTGTTCCTCGCGGGTTTTCCGTCTGTGAAGGAACAGTTTCTCGACGAGGGGATGGAGCAGCGGTGGGAAATGCTCATCACGCTGAGGGACGAGGCGAACAAGGCGCTCGAGCTGAAAAGGAAGGAGAAGGTCATCGGGAACGCACTTGAGGCGAAGCTCACCTTCTACGCTTCTGAAAAGGAGCGCGCCCTTCTCGGCGCGTACACGGACTTCCTCCCTGCCCTTTTTATCGTATCCGGCGTTGAAGTCCGGCCCGGCGGTGATGCGGCCGGAGACGTATTCGCAAGCACCCTGGTCCCTGGCCTTGCGATAGGAGTCGAGAGGGCGTCAGGAAAGAAGTGCGAGCGCTGCTGGAACTGGAGCACCAGGGTGGGGACCTTCGAAGACCACCCCGCCGTGTGCGAGCGCTGCATTACTGTCGTGAGATGAAGAAGGCCCTTCCGTTCTTCCTCGTGTCGTTGGCTGTCCTGGCACTTGACCAGTTCACCAAGTATCTCGCGGTGCGCTACGTGCTTCCCTACGAGGTGATCCCGGTTGCCCCGTTCGTGAACCTCGTGTACGTGGAAAACATCGGTTCGGCCTTCGGGATGATGAAGAGCCTCGGCAACCCTTTCTTCATTGTTGTCTCCGCCGCAGCGATCGTGGCGGTCTCGGTGATCATGGCGAGAGAGCCTCACTACAGGCTGAGCCTTTCTCTCGTTCTGGGAGGCGCAGCGGGCAATCTCATCGACCGCGTCGCCCGGGGATACGTGGTGGATTTCGTCGATCTCTATGCAGGCCGCTTCCACTGGCCGGCCTTCAATGTCGCCGATTCTGCACTGACCGTGGGAATCATTCTCCTCGTGGCGATGTCCCTGTTCAGCTCCGCGGCGAATCGGGCGGGAACGGGACAGCGGCGCGCGGGGTGAAACATCGTGATTGACAGAGGGCTTCTCGAGAAACTGGTGAAGGCCTCTCTGGCGCGCGGCGGTGAGTACGCCGACGTCTTCGTGGAGACGAGGGAGCACACCGCCATCCAACTCGAGGACGGAAAGATAGAGAAGGTACTCATCGGTTCCCACTCGGGGATCGGGATCAGACTCATTTACAGGGGGAAGACCTCCTACGCATACAGCAACGACTTCTCCGAAACTGTTCTCCTGGAGATGGCCGGTTCGGTGAGCATGGCGGCTGCCGGGGAGGAAGGCGGCGTCGTCATGGACGCCAGGGCCGGGTCTCCCGTGATGCCGCTTGCTATCCAGCGCCCGCCTGAAGCCGTGCCTCTTTCGGACAAGGTGGCACTTGTGAAGAAGGGCGACAGCGTTGCGCGCGCGGCTGACGGTAAGATCAGACAGGTGAGCGTCGTCTACAGAGACTCGAGGCAGAAGGTGAAGATACTGCGTTCCGACGGCGTGCTTGCTGAAGACGACCGTGTATACACGACAGGAATGATCCACGTAGTCGCGTCGGACGGAGAAGTGATCCAGACCGGCTCCGAGGCCATCGGCGGTCTCGTCGGGTTCGAGCTTTTCGATGTGAGCCCTTTTGAACGTGCGGCGTCGGTCGCCGCGCAGAGGGCACTGCTCGCGTTGAGGGCGAGAAGGGCGCCTGCCGGAAGGATGCCTGTGGTGGTTTCGTCAGAGGCCGGCGGCACGATGATCCACGAGGCGATTGGACACGGCCTCGAGGCGGACCTCGCGCAGCAGGGACTGTCAGTGTATTCGGGGAAGATCGGACAGAGGGTCGCTTCCGCTGTCGTGTCGGTTGTGGATGACGCGACCCTCCCGCGGAAGAGGGGGTCTTTTGCCGTCGATGACGAGGGCACGCCGGCGCGGAGGAATGTCCTCGTGCATGAAGGGATCCTGAAAGGGTATCTCTATGACGTGCACAGCGCGATGACCGACGGCGTGGAATCGACCGGCAACGGCAGGCGGCAATCGTACGAGCACCGCCCGATACCGCGCATGACGAATACCTTTATCGCTCCGGGGTCCCTTTCCCCTGAGCAGGTGATCAGGTCGGTTCCGAAGGGGCTTCTCGTGAAAAAGATGGGAGGTGGTCAGGTAAACACCGTGACCGGGGATTTCGTCTTCGAGGTCCAGGAAGGATACCTCATCGAAGACGGTCTCGTCGGGGAACCTGTCAGGGGAGCGACGCTCGTGGGCAGCGGCCCCGAGGTGCTGATGTCCATCGATATGGTCGGCTCCGATCTGGGGTTCTCAATCGGGACATGCGGCAAGGATTCGCAGGGGGTGCCTGTCTCAGACGCGATGCCAACGCTGAGGATCCCCGAAATGGTGGTAGGCGGGGAGGTGCGCTGAAAGGCACGTGAAGAAAAAGAGGGGGGAATCACCCACCTCATGACGTACCATCTGACCTGTCCGTCGTGAAGCGTGATTCCCCTTAATCTGTCACTTCCGGCAGACAGTCCTTATTTCTTCTTCGTGGCTTTCTTGGCTGTCGTCTTGGTTGCCGCTTTCTTGGCAGGAGCCTTTTTCGTTGCCGCCATCTGGTTCACCTCCTTTCAATCCGCGGGGATCGTGAGAAGATCCCCGCGGTTGTCTTGAATTTACTAAGCCCTTCCAATGAGGGTGATGCGCTTGCCCGACAGAATGCGCTTCATTGCGGCATCCTTCTTCTTCTTGATCCTGTACTCCGACTCGTCTGTTACGGTGCAGTTGATCCTCTTGCCGAACTTCTTCTCGATGTCCCCGAGTCCCATCCACAGCGCGGGAACGGAGGAGCCGATCACGATGAGGTCGACGGTAGGGCTGTCCTCTCCTTCCGCGTACGGTCCGTATATGAATGCGGATTTGACCCCGTTCGCCCGGAGCAAACTCTTGAGAGCTCCCGGGAGGCCGAGGGACTTTGCGATGAGGTTTTGAAGTTCGGAAAAGAGCGGCGAGTTCTTGTCGGCCTGGAAGTACTTCAGGTTCGCCACTTTCTCACTCACGACGATGCCCATCTCTTCGAGTCGGTCGAGTTCGCGCTTCACCCCCGAGGGATTCTTTCTCAGGAGCTTGGCTATTTCACGCAGGTAGAACTGCTCGTCCGGGCTGTTGAGCAGCAGTGCGAGCAGGTCGGCGCGTATTGTTGAAGAAAAGAGATTCCTCAGCATTTCCGTTCCTCCTGGATAACACTATAAACGATTATTCTTCATTTGTCAACAAAAAAAACAAAAATAAGAACGAAAGTTTCTTATTAGGAACATTCACGAATCAGCAACGAATGTTCAGGAAATGTCTCTCCGCGGTATCAGGCGCGGGGCCGGTTCGCAGACGGCCACCGCCCGCCCGTATCACTCCGCTCCGGGCGTCGTGTATAATAGGCGCCATGGTGCCCGGTGAAGACAAAGCGTGGGATATTCTTTTGAAGAGCTATCCCGAAGATGTCTGCAGGAGGACGCTGGCCTCGTTCGATGCGGCTTCGGGTCTCTATGTGGTGAGATCGTTCGGTAAGGACTTTTCCCTGTCCCTGGCGGAGAGGCGCATGGAGAGTCTCTCTCCGGGCGGTGAGGTCATCCTGCAGCGCCTCGCCTATTTCTTCAGGCTCTCCGTGCTCACCTATCTGAACGCTGCAAAGGACATCCCCGTCACCGGAAGACTCATGAGGCCGTCCAACATCCCCGGCGCCGCAACGTTCTTCACCGGCTCCCATGTCCTGCCCCTGGACAAGATCGCCGCTAGATTCAGCGCGGACCTCGACGGGTTCATCAGGAAGGGGCAGGAGTATGGCGGCGAAAAGTTCGATCATGCAGACGCCTCACTGCGGCTCTTCGCCTTCCCGAGAATCCCCGTCGTGGTGCTCTTGTGGTCCGCAGACGACGAGTTTCCCCCGCGCGCAGACCTGCTCCTGGACTCGAGCTGCGAGCTTCAGCTCCCCCTTGACATCATCTGGTCGATCACGATGATGAGTCTCCTCATACTTTTCTAACATCCTGAGCGTCACAGCATCAGGGAGAGCGCGATAAGGAGACCGGCTTCCGCTCCTGCGGTTCCTTTCGACATCTCTATGCTCGCTCCGCTGCAGTCTTGAAACTCACCCTGCGGGTTCGGACTCGATACTGTTTCACGCTCCGCTTCGCCGAGAGCTGTGACGAAAATGACCGAGTCGCCCTATCCGGCACTCCTCATCCCGCGCAGTGGCGCACACATTCACATCAAGCCGTGAATCAGGGCAGGGACAACGTAGTCTAGGGGGAGGATTTGTGGTGTTAAGAGGAAGTATCCGCGGCGATAACATCGAGAAGGCGGTCACTGACACTGACGGTATTGTATTTGGGCAGCCTCAGCACTGAGTGATGATCGTTATTGGGGAAGGATGAAGTAGAAGTTGTTTCCGTGCGGAGTCGGCTCGTAGCCGACGACGCCACCGTGTATCTCGACGGCATTCTTCATGAACGTGAGGCCGTGGCCCGTTCCCACCCGGCGGCGGGCGTTGCTGCCACGGTATCCTTCGTCGAAAATGCGCTCCCGGTCTTCGGGCCTGATGTGCGGTCCCGTGCTGAAGACGTTGTACTTCACCCCCGGCTTGCCTGGACCGAAGAAGTCGGGGATGACCTCCCTACCGTAAGACACGTACTTATCTCGCTTCCCTTCGTGAGTGACAACCTCCTCGGTATATTTAAGGGCATTGGAGAAGAGATTTGCGTAAACCTGCGCGATCAGGCCCACGTCGACGACGCTGATTATTTCTTCATCGGGAATACCGCGAATCTGGTCGTCGATGTAAATGCTCATCTGCCGGAACTGGTCAAGGAAGCGCTCGAGCTGCGGCTGGATCACGTCTTTCTTGATGTTGCATGGCTTCCGGTGCACCGTGAGGCGCCCTTGGTCGAAGTGGCTCCTGCGAAGCAGTGTTTCGAGAAAGAGGCTCATGTTCTGGTAGTGCTTCTCAACGTTCTCGAACTCCTCGGTGAGGCCCCGGTTGACCTCGTGCAGTTCCTCGATGATCCGCTCCACGCAGGTGTCGTCGCAGACATCCCCCTCGAGGTACCTTGAGATCATCTTCTCTATTTCCCGGTTCCTCGATATCTTGCCTTTGAGCTGCCTCAGGAAGAGTTTGTTGACCATGTTGGGTACGATGACGTTGTGCTCTATGTCCGCGACGAGGGTGCGGATGAACCGGAGGTGCTCGGCATGCTTTTCGCTGATGTAGCGGTTGTGCAGGTTATAGCCTATGCGGTTCGCGTACTTCTCGAAGAAGAGTGCGGTATGTGCAGTCAGTTCGACGAACGGATACGCCTCGATCAGCCCGAGGACGTCGTGTTCGGTTCTGAACGGGAGCTGTTCCATGAGCAGCTTGTTTCCGCGTATCGTCGCCACGAGGGTATTGCGCGAGGTGAGATAGGGACGATCGGCAGGTCTTACCTCGTCTGGCGGCGGGGAGAAGGGCGTGAGTACCGCTTCGCTCTGTCCGACGAGCACCATCTCCTCACTTCTGGGGTCCACGAGGTAGAGCCTGGCGTCGAGGCCGAAGAAACCGCAGGGGACGGCGACACAGAGGCAGTAGAAGTCGTCGATGGATTCGAATTCCTGGGCGAGGTCGTAAAAGGTCGTGAGTGCCGTGCGCTCGATGTCCGAGAACGCATACTCGCGGTGATCGTGCTTCTTCTGCTCGATGCGATCGAGCACGTGCTCCATCGACGTCATAATCAACCCCGCTGTGTCAATCCTGGAAGGAACTCCCTCGCCCCGACGGCCCCGCGCGTTACTTTCAGGAGGCCGCGCGGCAAATAGACGCACATTAATTATATCAGATTTAGCGTTGTTCACCTGGCGAGGGAGTGGCGTCCGAGAGCACCCTGTGCACCGTTGCCGGGGATCTCCGGAGCGCGGTCCCAGTTTGACATTGGCGGCGAATATCGGTATCTTCTTCTATACGCTGTAATTACTGTGAGAGGAGGCAATGCATGAAGATCGAGCTTGAAGGGACCCTCATCAAGATGACGCCTGAGAGTGACAAAGAAAAGGACGAACTGAACCAGCTCTGGACTGTCATAGTCGGCTGTGTCACCGACAACAAGAAACTCGTTCCGGTGGGCCAGTACCTCCCGGGAATCAAAGAGGTCGCCGTCTTCAATATAGAATAGCGCAGAACCGGCCCTCGAGACGGGCTGGAGGGCGCGACCCCTGGGGCCCTCCCTTCGGGTCGCTCCCTCGTCGCCGCGATCTTGTGGCCGAGGTCTGATTATTCACGCGTTTCCGGCAGTAACAGGCCGGAGGCGGCTCAAGTAAGGATCAGCCTTAACCGCTGCGTGTGTGGGCCAGCAGGGCCTCTTCAATGAGGCCCTGCGTGAGAGCGATCTTATAGCCGTTGCCGGATAGGGGCTTTGCACCGCGCACCGCTGCCGCTGCAGCAGCCTTGATTTCACCGTCCAGACGCTTTCCCGTGAGCGCATCTTCGGCATCCTTGGCGCGCCAGGGGACAGGCGCCACACCACTTAACACCACCCGCGCGTCGGTCACCAGACCGTCTCTGAAGACGAGCGCGACCGCAACTCCCGCGAGGGCGAAATCCCATGAGCGGCGCGCTCTCGCCTTCCTGTAGGAACTCACTGAGCCCTGTGGCGGCGGGGGCAGGATGATGTCAGTGACGACCTCGTTGCCCTTCAGCACGTTCTCACGGGTCACGTCAACCCGGGGGAGGACGAAGAAATTCTCGACCGGCACTGTACGAGAGCCCGCCGGGCCTGCAATGCGGAGCGTAGCTCCGAGGGCCATGAGTGCGGGAGCCGTGTCAGACGGGTGGACGATGTAGCAACCCTCGCCCCCGAAGATGCAGTGGAACTGGTTCTCTCCCGCTACGGCATAGCACATCGCCCCGCCTTTTCTGAGGCAGTGGAACTCACCACGGTAATACCAGCACCGCGGCCTTTGGCAGATGTTTCCGCCGAGGGTCCCCTGATTCCTCAGTTGCGGGCTCCCGACCTCCGACGCCGCCTGCGCGAGGGCGGCATAGCGGGATTTGAGCAGGGGATGGCCTGCGACTTGCGATATTGTCGTTAGGGATCCGATGCGGACTCCTCCTTCGGAAGTCTCGGCGATGCCGCGAAGGAAACCGAGGGCGTTGAGACTCACCATCTTTGTTGCAGGGAAGACCCCATCCCTGAGGCATCCGAGGAGGTCCGTGCCTCCTGCGTGGAGCACCGACCCCTCCGGAGAGAGGTGGTCGATTACCTGCTCGAGAGACCCGGGCTGTATGTAGGAAAAATTGGGTATCATCTCATGCTCCTTTTCCGCCCTTCAGGTGGGCCAAGAGCCGGGAGGGTGTAATTGGTGCTTCGGTTACACGGACGCCTGTTGCATGGTAGACGGCATTCGCGATCGCCGCCGCGGTGGGAATGGTGACGGGCTCTCCGAGTCCCTTCGCCCCCGCGGTGTTCGCAACCGGATCGTCGAGCTCAACGGGGACCGAGACCATGTGAGGCGGGACATCGAGGGCGGTTGGAAGTTTGTAGTCGTGCCAGTTCTTGTTGACCATCTTACCCGTCTGGCGGTCGAGGGTGCGAATTTCCGTCGCAGCGAAGCCGATTCCCATGGTAATGCCGCCGAAAACCTGGTTGTCGTAAGTGAGGCGGTTCATCACGCGGCCGCTGTCGTGAGCCCCCAGGAAGCGCAGGATGGCGACCTCACCGGTAAGGGTGTTCACCTCGACCTCGCAGAACTGCGCCGCGAAGGGGTTGACCACCTTGTGCTCCGGATTAGGGCCGCGATATCCCACGCCTACTACGACGCCTTGCTTGGCCAGGGCGGGGAGTTCCGCGATTTTCATATTCTTTGAGGGGGTGGTACGTGCAACAATCTCTCCCTCTTCGATGGCGAGGGAAGCGGCGGGCACCTTGAGTTCTTCCGCCGCCATCTCCAGGAGTTGCTGCTTCACGTGCACTGCAGCCGCGCGGACCGCCGGCGCCTCGGTGGGCACGGTCTTGCTGCCTCCGCTCGGTGTCGCGTACTGGGTGGTTGCCGTGTCTGCATGCTCGATCTGTATCAGCTCGGGCCTCACACCCAGTTCCTCTGCCACCACCATCGCCATCACCGTTTTCGTGCCGGTCCCGATGTCGCTCGCCCCCATATTGAGGTTGACGCTGCCGTCGGAGAAGAGTTTCAGTATGATCGTGGATGGCGGCCGTCCGCCACCGGCGAACCAGAGGCATGATGCCATGCCCACGCCTCTCTTGAGATGCCCGCCTGCCCTGTTTTTCCCGAGCTTTTCCCTGGCCTCCTGCCAGCCGAACTCACCCATGCCCGTCTCGATACATTCCTTGAGGCCGGTTGTGGTGTAAGGTGGATTCCCCTCCCGTGCCTGGCTGTAAAGTGGAATATTCCTGAGCCTGAGCAAGCCAGGGTCCATACCGATAGCCTCCGCGAGAGCATCGAGCATCTGCTCCAGCGCCCACGACGCCTGAGGGTGTCCCGGCGCCCTGAAAGGCCGTGCGGGACCGGCGTTGATAAAGGTATCTGTCACCTCGGTCCGGACGTTCGGGCAGAGGTAGAGGTCCTTGATGAGCCAGTCCACGAGGGAGGTTCCCCCGGAGGGGTAGGCGCCGCCAGTGGCGACGCAGGAATACTGAAGGGCTGTGAGCGTACCGTCCTTCTTCACTCCGGCCTTGAGTCTCATCCGCGCAGGCGGCCTGTTTCCCGCGACGAGGCATGTTTCCTCGCGGGTGAGGAAGAGCTTGACCGGCCGTGCTGTCTTTCTCGCAAGCAGTGCCGCTATGATAGTGTATTTTCCCGCCTGGAGCTTGCTCCCGAATCCGCCGCCCATGTAGTGTCCTATAACCCTCACCTTTGACAGGGGCATGCCGAGGACTTCCGCCACGCGGGCCTGTACCGCGTACACCCCCTGGGTCGACTCCCAGATGGTGAGACTCTCTCCGTCCCACTTTGCAACGCACCCGTGAAGCTCCATCGGGGTATGAACCTCGCACTGGGTGCCGTAGGTTTCGTCTAAGACCGCATCGGCGTCTGCAAAACCCTTGATCACGTCGCCGCGCTGGTATACGAGCGTCGTGCCTACGACATTGCCCGAGTCATGCACGCGCGGTGCCGCCGGGTCGAGCGCCTTCTCCGGATCATCGACGAATGGCAGGATGTCATAGGTCACCCGCATAGACCTGAGCGCATCCCATGCCTGATAGGGGGTCTCGGCGGCCACCGCGGCGACAGTCTCGCCCTCGAAGCGGCAGTGCTCATCGAAGAGCTTCGTTTTTATCTCTTTGGAATATGGCCAGACGAAATTCGCTTCAGGAGTGTGGATGCCGATGACGCCGCGCACCCCCGGCATCTTCTCCGCTGCACTTGTGTCCAGTTCCTTGACCCTGGCGTGGGCATGGGGAGATCGGAGGATTACCGCGTACAGCATATCGGGGAGCATGATGTCGGACGGATAGACCGCGGACCCGCTCACACGCTCATATGCGTCGACACGGGGCAGGGGCTTCCCGACGACGTTCGTTTTCTTCCAAGGCTGGGGGGGCATGCCCGGCTCAGGCGTTTCCGGCACCGCGAGTCCCTGGATATAATAGTGCTCCTTCCGATCGTCTTTCATGTCCTGCCTCCCGAAAGGCGCCTCAGCTCCGAGGCCCGAGCCGCGGCCTGAGAGATGTTAGCATAAGCACCACAGCGGCAGAGATTGCCGCTCACCCCCTGTCGGATGTCTTCAGGAGAGGGTGCTGCAGCGGACCTGAGGAGCCCCTCCACTGCCATAATCTGGCCGGGCGTGCAGTATCCGCACTGAAAAGCGTCGTGTTCGAGGAACGCCTTCTGGACATCCCCGAGTTCCTCTCCCTTCATGAGGCCCTCGATGGTGGTGATCCGGTGGTCCTGCGCCTCAACGGCGAGCGTCATGCAAGCATAACGGGGCATGTCATCGATCAACACTGTGCAGGCGCCGCACTCACCCCGTTCGCAGCCGACTTTCGTTCCGCTGAGGCCGATGCGCTCGCGAAGCACGTAGAGGAGCGACCACCGCGGTTCAACGAGCAGGCGGTGGCGTCTGCCGTTTACGGTGAGCGTCACCTTTGCCATCTCTTCCGGAGTCAGCAGTGACTGTTGTGCCCCGCTCCCAGCGGGGAGTGCGGCCGGCGCAGCAGCGATCATGGCCCCCACTCCGACGGTCGTGAGGAACTGGCGGCGCGTGACCCCGCCTGTCGGGATGCCCGGACTTTCTTCGTCTCTTCTCTTCATGTGGTCCTCCATCTGTTGAGGCAGATCTCCTATCGGTTATGCGACGGCGGGGCAGATCGCCTCAAGGCTCTTGTGAACTCTGATGAACGACTGTTTCAGCGACGTGTCTTTTGCCGTACACAGCGGATCACGAATAAAACGTCCCGATGGTCTCATACTATCACAGACTGAAGCTGTTCTCAATCAGGTCGATTCGACCAGAATTGTTTGTAGAATCAGGCTCTGTCAGTCATGCTAATGGTTGTGAATCAGGACGGAGGTGCCGAAGGGACGTTCCGGGCGATACCGCTGTCGTTCTCCACAACGCGTTCCAGCCGCAAGCACAAACAATGACCGCGTATGAAGGACGCAGGATATCTCAAATGAATCTTATCGCTTTGGAGAGGACCCGAGCCGCTTCCGACATGATGCTTCGGGCCATGGTGGGGTGTCTGAGCGCGTGTATCGGGCTGGCCGACAAGGAGACCGGATTCCGCTCTCCTTCTACAGCCCTATGCTCTGGCGCGGGAACTTGCAATGATTCGGATCTCTCACTTCTGGGTGCTGGCGGGGCGGACGGGGCTCGAACCCGCGACCTCCGGCGTGACAGGCCGGCGTTCTAACCAACTGAACTACCGCCCCAGGAGAGGCAGGGAGTGTCGGCGCACCTCCCATGAGTCAGCGGGGGCACGAATCCACTCCAGTAGGCGGAACAGGGATCGAACCTGTGACCTCAGCCTTGTAAGGGCTGCGCTCTCCCGACTGAGCTATCCGCCCGCCGACGGAAGTTGTATTTAACAACAGCCTCTTTCATTTTGTCAATCGCTTGCAATTTCGCCGACTGCTCTATTAACATTGTTCTGAGCACGGCGATATCCGGGAAAGGGTGACAGGGTAGTGCAGTACTTGCAAGCCCCGATATCCGGCTCTGCCGCCGACAGCGTCCGCTGCCTGCCGGACCACATTCATGTGTTCAAGGAGTGCACGTTGAGAAAAGATTCTATCGCCGCAGCCGTTCTTTCTTGTGTTGTCTTCTGCTTTAGCAACACCTCGTGGGGAGCCGCCGACATATACACCTTCACGAAGGAGCACACCATCGTGGGATCGATGAAGACCCACAAGGTCGAGAAGAACCAGTCTCTGATCGAAATCGCGCGGAAGTTCGACATCGGGTACAACGAAATCGTTGAAGCCAACCCCGGCCTGGACGCATTCGTGCCGGGTACCGACATGGTAGTGAAGATACCCTCGGTCTGGACCGTTCCGGACATCCCGCAGTATGACGGCATTGTCGTCAACCTCTCCGAGATGCGGCTCTACTATTTTTTCAGACAACACGGAGCGCTCGCACTGCGGACCTTCCCCATCGGCATAGGGGACGACGGCACCGAGACCCCTCTGGGCACCTTCACGATCACGGAGAAGACGGTGAACCCGAGCTGGCATCCGCCGGCGTCAATCAGGAGGGAGAGGCCGGAGCTGCCCGCGGTTATACCTCCGGGACCTGAGAATCCCCTCGGGACCCACGCGCTCCGGTTGTCCATCGGTGACGTGCTTATTCACGGGACGAACAGGCCGTATGCTGTGGGAAGGAAGGTGACTCACGGATGCATACGTCTCTATCCGGAGGACATCCCGACGCTCTTCGATCTGGTGCCCAAGGGAACGAAGGTCACGATCCTGCGGCAGCCGGTAAAGGTGGGGACAAGGGACGGGAGGGTCTATGTCGAAGTGCACAAGGACGAGGACTACAAAGGACCGGACTACTTTGCCGAAGCGGTGCAACTATTGAGGAAACGGAACCTGCTCAAATCGGTGAGCACGGCGAAGCTGTACCATGCCGTGTCGAGGAAGAGCGGCATCCCCGTCGAGATATCAGACTGAAAAGGGACCGGTGAGCGTTTGCGCTCCCCCGGTCCCCCCAGTGTGCAGGAGAAACCTATTTCTTCTGCTGTAACTCGAATGCCTTTCCGGACTTTGCCGCTGCAGCCTCGGCTCTCTTCGCTGCCTCTTCAGCCCTCTTTGCTGCATCTTCCGCTCTCTTCATGGCGGACTCATCGAAGGGCTTCATCTTGGTACAGCAATCCTTGGCATCCTGCGCGAGGGCCTTGGCCTCATTGGCGAGTTTCTTCGCCTCCGCTGCGTTGCCGTCAACTGCTGCCACCTTCGACTCGAGCGCGGAGACCCTCGCTTCGAGTTTGCTGATCCTGTCGACGAGAGGATCGATCTGCTGCTTCACATAATCTTTTGTGGCGCAGCCAAAGGAGAACAAAAGAACAACCGCGAGAGAAAATAGAAGCACTTTCTTCATTGTCTACACCTCCTTTCCCGTGGATTTGAACAAATTCATTTACAAAGATACAGGTAAAATCGTCAAATGTCAAGCATGGACACTCCCCTTTCCGTCCCCGGCGCCGGATCTTCTCAGTCGCCCGATTTCGACGGGCGGTCGTGTGAGTGCCATTTCCCGCCCTTCTGGGGTATACTGACTCGTTGCAACGCATGCAAGAGGGACCACGATTTTCGGCGCTGTACGTACGGGATTTCCGGCTCTTCTGGCTGAGTCAGGTGATTTCCCTTTCGGGGACATGGATGCATTCCGTCGCGCAGAGCTGGCTCGTATACTCCCTCACCAAGTCGCCTCTTTCGCTTGGAATAATCGCTTCCCTCTCATCTCTCCCCATCCTCCTCTTCACGCTCCTCGGAGGGACGGTCGCCGACCGCTACCCGAAGAGAAACATACTCATTGTCACCCAGTTCCTGGCCCTTCTCTCGGCGCTCGTGGTGGGAGTCCTCGCAGACACACGGATCATCACCGTCTGGCACATCGGTGTGATCGCCTGCTTCCTGGGAACGGTGAATGCCTTCGACATCCCGACCCGTCAGTCTTTCGTCGCCGAGGTGGTCACAAAGGCGGACATCACGAATGCCATAGCCCTGAACTCGGCAGCCTTCAACGGGGCGCGCATCATAGGGCCGGTCATCGCCGGGTTGCTGATCGCCCATGTCAGCATCCCTGTGTGCTTTTACGCCAACTCCGCAAGTTTCATCCCCGTGATCATAGCACTCTCGATGATCAGGGCGAGATCGGCGGCTGCGGCATCGGACAGGAGTTTCCTTCGCGACATCGCCTTAGGTTGGGACTTCGTGACCCGCGAGAGACCCGTCTTCTTTATTATGTGCCTCATCGCCGTGTTCAGCCTGTTCGGGATTCCCTATGTCACACTCCTCCCGGTGCTCGCAGGTGAGATTCTCGAAGCCGGAGCCAAAGGGCTCAGTTTCCTGGTCGCCTCGGGCGGGACTGGTTCGCTGCTCGGTGCTCTTACCATCGCCTTCAAGGGAGAGATTGGCAGGAAGGACGTGTTCATTCCCGCTGCTGCAATCGTGTTTTCACTCGGAATATTCGGTCTGTCTTACTCCTCGAGCCTGCCCGTCTCCATGGCGCTTATATTCACTGCGAGCTGGGGCATAACGAGCTTTCTCGCAACGGGAAACAGTTTTATCCAGAACGCCGTGCCAGACGCCCTGAGAGGGAGAGTCATGAGTCTGTATACCTTCGTGTTCCTAGGTTTTGCACCGCTCGGCAACTCACTCATCGGGATTGTGGCGGACGGCCTTGGCACGGTCGTCTCGCTCAAGGCGTTCTCCGTCCTGTGCATCCTCGGCAGTGTCATATTCACGAGCATGTTCAGGAGGCACATGAGGACCGGTACGTGAGGCTCCTTGCGATCGAGACTTCGACGCTCCTCGGTGGCGTGGCGATCATGGATGACGGCGGCCTCGTTGCCGAATCGAGGTTCAATGTGAAGGTGACGCACTCCGAGCGGCTCATGGCCGACATCGACCATGTCCTGAGGCGCTCCGGGCTGAGCATCGGCGAGATCGACGTCTTCGGCCTCGCCGCCGGCCCGGGATCGTTCACGGGCCTCAGGGTAGGACTCAGCACCATGAAGGGAATCGTGTATGCGACACGCAGGCCGCTCGTGGCTGTTTCAACTCTTGAGGCGCTTGCGTGGAACCTCCCTTTCTGCCGCCACCAGGTCTGCCCGGTCCTCGACGCCCGGAAAAGGGAGGTCTACACATCAGTCTATCGATGGAATGACGGGCGGTTCTCGCCCGTCATCGGCGAGCGCGTCTGCAGCATTGATACCCTTCTTGCAGAGATCGCGGAGCGGACGGTTTTCCTCGGCGAGGGTGCCCGTCTTTACAGGGGTCGCATAGAGGCGTGCCTCGGGGATAAGGCGCTCTTCGCCGCTCCTCAGTCCCTTGTGCCCTCAGCTGCGCATGTAGCCTGCCTCTGCATGGAGAGGGCGGGGAGGCGAGCCTTCGATGACCCGCTCACACTCGTGCCGCGCTACCTGCGCAGGTCCGAGGCGGAGGTGAAGAGTCAAGAGTCAAGCGCGGGGAGGTAGCCTGAGAATCAGGGAGATGACGCCGGCGGACATCCCTCAGGTCATCGCCATCGAAAGGGCCTCCTTCAGCAATCCATGGTCCGAGAATTCATTTCTGGGGGAGATACACCACAGGGATGCCTTAACATGGGTTGTTGAGATCGACGGCACGATCGCGGGCTACCTGTGCGCGAGGAAGGTACTTGATGAGTGGCATCTCCACGACCTTGCCGTGGCACCGGATCGCAGACGACAGGGCATTGCGACGGTGCTGTCCGACAATGCCGAGTCCGAGATGAGACGCGGAGGAGGGAGATCCCTCTACTTGGAGGTACGTGTCTCGAATCTTTCTGCGAGAGGATTCTATGAAAGGCGGGGGTTCAGGGTCCTGGGCACGCGGAAGGCATACTACAGTGAACCCGTGGAGGACGCACTTATGATGGTCCTGGATCTGGATCGTGAACTGCCTCGTGATCATTGTGAGGGTCGGTGATGGCAATCGACAACCAGTGCAGTGACGGTTTGTCACTGACACGCTTTTGCGTGAGCCGCCTCAGCCCTAGCCAGGCTGAGAGACCGCATGCGAAGTCAAGGTTGACCTGTCAGTCGCACGGAACGACAGGGCAGAGCGCCTCAAAGCCTTTATGAACGCGATGAATTATGATTCAGAGTCCGGTCTCATCGAGCCTACCACAAGTGTGGTTTGAAAAGTTTCCTCACACGGTAGTCTGGAGGTGAACAAGGTATCGCTCACAAGGTCTTTTCGGCATCTCTGCCCTGCCGAGAATGTTCTGTTTTGCAACGTCAAGTTGACATTGAGCCGGGCCGCGTGTGATCATGAGGTAAGAGCATACGGAGGAGGTTTGTCATGCCTATCTACGAGTATGTATGCCGGAAGTGCGATGAGCAGTTCTCTCTCTTCCAGAGCATCTATGCGAACGAGAAAGACACGCGCTGCCCGAAATGCGGCGCCGATGACGTAAAGAAAAAGATATCAGGATTCAGTTGCCTCTCATTCGGAGGGTACTCTTCAGCTGGGTCGGCGGGAGGGGGCGGAGGCGGCTGAGGTGTTTCGTCGTGCTGAACCGTCGGTTCAGCTAAATGGAATGCGTAAATGATCCTGGCCGAGAACCGGGAAAGACGAGAGGGATGAGCTTCCGCTCATCCCTTTTTTTCTGGCTTAGCCTTGGAAAATCCGATCGAGTTTATCTTGTGGGCGAGGCAGCCTGCACCGAAGCCGTTGTCAATGTTCACCACTGCGATGCCAGGAACGCAGGAGTTGAGCATTGCGAAGAGGGCGGTCAGTCCGCCGAGGCTCGTGCCGTATCCGACCGAGGTGGGAACGGCGATTACCGGACTGTTGATCAGGCCGCCGACGACTGAGGGAAGTGCTCCCTCCATCCCCGCCACGACGATCACCGCCCGCGCTTTTTGGATGAGCTTCCTGTGTGCAAGAAGCCGGTGAACGCCGGCGACGCCGACGTCGTAAAGCCTCTCGGTCCTGCTGCCAAGAAAAGAGGCGGTCACTTCTGCTTCTTCCGCCACGGGTATGTCCGATGTGCCTGCCGAGAGCACGAGCACCATGCCCTTGGCTGGTCTCGACTCTCCGCAGGAGATCACTCCCGACGCGGGGTAAAACCGCGCCGTCTTCACGCCGAGAGCGCGGTACACTTCCTCAGTTGCACGGGTGATCAGGAACCTTCCCCCTCTCCGGAGCATCGCCTGCGCGATGGGGACTACCTCCTCCGTCTTCTTTCCCTTGGCGAATATCACCTCCGGTACGGCCGTCCTCAGCGTTCTGTGGTGGTCGACTTTGGCGAAGTCGAGATCCTCGTACGGAAGGTGCGTGAGTGCCTCGAGAACAGCCTTCAGGGACCTCTTGCCCTCCTTGAAATCGGCGAGGATTGACGTGAGCAGCCGCTTATCCATGGAACTCGGATTTCAGCGAGCGCGTCATGAGATCCATCACGGCATCGCGGGGGTTCTTGTCATTGTAAAGCGTGAGGTACACCTCTGTGATGATCGGCATGTCGATGCCCTGACGGGTCGAAAGTTCGTAGGCGGAGCGCGTGGTCGTTACTCCCTCTGCGACGAAGTTCGACGTGGCGACGATCTCATCGAGCTTCAGCCCCTGGCCGAGCTTGTAGCCGACTGTGTAGTTCCGAGACAGCGGCCCGGTGCAGGTGAGGACGAGGTCTCCGAGACCGCTGAGGCCGGTGAAGGTCTCGGATTTCGCATGCATGCTCACTCCGAGACGAGCTATCTCTGCAAGCCCCCTTGTAATGAGCGCTGCGCGGGAGTTGTAACCCAGGCCGAGACCGTCGCCTATGCCGGAGGCGATGGCAATGACGTTCTTGAGTGCGGCACCGATCTCCACGCCGATGAGGTCGTCGTGGGTGTAAACCCTGAAGTAGTCGGTGTTGAACACCTCCTGCAGGAGGAGGGCGGCCTTCTTGTCGGCCATGGCCAGTGTCACCGCCGTGGGGCGCTTCGCGATGACCTCCCGCGCAAAACTCGGACCTGAGAGCGCACCCACGGGACGGCCGAGGATCTCGCTGAGGATCATTGAGGGCGTCAGGAGAGTCCCAAGCTCTATGCCCTTCGACGCGCTGACGATTACCGCCTCTTCTTTCACTCGGGCCTTAAGTTGGGTGAACACCGGGCGTATGTGCTGGGTGGGGACGACGCTCACGATGTGGCGCGCCCTTGCGACCGCCTCATGAAGGTCATACGTCGCGACGAGGTTCACAGGGAGGGAATTCTCGGGGAGATAGAAAGTATTGACATGATCCCTGTTGATAATGTCCGCCAGTTCCTTCTCGTACGCCCAGAGCATCACGTCGTAGCCCTTCTCTGCGAGAAGAGAGGCGAGAGTCGTGCCCCAGCTTCCCGCGCCGATCACGGCGATGTATCCTGTGTGAGGCTTCACGGGGAGGTCCATAGGGATAAGACTATACCAGAAATAACAGCCTCGGGCAATATCGCCTGGACCGATCCGCGGGGGCGGCGCAGAGTCTCATGGGCTGGGGCGCATGGGGTGCCCTTTCATTATCCCCGCGAGGCGCCACTGCGCATGCAGCCTCTCACTTCAGAAAGTGCGGCGAGGAGGAGGTCCAGGTCCTCCTCTGAGTGGGTTGCGGTCACGGTTATCCTGAGCCTCGGCTCGCGCACCGTCGGCGGTCGTATCGCGGGCACATACAGGTTTCTCGCTCTCAGTTCGCCGGACAACGAGACGGTGGCAGCGGTGTCGCCGACGGTGACCGGCAGAATAGGGCTCTCGCTTCGATGGATGTCGAAGCCTCTCTCCCTGAGGCCTGCGGCAAGCCTCTCCCTGTTTCGCCAGAGCCTCCGCACCGCTGCGGTGTCCTCGCGCAGTATCCTCACTGCTGCAAGTGATGCAGCTACCACCGGCGGCGGCAGGGCTGTCGAGAACATGAAGCTTCTCGCTGTGCTTGAGAGCCATCCGGTAACCTCCCTGCTGGCGACGATGAAGGCTCCGTACGAGCCAAGTGCCTTCGAGAATGTACCCATCTGGATGATCCACGGCTGCGGGCTGAGTCGGAAGTGGGCGAGCGCTCCGCGGCCTTCTCCCAGGACTCCCGTGCCATGTGCATCGTCAAGGTAAAGGAGCGAGCCGTGGCGCGCACACAGTTCACAGATCTCCTGAAGAGGCGCGATGTCGCCGTCCATGCTGAAGACGGTATCGGTGACCACCATCTTTCTTGTTTCTGCCGCCGCCGACAGAAGCGATGAGAGATGATCCATGTCGCGGTGCCGATATACGGCCCTCCGCGCGCGGCTCAGCCTGACCCCGTCAATGATACTTGCATGGTTCAGTTCATCGCTGAGGATGAGCGTGTCCTCTCCTGCGAGGGCGGGAATAGCACCCGTGTTCGCTGCGTAGCCGGAGTTGAAGATGACGGCACTTTCTGCACCCTTGAAATCGGCAATGTCGTATTCGAGTTCCCGGTGCAGATCACACCCGCCTGCGAGGAGTCGGGACGCGCCTGCGCCTGCGCCAAACCGGTCCAGGGCCTCTCGTGCGCTCTCGACCGACCTCCTGTCACCTGCCAGACCGAGGTAATCATTGGACCCGAAATTCACGTAGCCACGATCCCCGATGCGGATTCTCGATCCGACCGGACTCAGTCGGTCACCTGTTGCGGCGCCGTCCGCAGACCTGTCGTGTATGGTACGCAGGAGGCCCTTGTCGTCCAGAATCCTTAAGGCATCAGAAAGCCATCGCATCGGCGCCAAAATGTCCCTCATATAGTAGTGAAGAGAGGCAGGGCTACATTATATCGCCAGGGAGAAAAAATGTGTATAGACCCCTTGACAAAGGGCATCATTTTCTCTATGATGTGGGTGAAAGTGGAAGAAAGTGGGGGGAGCGTGACATCATTCCTCGGGAAATATTATTACACCCTGGACCCCAAAGGCAGAATCATCATTCCTGCCCCCCTCCGAGAGATTCTCTCAAAAAAGTACAGTAGTTCAAAACTATACATCACGAATGCCGCATTTGACAAGTGCCTCCATCTCTATCCCCTGGATGAATGGGCGAGACTGGAAGCGAAGATCCGGGAAATGCCGAGGATGGATGAGGCGGTGAAGTACTTCATACGGAGAGTCGTTGCGTCAGCAATGGAATGTGAACTCGACAGGCAGGGAAGAGTCCTTATCCCTTACGAGCATCGCCAGGACGCGGGCATTACGGGGGACATCGTGATAGTGGGGCAGATCGAGAAGATCGAGTTGTGGGACAAGGCCCAGTGGGACGAGGAGACCGATCCCAGGAAAGTGGATAGGAAGGCTTTCGAGACGGCACTCGCGAAGTACGGGCTCTGAGTTAGAGGAGGTTGCCATGATCGGTATCGGAGAGAGCACTGAGGAAAAGAAAGACCTGTACACGTTTGAGATTTACGAGAAGGGCAGGGTGGTAGGGGGATCGCAATTCGGCTTTGACCTGCTGGACGCACTCCTGCTCAAGATAGACTTCGAAGACCTCGGCTACACGGTCAAGATCGTCAGGACAACATAACGTGTGGAGAGGGATCAGGGGCGAATACATATACCCGTTCTGGTGCAGGAGACGATAGAGATGCTTGACGTGAAAGAGGCTGGGACGTATGTTGACGCGACACTCGGTCTGGGGGGACATGCTGCTGCACTGCTGTCGCATCTCGGACCTGCAGGCACCTGCGTCGGCATTGACAGGGATGATGAAGCCCTTGCGCATGCGAAGGGGGTCCTCGGGAACGGCCGCCTCATACTCAGGAAGGGCAACTTCTCGCAGATTGCAGAGATACTCCATGAGATCGGCATCGCGAGCGTCGACGGGGTCCTCTTCGACCTCGGTGTTTCCATGCTGCAGATCAGGGAGCCGCAACGGGGCTTCAGCTTCAGCTCGGAGGAACGTCTTGACATGCGGATGGACCCCTCTCAGGAGCTGACGGCGTGGGACGTTGTGAACGGCTACTCCGAAAAGGAGATCGAGACAATCGTCAGGGAGTTCGGGGATGAGCGCCACTCAAGGCGGATCGCACGTGCCATTGCCGTCAGGCGGCAGAGAGGCCCGATCAACACCTGTATCGAACTTGCCAACCTCTTCGCAGCGGTGTGTCGTACGCGGGGCAGGATACACCCTGCAACGAAGACCTTCCAGGCCCTGCGAATGGAAGTGAACGGTGAGGTACAGGAAGTCAGAAACGGACTCTCGTCGGCGCTGAAGGCGCTGAGAAGAGGGGGGCGGCTCTCGGTGATCTCATATCACTCTATCGAGGACAGGATCGTCAAGCATTTCATCAGAGACGGTGCACGGGAGGGGCTGCTCAGGATCATCACGAAAAAGCCTGTCACTCCCCGCCCTGATGAGCTGAGGGAAAATCCTTCATCACGGAGCGCGAAGCTGAGGGGGGCTGAACGGTTATGATTCATGCGAAGAGAAGAAGAAGAAACCGGCTTGTGAAGATTCTGAAGCCTCTGTCTCTGGTTATGACTCTGGCATTGCTTTTTGGCGTGGTCTGGCTGCGGTCGACTGTCGTATCACTAGAATACAAGCTCAGCGAGCTCGAGTGCACGCAAAAAATCCTCGCGCGGGACAATAAGCTGTTGGCCGCAGACAAGGCAAAGCTCTCTTCAATCGGCAGGTTCGACAGTACCGGCCACGGCTTCATCATCCCCGACAGGGTGCAGGTGGTGTACGTGAAACAGGCCGGAGCCGGGGATGCGTACAAGGCTTCTTATTCCGTGAAATAGGACCGTACCAGAAAGCATCGGGGGATACTCTCAATGAGGGGCGGGGGGTCCTCTCTCACCAAGTGAAAGCTGCAATTGGGAGGAGTCAGGTAAAGTGGGGCGGCTGGGGGTGCCGAGACTTTCTCGCCTTTCCATACTGCGAAGGGATGTGCGACATACGGCGCCTCCGTCGTTGCCGGGCGTCACCTCCCCCGCCGGTATCGAGAGGAGGATCAGGCGGCGTGCCGGCCTCCTCTCCGGCATACTCATCCTCGCCTTTCTCGTAGTCGTTGCCCGCCTCGCAGACATCATGCTCGTCAGCCATGACTGGTTCCTCAACAAGGCGAGGATGCAGCAGCTGAAGAAGGAGGAATTCCCCGTAAAGCGAGGTATGATCCTCGACCGCAGGGGAAGGGAACTGGCCGTCAACCTCGAGACCGAGTCAGTCTTTTGCGACCCCGGCGAGGTCAAAGCACCCGACAAGATCGTATCAGCACTCTTCGGAACGATCGACAAACGGCGCGACGTAGTGCTTGCGAAGCTGACATCAGGGGGGCGGTTCAACTGGATCGAGCGAAAACTCGAAATCGAGGAGGCGAAGAAGATACGTGACCTGAAGTTGGAGGGGATCGGCTTCATCCCTGAGGCGAAGAGATTTTACCCGAAAGGCGAGGTCGCCGCTCACCTCGTCGGATTCGTCGACATCGACAACAGGGGACTCGAAGGTCTCGAGCAGAAGTACGAGAAGTATCTCGTTACGCACGGTGAGAGCACGACAGTCAAGAGGGACGCGAGGGGAAACGTGCTGTCCGAAGGATTGGCCAAAGAACTGAAGGGCAACAACCTTGTCCTCACCATCGACGAGGGCCTTCAGCACATCGTCGAGAAGAACCTCGACGCCGCGATGCGGGAGTGGAGGGCGGCGTCGGCGACGGCGATCATGATGGACCCGCACACGGGGGAAATACTCGCGCTGGCGAACAGACCGACCTTCGATCTGAACGACCCGGGAGCGGCGACAGGTCACCAGAGGAGGAACAGGGCGATCACGGATTGTTATGAGCCCGGCTCAACCTTTAAAATAATAGTCGGCACCGCCGCGCTTGAACAGGGAGTCATCAAGCCTGGCATGACTTTCGACTGCAGCGCCGGAAACGTCGAAGTGGGCGGCAGAAAAATCAGGGATGCCCACAGGCACGGCGTGCTCTCCTTCGATGAGGTCATTCAGAAGTCGTCGAACGTCGGCACTATAAAGATCGGCCTCATGCTGGGCAAGGAGACCATCTACGACTACGTCAAGAGGTTCGGCTTCGGAGAAAAGACCGGCATTGATCTGCCGGGCGAGGTGTCCGGGTGGGTGCATCCGCCTGAGCGCTGGTCGGGAATGTCCATAGGGGCGATCTCCATAGGGCAGGAAGTAGCCATTACGCCGCTGCAACTTCTGAGGGCGTATGCGGTAATCGCAAATGGCGGTATGCTCGTGAGGCCCTATGTCGTCTCAGCAGTGAGGTCTCCGGACGGGGAACCGGTCTACAAGGCCGTGCAAAAGACGCGGCGGGTGCTCTCGGAGAAGACGGCGGCGAGGTTCAGGGAGATCCTCAAAACCGTCACCGAAGAGGGGGGCACGGCGAAGGGTGCCGCGGTGGAAGGCAACGAGGTCGCGGGAAAGACGGGCACTGCCCAGAAGATCGATCCCGTCACGAAACGCTACTCGAGGGAGAAATACGTGAGTTCGTTCGTGGGGTTCGTGCCCGCCGACGACCCAAGGATGGTGTTGCTGGTCGTGATCCATGAGCCGAAAGGACAGATCTACGGGGGCGTCGTCGCAGCTCCCGTGTTCAAGAAGGTAGCGAGCGAGGCGCTTTCCTATCTGAGTGTTCCCCGGGACGACTCAGACGAGAAGGGGCTCCTCCTCGTCTCGTACAAGTAAGGTCAGGCAGACCAGTCTCAGGGAGCGTCGCCGCGTCATCTGCAAGGGCCTGCCCTGCACTTGCCTCTGCCGGCGGGGTATCTTGCTGAGTCCGGGTCTGCAGGCCTGAAATTCGTTGGTGAACTTTTTTGAAGCTGAAAGAACTGGTGAAAGAAGATTGGACGGTGCATGAGGGCGACTCACCGGAGGTGCCGGGGATCGTGTATGATTCCAGGATGGTGGGCAGGGGCGACCTCTTCGTCTCGGTCAAGGGCGGGAAGTGCGATGGGCATGATTTCATCGGTGACGCCATCAAGAGGGGGGCATCTGCGGTTGTATACGAACGGTCCTGCGATACGATCGAAGGCCTCATGCGTGCTCATCCGGAAATCACATGGATAGGGGTAGATGACGCCCGGGATGCCCTTGCCCATCTATCTTCGAGGTTCTACCGTGACCCTTCGGAAGACGTTTCTGTGATTTCGATCACCGGAACTAACGGAAAGACAACGACATCGTATCTGATTAAAGGAATCCTGGAGGCGTGGGGAAAAGGCGTGGGTCTCGTCGGCACCATTCAGTACATGATAAGAGAAGAAGTCTTCGATGCGCCTCATACCACACCTGAGTCGGCTGACCTGCAACGGCTGATCAGGGAGATGGCGGACAGAGGCTGCGATTTCGTAATCGGCGAGGTCTCTTCCCATGCTCTCGCGCAGAAGAGGGCGGACTACACGCGGATCGGGGTTGCGGTGTTCACGAACCTGACGAGGGACCATCTCGACTTTCACGGATCGATGGAGGAATACGCTCGTGCCAAGGAGCGTCTCTTTACGGAATTACTCGTCGAAGGCGGGACCGCGGTGATAAACATCGATGACGCCTTCGGCAAGCAGCTTGCGGAGAGACTCCGATCTGGCGGTCCGTCCGGGCGGGCCCTCCGCGTGATCACGTACTCGGTGGGAAGTGAGGGTGCAGACCTCACCGTATCTCGCGTGAGGACGAGCATGAACGGCACGTCGTGCACAGTCAGGATATCGTCGGGCGGTGAAGTCCGGGAGGAAGCTGTCACCTCTCCCCTTGTGGGCATCACAAACCTGTACAATATGCTTGGAGCTGTGGGTGCAGCCATTGCGGTCGGTGTGCCTTGGGAGGCCATCACGCGAGGGATCGCCGGGGTGAAGGTCGTGAAGGGACGGTTCGAGACCGTGAGCCTCGGGCAGAGGTTTCTCGCCGTTGTCGATTACGCGCATACCGAGGATGCCCTTGAAAGGCTCCTCCAGACGACCCGTGAGGTTGTCACCCCTGTCGGCGCGGGAAAAGGCAGGGTCATTACGGTGTTTGGCTGCGGCGGCAACAGGGACAGGGGAAAGAGGCCGAAAATGGGAGGGGTCGCGACGCGCCTGAGTGACTTCGTGATCATCACCTCCGATAACCCGAGACATGAAGACCCCCGGGAGATCATAGGGGATATAGAAGAGGGCGTGGGAGGCGGCAATTACATGGTCATTCCCGACAGAGCCGTGGCAATCACCTGCGCTGTGGCCCTCGCTGCCCCCGGTGACTGCGTGGTAGTGGCGGGTAAGGGCCATGAGGAGTATCAGGAGGTCGCCGGTACCCGCACCCCATTTAGCGACCGGAAGTTCCTCGAACATGCCATCAGGCTGCTACAAGGGCCTCGTGACCGTGCCGGCTGCCGTGCGCACAAAACCCTTATTGCCTCCCCTTTTCCGGACGAGCTTGGGCGCTGAGGTGGCATTCGTGACGGGCAAGCCCATCGTCGCATCACTCACGCCGCAGAGACTTAACGAGATCGTCGGCGGAAAGATCCTCCATGAGGGGTCGGAGCCGTTCAGCGGTGTCTCCATAGACTCGAGAACCATGCGCCCGGGGGAACTGTTTGTTGCCCTGAAGGGCGACCGGTTCGACGGGCATGACTTCCTCGACCTGGCGCTCAGGACCGGCGCGGGAGCGATCACGGAGGGTTCCCACTCCTGTCCTGAGGGCAAGACTGTCATCCTCGTGAAGAACTCCCTCCGGGCCCTTCAGGATCTCGCCCGTCACGTGAGGAAGGGGTTCGACGGTCCTGTCGTGGGAGTGGTGGGTAGCAACGGCAAGACGACGACCAAGGAACTGGTCTCATCGATGCTCTGTGCAAGGTTCGAGGTGCTCAGGACACCGGGCAACCACAACAACCATATAGGCATGCCGCTTGCCATGGCGCGCTGCCCGGAGAACGCCGGGGTGATGGTCCTCGAAATGGGGACGAACAGGCCAGGTGATGTGGCGGAACTCTGCGGCATCGCGGAGCCTGATATCGGCGTGATCACGAACATTGGCAGCGAACACCTCGAGGGCTTCGGCTCCCTGGGCGCAGTGAGGGATGCGGAACTGGAGATACTGCCTTACTTGAAACAGGTCGTGGTCAATGCGGATGATGCTTTTCTCATGGAGGGCATCGATGGGTCATTCTCAGGTGCGGTGCGGACCTTCGGAGTGGTGTCTCCTCTCGCGACGGTCACTGCGCGGGACATTGTGTTTCTCGAAGGCACGACGCGCTTTACGCTTTGTGCCGACGGGGCGTCAATCCAGGTGACGTCTCACCTTTCCGGTAGATTCAATCTCTACAATTGCCTCGCCGCGGCATCTGCGGCCCTTTCAGTGGGCCTTGCGCTCGATGAGGTGAAGAAGGGCATAGAGTCTTTCCGCGGGGTCGAAATGAGGTTTGGCCTTGAGCACCGTCACGGCGCCACCTTTCTCAATGACGTGTACAATGCCAATCCCTCCTCAATGGAAGAGGCGGTGAAGGAACTCGAGCGGTTTGCCGCCTCTTCCCGATACGGGAGGGCGATTGCGGTACTGGGCGACATGCTCGAGCTGGGAGACTATGCGGAGGAGGCCCACAAGAGCCTCGGTCGCCGCCTCTCAAGGTCGCCTGTTGCGCTCTTCATCGGCGTGGGGCCGCTCATGTCACTCGCGGTCTCAGGGTTCGACGGTAAAGGGATCGCGCTCGCGGACTCGGAGGAAGCGGGAGCGTATCTCAACGGCACTGTGCGGGAGGGCGATATCGTACTCGTCAAGGGGTCCCGCGGTATGCGCATGGAGCGCGTCCTCGCGGCGGTGAGGCAGGAGGAAGCGCCACCGGGAGCACAAGGCGCAAGGGGGCACTCTCATGCTCTATGAAGCCCTGTACCAGCTTCACGACTACTTTTCACCGTTCAACGTATTCCGTTATATCACCTTCAGGACGTCCCTTGCGGTATTCACGTCCCTTGCGGTGACTTTTCTCGTTGCGCCGCGACTCATCCGGTGGCTCAAGAAGATAAGTATGACCCAGCAGATCAGGGATGACGGACCCGGCACACACCAGACGAAAGCAGGGACGCCCACGATGGGGGGCATCATCATCCTCATCGCCGTTGTCGCGTCCATGCTCGTGTGGGGCAATTTCACCAATGTGTATATCACCGTTGTCATGGTGGCACTCGTGGGGTTCGGCACGATCGGCTTCATCGACGATTACCTGAAGGTGTCGAGGAGAAACCACAAGGGGCTGAAGGGACGATACAAGTTCGGGGCGCAGATGGCGCTCTCACTCGTCATTGCGGTCTTCCTCTATGCCAACCCCGAAGATCCGTACGCCACGGTGCTGAGCATTCCCTTCTTCAAGAAGTGGCTCGTCGACCTCGGTATCTTTTATGTGCCCTTTTCCATCCTCGTGATCGTGGGGTCCTCCAATGCGGTGAATCTCACCGACGGCATCGACGGCCTCGCGATAGGGCTGGTCGCGATCGCCGCCCTCGCGAACAGTGCACTCGTGTACCTCTCGGGGCACGCACAGTTTGCGCGGTATCTCCAGGTAATCTACCTTCCCGGCATAGGAGAGCTCACCGTCTTCTGCGGCGCGCTTCTCGGCGCTGCCCTCGGGTTTCTGTGGTTCAACGCTTACCCCGCCGAGGTTTTCATGGGTGACGTTGGATCGCTTGGCCTCGGCGGTGCCCTCGGGACGCTCGCCGTGATCACGAAGCATGAGATCGTGCTCGTGGTCGTCGGCGGCATCTTCGTCATCGAGACGATATCGGTTGTGCTTCAGGTCTGCTCTTACAGGCTCACAGGTAACCGGATATTCAGGATGGCGCCCATACACCACCATTTTGAGCTCAAGGGCTGGCCGGAGCCGAAGGTGATCGTGAGGTTCTGGATTGTGGGCATAGTCCTTGCCCTCTTGAGTCTCGCAACGCTAAAATTGAGGTGACCTATGAAACGTATGCTGCGTGAGTGGCTAGTGCCCGGGGCTGCCGCGGGAGTCGCGCTGAGGTGTGCCGTGGTACTGCTCTGTGGATTCCTGTGGAGTGCGGGCGGTGCGTCTGCGCAGGAAATTTCCGCAAAGGCGGGCGTGGTGATAGACGGTTCGAGCGGGAAGATCCTGTACGCGAAGAATCCCCACCTCAAGTTGCCCCCGGCGAGCACGACAAAACTCGTCACCGCGATGGTGGCCCTCGACAGAATGAGCCCGGAGAGGATCGTGACCGTCAGCGCGAATGCGGCTGAGACGCCCTCGGTGGCCCCCCATCTGAAGGCGGGCGAGAAGGTGACCGTCAGGGACCTGCTCTACCTCGCGCTGATGAGGTCTGTCAACGGCGCGGCCGTTGCCCTCGCCGAGGCGTCGGCGGGCTCCGAGGAGGCCTTCGCGGCCATGATGAACGAGAAGGTGCAGTCAATCGACGCGGAGAACACTCACTTCGTCAATGCTTCAGGTCTGCCCGGCCCTGACCAATACATTACCGCTTATGATCTTGCCCGGGTCATGACCGAATCCCTCCGCTACCCCCTCATCACCGAGATCATAAACACCAGGACCAAGTATATCGTGACGCCCGAGGGGAGGCGGTACTTCCTCAAGAACACGAATCAGCTCCTCTGGACCGACGAGGACCTTGTTGGTGGAAAGACCGGCTATACGAGGGCCGCTCAGCACTGCTTTGTCTGCGCCGCGGAGAAGGGCGATGCAATTCTCATCGCCGCAGTGCTGGGCGAGTCCGTAAGGGAGGGCCTCTGGCATGAGTCAGCCATTCTGCTTTCAAAGGGATATGATGTCATCATGAAGAAGTCCGAGCCCATGATTTACTACACGAGCGTCAACGAGCGTAAGGTGATGCGTGCTTCCTACACGGTGGAAGGGCCCAGGAAGACAGGCGCGAAGACGAAGAAGGAGCGGGTCAGCGCAAGCAAGCGGAGCAGACAGCGCAGGTCCGATGATAATCTGTCGAAGGGCACGGCCAGAGCGAACGGAGGATCGCGGGTGAGAGGCAAATCAAAGGGTGACCAGCGCAGTTCGGCCAGGACGGTGGGCAAGGATCAGTCGTGAAGGGCGTCGAAGAATCGAAACCAGCTGGCGAGGTCCTTGAGGGCAGCGCACTCAACCTGCAGGGGAAGCGCGTGACCGTGGTCGGTCTCGGCCGGAGTGGTGTAGGAGCGGCGAACCTCCTGTCGCGCCTCGGCGCATGCGTTACGGTGACCGACAGGAAGGGCGCTAGGGAGCTGGCAGACCAGGTGGTAATGCTGATCCCAGGCATCAGAACGGCCCTCGGAAGCCATCCGCCGGAGCTGTTCGAGAACACTGACCTGATAGTGGTGAGCCCCGGGGTTCCCTCTGACGCCGCGCCGCTGAAGGTCGCAGTGGACGCGGGCGTGAGGGTCATCGGAGAACTTGAGCTTGCCTACCAGGCTGTCATGGGACAGGGAGCGGGCACGGCGTTTCTTGCAGTGACGGGGACGAACGGAAAATCGACGACGACCTCGCTATTGTATGAGATCGTGAGGGCTTCTGGGTTTTCCACGCTCGTCGGGGGTAACATCGGCAACGCACTGACCGGCGAACTCTTCGCGATGGACCTGGAGAAAGAGATCGATTACATCGTGACCGAGGTATCGAGCTTCCAGCTCGAACTGACCGATGCTTTCAGGCCCAAGGGGGCGGCGCTGCTCAACATCACCCCCGACCACCTGGACCGTTATCAGTCGCTGGATGAGTACGCGGAGGCGAAGTGCAGGATTTTCCTCAATCAGGCTGACGGGGACTACCTGGTGCTGAACGGTGATGACCCGTACCTCGGGGAGTCGGTGGGACGCAGGCTTGCGGGCAGGCCTGGCGGACCGGAGCTGTTCTTCTTCAGCCGCCTGAGGGAAGTGGAAGGAGCCTACTGCAGGAACGGCGTCATCTCGTTCCGCATCTCTCCTGAGAGGATGAGGAGGGTCAATCCCGGAGGAGGCGTCACAGATCTTGACATCCCGGTCTCCTCACTGAGGATCAAGGGTGTCCACAACATAGAGAATGCCATGGCTGCGGGACTGATCGCGCTTCTCGCAGGCTGCAGCCGTGAATCGGTCATAGATACTTTCAGGGCCTTCCCCGGCCTCGAGCATCGCCTCGAGTTCGTGAGAGAAGTGGGCGGTGTGACCTTCGTGAACGACTCGAAGGGAACAAACGTGGGCGCGGTCATAAAATCGCTCGAGAGTTTCGACGAGCCCATCATCCTCATCGCGGGGGGGCGAGACAAACACGGCGAGTTTTCCGTTCTCGCACCTCTCGTGAAGCAACGGGTGAAGGCAGCCGTCCTGATCGGTGAGGCGAGGGAATCGATCGCACGTGCCTTGGGCGGTGTGACGAGATGCTTCATGGAGGACGACCTTCCTGCAGCGGTCAGGAGATCACGGGACGTGGCATCACCCGGTGATGTCGTGCTCCTTTCTCCTGCCTGTGCGAGCTTCGACATGTTTCGCGATTTCGAAGACAGGGGAAGGCAGTTCAAGAAGTTTGTGGGGGACCTGTGACGGGCCGGTACGACCGGTGGGTTCTCGTCGTCATGGTTGTCCTGATCCTCATCGGACTGGTGGCGGTCTACAGTTCCACGTCGATCATCTCTCCCGACGCGGCGCAGAAGTTCGAAAAGAAGGGTCAGTCCGTGAGCCAGTTCGGCTTTGTGAAGAAGCAGCTTCTCACGGTCTTGCTCGGGATCGCGGCGCTTCTCATAGCATCACGGGTGCCGTTCACGTACCTCAAGAAGGCCGCCGTACCTCTCCTCGTTCTGTCGCTCTTCCTGTTGTTGCTCGTGTTCACGAAGCTCGGGGTCGGTGCTGGGGGGGCGAAGCGGTGGCTCAGGTTGTGGCCTTCTGTTTTTCAGCCTTCCGAACTCGTGAAGATAGCCATGGTAGTCTTCCTCTCGTGGTACATGTCGCACAGGAGTTACCGCACTGATAGCTTCAAGGTCTTTCTCATCCCCATCGGCGTGATGGGCTCCTTTCAGGTGGTCTTCCTGAAGCAACCTGACTTCGGAGCGGTGATGAGCCTCGGCCTCCTGACGCTCTGCATGCTGTTCCTTTCAGGTATGCGACTGCGCTATCTTGTCTACCTCGGGGTCGTGGCAGTGCCCGTAGTTGGGAAGCTTATTTCCGAGCCCTACCGGTGGAAAAGGTTCGTGGCCTTCCTGAACCCGTGGAAGGACCCGCAGGGGTCGGGGTTCCAGCTGATCCAGTCTTTCATCGCCCTCGGAAGCGGAGGGACAACCGGTGTGGGACTGGGCGAAGGCAAGCAGAAGCTCTCCTTTCTCCCCGAGGTGCATACCGACTTTATCTTCTCTCTCATCGGCGAGGAGGTCGGTTTTTTGGGGGCCTTCCTCGTAGTGTTGCTCTTCTTTGTCCTTTTCCTGAGGGGAATCGCCATTGCCAGGAAGGCTGGCGACCCCTTCGCCTATTACCTCGCCTTCGGCATATCGGTCATGCTTGCCACGCAGGCACTGATAAACTTCGCCGTTGTGACGGGTATGGTGCCGACCAAAGGTCTCCCCCTGCCGTTCATCAGCTATGGCGGTTCTTCTCTCATCGTGAGCATGATCGCCATAGGGCTCCTGCTGAACGTGTCGAGGGGGCGTCAGCACCCGATAGCGGAAGAGAGCGCACCGCTTCACGATGCTGATCTGCCGTGTCACGTTCGCGTGTCCCCACCGCCGCGGATGAGTGCCGGCACCGCCCCGTGCACGAGATGGCAGCGGGGGCTGGGGTATCGTCACTGCCGGAGCAGAGCCCTGCGGGAGCCACGGTCCTTCGAGAACGGCTGATGAGGGTCATCATCGCCGGAGGGGGGACGGGAGGGCACCTGTACCCTGGTCTGGCAGTGGCTGAAGCGTTCAAAGAGCAAGAGGCTGCGAAGGACATACTCTTTGTTGGCACCGAGCACGGGATCGAGGCGAGGGTCGTCCCGAAGGAGGGGTATCCGATAAAATTCGTGAAGGCAGAAGGGGTAGCCGGCAAGAACATTGCGCGGAAGGTGCGGGCCCTCTTCGTCTTCGTGCTGTCTCTGAAAGATTCCGGGGCCATAGTGAGGACCTTCAGGCCCGACATCGTGATCGGCGTGGGCGGCTATGCCTCCGCAGGTGCGGTGTGCGCTGCGTGGTGGCAGAAGGTACCGACCATGATCCTGGAACAGAACTCCGTCCCTGGCCTCGCCAACAGGATACTCGGGAAAATGGCCGACGCAGTCGCGGTAACGTATCAGGAGAGCCTCCCTTTCTTCCCTGATGGCAAGACCTTCCTCACGGGAAACCCCGTGAGGAAAGGCATCGTGAGGAAGGAGACGCGGTCTGCGCACAGGATATTCTCTCTCGTCAACGAAAGGTTCACGGTCCTCGTGTTCGGCGGAAGTGCCGGGGCGAGGAGTATCAACAGGGCGATGGCGGAGGCCCTGCCGTATCTGCAGGGTCTGCGCGGCAGAATACAGTTTCTCCACCAGACGGGAGAGAGGGATCACGCCGAGGTGGCCGCTGCCTACCGGGCTCAGGGGTTTCAGGGTACGGTGGTTCCGTTCATCTATCAGATGGCTGAGGCCTATGCTGCCGCTGACCTCGTGATCTGCAGGGCAGGAGCGACGACCCTGGCGGAACTCACGGCCGTAGGCAAACCCTCGATCCTGGTACCGTATCCCTACGCGGCGGCTAATCATCAGGAGCACAACGCGCGGAAGCTTGAAGACATGGGTGCCGCGAGGATGATACGGGACAGGGACCTGAGCGGCCGGGTGATCGCGTCGGCGATAGAGGAGTTATACAACGATGAGAATCTCAGGAAGGAGATGCAGAGGGCCTCGACCGCCTTCGGCAAGGTCGACGCTGCCGAGCGGGTGGTAGCCGTCGCGATGAGCCTTCTGGCAAGGCGGAGGGCCGGCCGGGGTGCGTAGGGGGAGGAAGTGCGCAGGAGCGCCGATTACAAGGTACAGGAGGAACGACTTTGTTTGACGCATACAGGGTGATACACTTTGTCGGAATCGGGGGCATAGGGATGAGTGGAATCGCCGAGGTGCTGCACAACCTCGGTTATGAGGTGACGGGATCTGACCTCAGGGAATCAGAGACGACGTCTAGGCTGAGAGGCCTCGGGGTTAAGGTCGCCATCGGACATGACGGCGAGAACGTGGACCATGCCCACGTCGTCGTCATTTCTTCCGCTGTTTCACCGGACAACCCCGAGGTGCGCGAGGCCAGGGAAAGGGGAATCCCGGTCATACCGAGGGCTGAAATGCTCGCCGAACTCGGCAGGCTGAAATACGGGATACTTGTTGCCGGAGCTCACGGAAAGACAACGACGACTTCGCTCGTCGCGACCATCCTGGGGCAAGCGGGACTGGATCCCACGGTGGTAATCGGCGGGAAGCTCAAGGCCCTCGGGACCAACGCGAGGCTCGGGCAGGGAGACTTCCTGGTCGCCGAAGCCGACGAGAGCGACGGGTCTTTTCTGAAGCTTAACCCTACGATCGCGGTAGTTACGAACATCGACCGCGAGCACATGGACTTCTTCAAGGACATGGGCCCGTTGAAGGCGGCATTCCTGGCCTTCGCGAACAAGATTCCGTTTTACGGAACGGCGATTGTCTGCATCGAGAACGAACATGTGCGGGAGATTCTCCCCAGGATCGAGAGGAAGGTGGTCACCTATGGTTTTTCCGGGGAGGCGGACATACGTGCGCAGGACGTGACTCATTCCGGGGCGAGAATGGGATTCGAGGTTGTGGCGAAGGGCAAGTCTCTGGGCAGGTTTGTGGTGCCGGTGCCGGGAAAGCACAACGTGCTTAACAGCCTTGCCGCGATCGGGGCGGCCCTCGAACTCCACACGCCTTCTTACGTGATCAGAAAGGCTCTCGCCAACTTCGGTGGCATACAGAGGCGGTTTGAGCGCAAGGGAGAAGCCGGAGGCGTCAGGATATTCGACGATTACGGCCATCATCCGGCGGAGATTCGTGCGGTGCTGAAGGCGGCACGGGAGTGTTTCAACGGAAGCAGGCTGGTGGTTGTATTCCAGCCTCACCGGTACACGCGGACGAATGATCTCATGGACGAGTTCGCGAAGAGTTTCGGGGCTGCCGACCACCTCTTTCTCATGGACATCTATCCTGCGGGAGAAAAGCCTCTCGATGGGGTCTCCTCGGCGGCGCTTCTCGATAAGTTGGAGAAAAGAGGCCAGAGAAACCTGACATACCGGGCCGATCGCGCGGAACTGGTCGGAATGCTTCGCGCCTCGCTCGCGCCGGGCGACGTGGTCATCACGCTCGGGGCCGGAGACGTGTACAGAGTCGGCGAGCAACTCTTAAGCGACATGAAGGGGCCGGCAGCCTGAGAAGGGGGTCTGCATGACCCCTTCTTAGGCTGCATGAGGAGCTGCGGCCCGAGACGCGCGGTCCGCAGCGGGCGTGTGACCAGGGTTGCTCCGGGAGGAGTTGTGGCGAGCCTTGACCGACTGAGGGAATTCGCAGACTCTGAACACATCACAATGAGATTCGATGAGCCGATGGCGGGTCATACCTCACTCAGGATCGGCGGTCCCGCAGACCTCGCCCTGTTCCCAGACGAAGAGTCTCTCGCCGTGCTTGTCCCTTTCCTTCTCGATCAAGAAATCCCGTATGTGGTCATCGGCAAGGGCACTAATGTCCTCGTGAGCGATGAAGGGATACGGGGTGCAGCGGTTTTCACGAGCGGCTTTGCCGATGTCGAGATATCGTTTCGCGGTAGCAGCCTCTCCGTGGCGGATCGAACCGAGGAAGTTATGCTTGTCGCCCATTCGGGTTGTGCGCTGCAGCGGGTCATGGGCCTTTCGTTGGAACACGGGCTGTCGGGAATCGAGGGCCTTGTCGGCATCCCCGGGTCGGTGGGGGGAGCTGTTGCGGGAAACGCGGGTTCCTTCGGTTGCGAGATGAAGGACGTGATACGCTCGGTGCGGTTGCTGCTTTACGACGGAACGATGAAGACGGTGGAGGGACGGGAGCTGGAGTTCGGCTACAGGACGGCTCGGCTGCCCCGGGATTCGATCATTGTGGCGGCCACTCTCGTTCTCGCGAAGGACGACCCCCGGGACGTGCGGAAGAGGGTTCGCGGCTTTATGAGGGAGAAGAAATCCAGGCAGCCGGTGAACGAACGTTCGGCGGGGTGCGTGTTCAAGAATCCTGCCGGTGTGGCCGCGGGCAGGCTTATCGACGATGCAGGCTGCAAGGGTATGAAGGTCGGCGGCATCGCGGTGAGCGTCCTCCACGCGAATTTTTTTGTGAACAGGGGAGGCGGGACGTCGCAGGAGTTTCTGCGGCTCATGGAAGCTGTGACGGAACAGGTGAGGAAACGCTTCGGCATAGAACTCGAGCCGGAGATTCACATCGTTGGTCGTGTGACATGAGGATTGCGATTGCAGACTTCATGGGGGTAAACTAAGAACCGTTTGCATGATGCAAACATTTTCGAAGGGATGAGAATGATCACGAAGAAACGTATCGGTGTCCTTGCAGGCGGCACATCAGCGGAGAGAGAGGTTTCTCTGAAGAGCGGGAAAGCAGTGTACCAGACACTGCGGACCGCAGGGTATGACGCCGTCTTAATCGACGTTGGCGAGGACCTCTGTGAGACATTGAGGCGTGAGAAGGTGGGAATTGCCTTCATCGCTTTGCATGGCGGACTCGGGGAAAACGGCGCGATACAGGGTTTCCTCGAGGTCATGGGCATTCCGTACACGGGTTCCGGCGTCCTCGCCTCGGCCCTCGCGATGGACAAGGAGGCATCGAAGAAGATGTTCCTGCAGCACGGAATACCCGTTGCTCCGTTCGCGGTCATGCCGCGTGCGGTCTTCGCGGGCTGGCTCTCGGGCGGAGGAGATCCCGCGCTCCTGCCCCAGGTCGTCGGTGCGGGTTTTGCCATGCCCTGGGTTGTAAAGCCGGCGACCGAGGGTTCGAGCATCGGGGTGAACATCGTGCGCGATGCGGCGGCAGCAGGCGATGCCCTTGAGAATGCCTTCGCGTACGGCGACCGCGCGATCGTAGAGCAGTACATATTAGGCACGGAGGTGCAGATAGGAATACTCGGGGATCGGGTTCTCGGGGGCGTCGAGGTGAGGCCGTCGAGAGAGTTTTACAATTATGAGGCCAAATACACGGCCGGACTGACGGAATACATTCTTCCCCCTGAGATAAGCTCCGCTGCGTACGAGGCGTTGGGAGGCCTCGCCCTTCGGGCCCACGGGGCGCTGGGATGCGCGGGGGCGACGAGGATCGATTTCATACTCGCCGACGGCGACCGCCCCGTCATCCTCGAGGTGAACACTATACCGGGAATGACCGAGACGAGTCTCCTCCCCAAGATTGCCCGCCTGTCCGGCCTCGAGTTCATAGACCTGCTCGAGGGTATCCTGGGGCCTGTTGACGCGGCGACGCCTTGAGATATGCAGAGGAGAACACTCCGCTCATTACGGAAGAGAAAGCAGCGGAAGCGTTGGGTCTTCATCTGCGTGCTCCTTCTCCTCATCACCGGCGCAGGCGCCGGATCTGCGCATCTGGCGAAGGAGCATCTCCGTGTGAAAGAGGTCGTATGTACAGGCAACCGGCATATGAAGAACGAAGAGATGAAGTCACTGATGAGGCTCAGGGAGGGATCACCGATCTTCGAGAGTTCGGGAAGGGAACTGAGCACGAGACTCAGGAAATCGCCCTGGATCAGAGACGCGTCGGTGAAGAAGGATCCGTCGGGCAGGGTGACCGTCCGGGTGGTCGAAGCAACCCCCGTAGCGGTGCTCTATCTGCGCAACAGGCCCTATTTGGTCGACCGGGAGGGGACCTTGCTTGAGGAGATGAAAGACGAGTCCCCGCTCTTCCTGCCAGTGGTTCGTGAGATCGATCCGGCCAAGCAAGGCGATACATACGGGGAAGCGCTGAAGCTGGTAAGGTTTCTCCAGAAGAGGGGAGGGGTTTCATATGGAGGTGCCCTGGAGATATCGGGTTCCCGTCCCGAGGAGATCGTCCTTCGCATCGATGATATTCCGGTGAAAGTAGGTGCAGGCGAGTATGAGAGAAAGCTCGAACGTCTCCAGTTCATAAAGGACGAGATCAAGAGGCGGAATATAGCCGTCGAGTATATCGACGTGAGGTTCGCTGATGAGATCATTCTTAAACAGGTGAAAGAGGAGCCGCCCCGGCGCGAGAACCCCGTCACCCAGAGGAGCAATGCAAAGGAAAAGCAGAAGAAAATCCGGCGCCGTTAAGAGAAAGGCTGTCGTAGGTCTTGACGTGGGCACCACGAAGATCTGCGTGATCGTCGGTGAATGCACAAAGGAGGGTGTGTGCGTGCGAGCCGTCAGTTCGCACCCTTCGGATGGATTGCGAAAAGGCGTCGTCATAGACATCGATGCAGCGGCAAGAGCCATGAAGGAGGCGGTCAGCGCTGCCGAGCGCGAGTGGGGAGCCCCGATCAAGGATGTCTTTGTCGGCATCGCGGGGAGCCACATCAAGGGGTTCAGCAGCATCGGCGCCGCAGCGGTGCGGGACAAAGTGGTGACAGACGTGGATGTGGATCGGGCCATCGATTCCGCGAGCGCCGTATACGTGCCCCTCGACAGGGAGATACTCCATGTCCTGCCTACTGATTTCATCCTCGACGGACAAGGCGGCATCAAGGACCCTGTGGGCATGAGAGGGGGCAGGCTGGAGGTGAGGGTATACATAGTGACGGGTGCCGTCGCGTCGGTCCAGAACCTTCTTACCTGCTGTGAACGAGCGGCTCTCGATGTGAATGACATCGTCCTGCAGCCCATAGCTTCTGCTGAGGCAACGCTGACAGCCACTGACCGTGAGATGGGGATCGCACTTGTGGATATCGGGGGTGGGACAACGGATGTGGCGATCTATAAGGACGGGTGGCTCAGGCGCAGTGCAGTCCTGGGGATAGGGGGGAACCACTTCACGAACGATATCTCGGTGGGCCTCAAGCTCCCCTTTGCCGAGGCTGAGCGGTTGAAGAAGACGGCTGGATCGGTGCGGCCACAGGATCTTTACGATCTGGCACAGGTGGACGTCGCCTCCATTGACGGGCAGACACGGAGTATCCCGAGACGGTACGTCACCGAAATCCTGCAGCCCCGCTGCGACGAACTTCTCGATCTCATCAAGAGGGAGATCCACGAGGCGTACGAGCAAGGCGTCGCCGTCCTCGGCCTTGTCCTTACGGGAGGGGCATCCCTGCTCGCGGGATTTGACAGGGCTGCGGAGGCGCTCCTCGCGATGCCCGTCCGCGTCGGGCACCCGGTCCTGCCGGTGATCGGGACGCTGTCGGAGCAACGAAGCGGGAATCCCGGTGCAATCGGCCGCTCAGGGACCTCTTTGCATGAGTTACACAGCCCCATGTATGCCACGGGAGTCGGGCTCGTCCTATACGGCGCCGATTCCCTCCGGGCAGGGGAGACCGAGCTATTTACATCGTCGGTCTTTAACAGGATCGTTACCCAGATGACGGGGTGGTTCAAAAATATGCTGGGCAAGCGCTAAGGGGGTGCGTATGTTTGAATTCCTCGAGGTGGAGAGGCAGGTTGCAAAACTCAAAGTCGTCGGCGTAGGCGGAGGCGGGGGGAATGCGATCAACTGCATGATCGGGGCGAACGTATACGGCGTGGAGTTCATTGCCGTGAACACCGACACCCAGCACCTCGATGTTTCCCTCGCACCGGTGAAGGTCCAGATAGGTGCTGAGCTGACGAAGGGTCTCGGTGCCGGATCCAACCCGATGATCGGGAGGCAGGCGGCTTCGGAAGACAAGGACAGCCTCGGGGGCTGCCTCGAGGGTGCGGACATGGTGTTCATCACCGCGGGGATGGGCGGCGGCACGGGGACGGGAGCCGCACCGGTGATCGCGAGCATCGCCAGAGATATGGGTATCCTCACCGTCGCCGTGGTCACCAAACCGTTCTATTACGAGGGGAGGAAGAGGGCGCTGAACGCGGAGGAGGGTATGCGGGAGCTCAAGAAGTATGTTGACACGCTCATCGTAATACCCAATGACAGGATTCACCTGGTCGTCGATAAAGGGACTCCCCTCCTGAAGTCGTTCTCGATCGCGAATGACGTGCTGAGGCAGGCCATCCAGGGGATATCCGATGTGATATTGAGGCCGGGCCTCATCAATCTCGACTTCGCCGATGTGCGGTCGATCATGGAAGGTGCGGGCAAAGCGGTGATAGGCCTCGGCTTCGCGAGCGGGCCTGAGAAGGCGCGTGAAGCGGCGAGGAAGGCGATTTCGAACCAGCTCATCGAGGAGTCGACAATCGAGGGGGCGCAGCGTATCCTCGTGAACATCACGGGGGGGCCTGAGATGTCCTTCGAGGTGCTCAACGATGTAGGTTCACTTATCCACGATTCTGCCCACGAGGAAGCGAACATCATCATCGGCACGGTTATCGAGCCTGATATGGAAGATGAGGTGAGGGTAACGGTCATCGCTACGGGATTAGAGGAGCGTGTGGAGAAGGTCGAATTGCCCCAACTGAAAAAATGGTCTCCAAAGGCTGATGTGCGGCTCCAGGGGTCGGGGAAGATACTGTCCAAGAATTTCCAGACAGCCGCCGACGCCGAGAAGGAGATACCCTTGCCCGTCCCGGGGCCGAATCTGGATCCGACCTCTCTCCAGGAGTCTGCGATGCCGGTGGAGGATCTCTACGACATCCCCACCTTCCTCAGGAAGAGGCCGGGCGGTTAACCGGACTGCTCATTACACATCTGCATTTCCGGGCAGGGCGGAGGCGGCTCCAATCCTCTTTTTCTTCAACGCCGGGGTTCACGCACGTGCGTAGACACTCGGGCGGAGGCGGCTCAGGCAAGAGAGTGTTGATGGCAGGTCATCAGCCCTCATGAACCGAAGGCTCGTTGAGCGCGTCAACCGCCTTCTATCGCTCGAGAAGGGCACGGTCATCAAAGACCCCGGGGGGAAGATAGACTTATGCCTCGTCTATCCCAACACCTACCACGTGGGGATGTCGAACCTCGGGTTCCAGGGGATTTACGGTCTCCTCAACAAGAGGAGCGATGTGGTGTGCGAACGCGCCTTTCTGCCCGGTGAAGGGGAGCGCGAAGAGTATCGCCGCACTGGAACACCGGTCTTCTCGTACGAGACCAAGAGACCACTCTCGTCGTTCTCCGTGGTCGCCTTCTCTCTCTCTTTCGAGAATGATTATGCTCACGTCGCCACGATACTCGACATGGCGAAGGTTCCTCTTTTTGCGGCCGAACGGGGTGACTACGATCCCCTTCTGATCGCCGGCGGTGTCTGCGTGTCTGCCAACCCTGAGCCAGTGGCTCCTTTCTTCGACTTCATCTTCATCGGCGAGGCAGAAGAATCCCTGAACGAGTTCCTTGATCTGTACGGAGGCGCTGCAGGCCTTGGCGCGGGGAGGAGTTCCGGCAGGGAGAGGCTGAAAGACGCGGTGTTGCGCCTTACAGGGGTGTACGTGCCCGGCCGATACAAGGTTGCGCCTGGAAGGTCCGGGATGGTGACCGAGCGGATTCCTTTGGGAGAAGCACCGCCGCGCATACGGTGGAGGCGAGTGGATGACATTTCGCGGGATGCCCTGTCTACCACGATTATCACGCCCGAGACGGAATTCTCTTCCATGCACCTCGTCGAGGTCATGCGGGGATGTCCCTGGGACTGCAGGTTTTGTCTCGTCGGCCATGTCTACGGTGTCCCCAGGAAGAAGAACAGCGAGGCGCTGAGCCGGGAGATCTTAGGCGCTCGGGGCCGTGCATCACGCATAGGCCTGGTGGGACCGTCGCTCACCGACTACCCACACCTCGAGGATATGCTCTGCATCGACGGCGTGAACTTCTCCATCACTTCGCTGAGAGCGAGCGCGAGGAGTGCGAGACTGGTCGAATTCCTGAAGGGCTCCAGGACGGTCTCGATCGCTCCCGAGGCGGGCACGGAACGTCTTCGGAGGGTGGTCAGCAAGAGGATAGACGAGGATGACATTCTCACCACGTCGCGCATGCTCTTCGATGCCGGTGTCGAGACCCTCAGGCTCTACTTCATGGTGGGCCTTCCCACCGAGACGGACGGGGACATACTCGGTATAGTCTCGCTTGTGCAGAAGATCAGGGCCTGCTCGCAGAGGGGTGCAGTGGTGATGAGCGTGAGCACCTTCGTGCCGAAGCCCTTCACCCCCTTTCAGTGGCATCCTATGGTAAGACTCGAAGAGGCGAGGGAGAAGCTCAGGATTCTCAAGGACCGACTGAGGAAAGTGAGAGGGGTCAAACTTTTCCACGACGTCCCGAAGTACGCCCACATGCAGGGTCTCTTCTCGCTGGGAGACAGGAGGGTTGCGGAGGTCATACGCGAACTTCCGTTCAGGGACAGTTGGGTGGGGGCATGCAGAAAGGCGGGCGTGGACTACGAACAGTACCTCTTCAGGCCGAGGGATCTCGACGAGACCCTCCCGTGGGACTTTATCGACGCAGGGGTGCCGAAGGAGAGGCTCTGGAAGGAATACAATGACGCGTTGTCAGTGAGCGTCTCTCCGGAGGATTCTGCCTGATACCCGGCTGCCATGGTGAAGGGCGGAACAGGCGTTAGCAGCGGTGGGGCGACATGGCCGCTCCATTTTGCCGACAACGGCAACGGGCGCCACCGGGTCGTTCAATTCGATATCCCCTCACCAGATTGATTTGGGATGAGAGATAACCAGCCGGCTACACCACCCGATATCACCGCAGGCGATTTGTGGGCCAACATCTGGTACGTCTCGTGGCCGATGGTCGTCATCATGCTCCTGAACTTCGTTGTGGGAGTGACAGATGTGTACGTCGCGGGATTCATCGGGCCTGATGTGCAGGCAGCTGTCGGATTTGTGGGGCAACTCTACTTCCTTATCATCATCGTCGCGAATGCACTCAGCATCGGCACGGTGGCGATGTCGGCGAGGGCTTTCGGGGCGCGCGACGAAGAAGGTGCTCTTCACGTATCACGGCAGTCGCTTGTCTTCAGCCTCATCGTTGCTTCAGGACTGACGCTTGTCGGATACATCTTTGCCGACGATATCATTGCGGCTGCGGGCTTCCCTGCGGGCATCAGAGAGATCGCGCGAGATTTTCTGAGAATCTTCGCCCTGGCACTCGGGCCTAACTACCTGCTCATCATATCAAACGCGATCTTCAGGGCGAGCGGGGAGGTCAGGAGGATCCTCATCACCATGGTCCTTGTCAGCGCCCTTAACGTCGCTGCTGTGTTCGCGCTCGTCTTCGGTTTTCCGCCGTCGCCTCCTCTCGGGTATCGAGGCATCGCCCTTGCCACGGCGTTCTCCGTCTCTGCGGGAATGATCTTCAATCTCTACCAGTTTACCACCGGCAGATGGAGGTCACTGTATCAGGGGATATTCCATATCTCTTTTCAGACCATCAGGAAGATCATCGCTCTGGGATGGCCAGCGGCGCTGCTCCAGATCACCTGGAACGCCGCAAGCATCGTCCTGTATAATATTTTGGGACGGCTCGGAGACGCGAGCATCACCGCGCTCGCCTCCTTAACCAACGGCCTCAGGCTCGAAGCGGTCATCTATCTTCCCGCCTTTGCATTGAACATGGCTTCTTCCGTCCTCGTGGGACAGAACCTCGGTGCAGGCAAGTCCGACCGCGCGGAGCGGCTCGGCTGGAAGGTCGCGACCGCTGGAGCGATGATAGTGAGCATCCTGTCGCTCGCAATGTTCGTATGGGCGGAGGAATGTGCCGGACTCGTGGCCAAGAGCCCTGCGGTCATCGAAGAGACTGCGCGCTATCTTCGCATCAATATGCTGTCCGAGCCTTTCATGGCCTTCAGCGTTGTCCTGGGAGGATGTCTCCAGGGGGCCGGGGACACGAGGGGAACGATGTGGGTGGTCGCCATCGCCATGTGGCTCATCAGGCTTCCCCTTGCCTATGTACTCGCGCTCCCCCTCGAATACGGTGCAACGGGGGTCTGGATTGCCATGGTAGCCTCCATGTCGGTTCAGGGCGTACTGATGGCCTTGAGGTTTCGCAGAGGACGGTGGAAGGGGCTCGCGCTCTCGTGAAGTCTGAAGATGGGAAGGAGCAACGCTGAGAATCTTCAATACACTTGGCAGGACGATACAGAGGTTCAGGCCGGTCAATAACAGGGTCGTGAACATATTCACCTGTGGTCCGTCTGTCTACCAGAGGGCACATATCGGCAACTTCAGGACCTTTCTCTTCGAAGATATTCTTGTGAGGTATCTCGAATATTCCGGCTATAAGGTGAAGAGGGGCATGAACCTCACCGACATAGAGGACAAGGCTTTCAGAGAAGCAGCTGAAAAAGGTGTCCCCGTAAAAGAACTCACCGAGACTCACATAGATGAATTCCTGAGGGAGATGGAACTCCTCAGAATTAAGATTCCCGATTACCTCCCGAGGGCTTCTGACAGTGTCGATCAGGCGGCTGACCTCATCCGGCAGTTGCTCGACAGGGGGGCGGCATACTGGCACGGAGGGAATGTCTACTTCGATCCACTCATGTACAAGGGGTTCGGTAGGCTCTACGGGCTCGACATGAGCAGGTGGCCGAAGAGGAAGAAAAGGTTTCATAAGGACACCTACCCGGGGATGCAGTGGAACCTGGGAGATTTTGTACTCTGGCACGGATACCGCGAACGGGACCTCTGCTGGTGGGACACGCCCCTGGGGAAGGGAAGGCCTTCATGGAACATACAGGATCCGAGCATGATATCGAGGTACTTTGATGAGACGCTGTCCATCTACTGCGGGGGGATCGACAACCTTTACAGGCACCACGATTACACCCTTGCGATTCTCGAGTCGCTGAGGCCCTACCCGATGGCAAGATACTGGCTTCACGGCGAGCACCTCCACGTGCACGGCAGGAAGATGTCCAAAAGCAGGGGTAACATCTACTATACCGACTCACTACTCGGGGAAGGCTATGATGCTCGGGACATCCGATTCTTTCTCATCTACGGTCGGTATCGTGAACGTCTGAGTTTTTCGGACCGGGCGATGCGCAAGGTCTCTTCGCAACTCCAAGAGTTAAGGCGGAGAGTGGCGAAGATCGGGGCTGGTGCCAGAGGCAGTCGTGCCGGAGATGTGGGGCAGAGGGTCCGCAGTGCGTTCTCTCGAAGGATGGATGATGACCTCGACGTGAGGGGGGCTTTCGATGCGGTCGTCACAGCAGTGTCAAAGGCGGAGAAAGAGGGCATCAAACCTGCCGACGCAGGATCTCTCATCACCGCCCTCAGGGAAATCGACGGAGTACTCAGGGTCATATTCTGAACCTTCCTGTTGCGTGCGCGGGGTTATATCGCGGTCCCGCTAGTCCTCACATCGCGGTCGCACCTGCAGTCACAGGCACTTCCCCGGCGGGATCACGAAGAACGGTGGAACGCGCGCGTGGCAGTCACTCCACTTTGACTATCAGGGCAGCAGGACGGCGGCTCAGGTCTTTTTCAGCTTGTCCGGTAACGCCTCTTCCTTATGATCGGATGGTCGCTGGCAATCAGCACTCGTATCATGATGAGTCTCCCGATGTAACGGTATGGTGACTTCCACTGTGGTGCCCTTGTTTCTCGCACAGCTCACAGTCACCTTGCCTCCCAATGGATACACGCGCTCGCGTATCCCCAGAAGCCCGAAGCAACCGGGTTTTGAGAGATCTTCTTTTACTATTCCCACGCCGTTATCTGTAACCGTGAGCACGATGCCATTGCTCGTTCGACTGAGTGATACCCTCGCCTCTGTCGCCTGCGCATGCTTCAGTACGTTTGTGAGTGTCTCCTGAAAACTCCTGAAGAGAGGAATTCTTAGATCGCCATCTATTTCTATGTTCTTCGGATCAAACGCAGCCGTACATTTGATCCCGGTCCTCTTTTGAAATTCTGATGCCTGCCACTCGATTGCTGCTGCAAGACCGAGATGGTCCAGTATTGCTGGCCTCAACTCCGTGCAGACCCTTTTCACTGCCTGTATGGTCCTGTCGATATGATCCACGTCTGCCTTCAATTTTTCTCTGAGTCCTTCGCTGTCATCGGGAAGCTTTCCCGCTATCCATGACAAGTCCATCTTGAGGGCTGCCAGTGCCTGCCCAAGATCATCGTGTATCTCTCGTGCTATACTGACCCGTTCCGCTTCCCTCAGGGACTGCAGATGTGCATACAGATTGCGCAACTGCTCCTGTGAATCAGCCAACTCCTTTGTTCTGTCCCTAACACGCATGTCTAACTCAGCATGTGACCTCTGGAGCGCTTCCTCGGCCCGTTTAAGGTCGCTGATGTTTTCGGAAAAGATGATAAGCCCACCGATCTCATTGTCGTTTCTGTACCATGGCCTGATCTCCCAACGGACCCAGTCCATGGAACCGTCTGCGCGTACCCACGGGTCTGCGTCGTGTCGTTCTATCGCGCCTGAAAGACAACGCCTGTAGATCTCTTTCCATCTTTCCGGGATATCGGGAAAGAAGTCGTAATGGCTACGGCCGATGATGTTCGAGTCTTCAACGCCGTAAGCCTCGAACCAACGTCGACTGACGCTGAGATAGTTCATGTTACTGTCAAGCATGGCGATTGCCGCGGGTGCGTGTTCCACGAAAAGACGCAGTTTTGCTTCGCTTTCGCGCAATGTCTCTTCAGCGCGGAATTTTGCGAGAGCGACGGAGAAGTAACCGGCGAGCCTCTCCCACATGGCGATCTCCTCATAGGTGAACATCCCTTTCCGTCGGTCGTTCAACTGCACAAGACCCATTCGCTTGGCGCCCAGGTGAATCGGGATGAGCGCTACGGATTCGTAACCCTCGCCGTTACACCTGTTGCGCGTCCGGGCCTGACGATCCGTAGCGGTGGTGCTGGCCAGCAGCTCCGTTGTGGAGTTCGTCCAAAAGCTCCCGCCCTTGGTGAAAAAGGGTTGCGAGGGATCAAATCGCCCGCAAATGATGTTGCCGCACATGCAGGCAAGGACAGGATTATTCCATTCGTCCCGGATGACCTTCCCGAAAGAATCGCGATCACAAAGCGAGTTCTCAGTCATCACGAATTCCCTCGGAAACCCCCGGACCTCATAGTAAGGATAATCATCCTCCTCTTCCAGCCTGATGCCCACTGCTTCGCATCCTGAGCATGTCTGGAAGAAGGTTGCTACAGCCTTCACCAGATCATCGGCTCCCGTGCTCTCATTGATGACACGAAGAAAATCCGCCGCTGTCTTCTGCTCTCTTTCCGTGCGTTTACGTTCAGTAATATCGTGAGCGACCTGCACGGAACCGATCATCTGTCCCTGCATGTCGAAGAGCGGGGTTGTGCTCACAACGAAGTCCCCTCCGAGACGTTTCTCATGCATCTCCACGATGTGCTGCCTGCCATCTGCCAGGGTTTTGCAGTGGGGGCAGAATTCAGGCGGCGCGGACAGTCCATGCACACGCTCATAACAATGCAGCCCGATACACTCCTCGGACCTTAGTCCGAGCTTTTGCGCCATGGCTTTGTTTACCCGTAACATCCGATGTTGCTTGTCCAGGATAGCGACCATGTCAGGCACACTGTCGAATGTCCGTTCCCATTCCTCCTTCGCTCGGCGCAACGCTTCCTCTGACTGCTTGCGCTCGGTGATGTCCTGCAACATTACCAGCAAGGCGTATGGTTTCCCTGTAGTGTCATTTAAACGTGTCGCAGAGACAAGGGCGTGTATTCTCCGGCCGTCCTTTGTCAAGAGGACCAGTTCGACGTTCTGCTTCGAACCTTCCCTCAACACTGCTTCCCAATTTTCTGCGGCCGTCTGGTGATATTCTCCGGGTATGAGAGTGAGGAAGTGCTTCCCGATGAGATCGTCCTTTGAGGAGAAACCGCCCAGGTCGAGAGCCGCCTGGTTGAGGTCAATGAAACAACGATCGAGGCCGATTAGCGCCATGCCGAATGGGGAGGATTCGAAGATTCTTCGCAGTTTCTCTTCTGCTGTCATCAGGTTACGTGGCTATCTCAAAGACGAAGTCTATCTCGACCGGCGAGTTCAGGGGAAGGACTGACACGCCGACCGCAGCCCTCGCATGTCTTCCCGCTTCCCCGAATATTTCGAAAAGGAGGTCAGACGCTGCATTGAGGACCTTTGGCTGATCAATGAAATCAGGACTTGACGCGACATAGCCGTTCAGCTTGATGCATCTCGACACCTTGGAGAGTCCTCCGATCTGGGAACGTAGCACGGCGAGGGCGTTTATCACGACCTGACGGGCGTCCTCCTGGGCCTCGGGAAGGGTAACCGACTCTCCCACCCTTCCTGTGCGCGTGAGTTTCCCTTCCCTGAGAGGGAGCATCCCGCTCAGGAAGAGGAGAGAACCTGTGCGTACGCACGGAACATAGCTGCCAAGGGGGGCCGCTGCGACGGGCAACTCGACACCGAGCGCTTTCAGCTTCTCGTCCGGCAGGATCACAGGCCCAGTTCCTCCGGAACGGCGATCTTGCCCACCACTGCCGATGCTGCGGCCACGGCGGGACTCGACAGGTACACCTCGCTCTCGGGATGTCCCATCCTGCCGACGAAGTTCCTGTTTGTCGTGGCGACTGCCCGTTCCCCCTTCGCGAGGATGCCCATGTGACCGCCGAGACAGGGTCCGCAGGTTGGGGTCGACACGACCGCCTCGGCGTCGACGAAGATTTCGAGAAGCCCCTCGCGCATCGCTTCTTTATAGATCGACTGTGTCGCGGGAAAGACGATCATGCGCACATTGGGGTTGACCTTTCTGCCTTTCATTATCCTGGCGGCCTCGCGCAGGTCCTCGATTCTGCCGTTGGTGCAGGAGCCTATCACCACTTGGTCGACGGTGATGTGCCCAAGTTCCGCAGCAGGCTTCGTGTTGGAAGGCAGATGAGGACACGAGACCGTTTCGGGAATCTTCGAGCAGTCGTACTCTCTCACCTCCACGTAGTTAGAGTCAGAGTCCGACGAGCAGAAACTATAGGGCCTCTTCGCCCTTCCTTTGACATACTCTTCCGTGACGGCATCCGGGACTATTATGCCGCTCTTGCCTCCCGCTTCTATCGCCATGTTGCACATGGTGAGCCGTCCGGCCATAGAGAGGTTCTTGATCACCTCTCCCTCGAACTCCATCGCCCTGTACAGTGCGCCATCGACGCCGATGTCGCCGATGGTGTGCAGAATGAGATCCTTGCCCCCGACCCATTTGCCGAGAGTGCCGAAATAGATGAACTTCATCGACTCCGGGACCTTGAACCAGCACTCACCCGTTGCCATTGCAGAGGCGACGTCTGTGGACCCGACTCCTGTCGCGAACGCGCCGAGCGCGCCGTAGGTGCACGTATGACTGTCGGCGCCGATCACCAGGTCTCCCGGAACCACGAGACCCTGCTCCGGGAGGAGGGCGTGTTCGATCCCCATCCTTCCCACCTCGAAGTAAAGGCCGAGATCATATTCTTTCGAAAATTCTCTCAGCAATTTGCACTGTTCGGCGGCTTTGATGTCTTTCTGGGGAGCGAAGTGGTCAGGTATGAAGGCGACGCGGTTCCTGTCAAAGACGTCCTTCGCCCCGATCTTCCGGAATTCCTGAATTGCGATCGGGGCGGTGATGTCATTGGCGAGGATGAGATCGACCTTTGCGTTTATGAGTTCGCCGGGGGCCACCTCTTTCCTGCCCGCGTGCACGGCGAGTATCTTCTCAGTGATGGTCATGTATCCTCCACGGGTTGACTGCATAACTTGCTTATTATATCAGTGCAGAGGTTGACAAGGCGAGGAAGTTTGGGCGGAGATTCGGCATTCGAATTACAGGGCAGCAGAGGGCTAGCCGCGGATCGGCTGCTCATCATCTTCAATGTTCACTGGCCTTGGCAAGCTCTCACTGTATGACAAAGAGCACGATGAGGTAGATGACCGGTAGAGAGAGGGGGTAGGTCGTGAGAGCCATACCAAGTATTCCAGCGGGGGTTGTGAATAGCGTCTCACTTCTCGATGTGAGGTGATCCTCGATGCCGCCGGCAGCGTTCTCGTCCTGTGTGAGCGTATTTCCCATGCCCTCTGATTCCATCGTTCAGCCCTCCTTCATGGCGGTTATTCTGACACAAGCATCTTGCGTGCCAGCGCGCGGAGCCGTTCCCCATCAAAGCATTACATTTCGAAGGGAAGACGGGAGACTGGAAGGAGACAGAAGTTGCAAGGTATTGGCATATCAGGTTCTAGCCTCACCTTCCACAGAGTCGACTCAAGAGCCGCAGGGTCTGGCCTGACCTTCCCTGCAGAGGCGAGCTTGCGGCGAGGAAGCGACGGGGCGCTGCAACGTCCGTCCCGGTGCAACAGATGTCGGAGGAGTGATCGCAACTGTCCTTCCGGCCGCCTGGTGAAAAGGCTGGTCACTCTTCTTTGATAGGACTGCAGGGTCTCCCGTAAGATCGGCCGCGTCCAGCGGCCTTGCGGATACATCAGGTGGGATTCATCTCATCATAGACGATACGGCAGATGGTGAAGAACACATCGTCGATATCTCTCGCCGCGTCGACCACTTTGACTCGATGGGCCTCTTTCTTCGCAATGCTGAGAAACCCGTCGCGTACCCTCTCATAGAAGGCGACGTCACGATCTCCGATACGTCTGGTCATTCCCGACTCAACGACTCGCCTCAAGGCCACTTCAGCGGGAAGATCGAGAATGATGGTCAGGTTCGGCCGCATCCCGCCTGTGGAGGCTTTGTCAATTGAGTTGATGCATGGGATGTCCGCACCGCACCCGAATCCGTTGTAGCAGAGGGTGCCATCGGTGAACCCTTCGACGATGACGATCTTGCCCCCGGCCATGGCCGGATGAATGACCTCGTCTGCGAGTTGCACCCTCTCAGCGAAGACGAGGAGCAGATCGGCCTCGGATGTAGTCTCGCCAGGCCGCGCTTCAGAACGGATCACGCGCACAGCCCTCCCTATCCTTGTGGTGTACTCGTCGTCAAGAAGGACGACTTCATATCCCTGAGAGGAGAGGGAATCCTTAAGGAGGTACCCCTGAGTCGTCTTTCCGCTCCCGTCGACACCCTCGATCGAGATGAAGAGCCCTCTGCTCATGTTCGGTTCTAGCGCCTCCTGTGCTTGATACTATTATGCACGTTGACGCCGCTCCTGTGAAGGTCATATCACTTCCCCTAGCCACCTCCACCCTGCTTTATATGGCCTGACGTGCGAGTTGAGTGCAGGCATCGACAGGCTGCCACGGAGGTTTGACAGGGAGCCTCCCGGGTGAGAGCAGCGACGACCGCGTATGACAGCGGGTGGCGATTCAAGAAAGACCCCCTCCGTGCAGGAGGGGGCGTATGGGAGAAAGTGCCAACCGCCCCGCCAAAGACGGGACGAAATGGCCCGGGTGAGCGGCAGGTTACTCGACGAAGCAGAGTGCGATCATGTAGAGGAGCGGGAGCGAAAGTGGAAACGCGCCTATGATCAGCCCGATTATGCTGGCCGGTAACATGAGGAGTGTATCAACGAACGGTGCATCCCCGGTCTCCTTGCGAACCTCCGCTGCACTCTTCTGTTGCCAAGAGAGTGCTTGTGTGGAATCCGTCGTCTTCATCTCAGTGCCTCCTTGTTGGTTGCTAACATTATGAGAGCAGGTTTCATGCCAGTCTGCGGCGACGAGGATCAGCCACATCTCGATCCTGGCTCAGATGGATTGGCATGCCATCATGTAGATGGATCGAACGGGGAAAAGCAGATCACAGGGTCAGAAGACGGTGAGGGCGTTCAGTGCCGTGAAGCTAAGACAAGGGAGTACGTGTCTCGCAAAAACTGTCCCAGAGCAACGGATGTCTCATGCTCAATTATTCGTCTTTCAGCCGAGGTGTCCTGAGCAGCCGCTTGTTGAGTGCCTGACGGGTGATGCCGAGCATTGAGGCGGCAACGCCCTGATGCCTGTTCGCCCTCTTGAGCGCTTCCTTGATGAGGAGTTCCTCCGTTTCCCTGAGTGTGGGGAACCGTCCGAAGATGTGAGAGAGGGCATCCGCCTCGTGCAGTATCGGCACACCCGGGTCAGGGGGGAGGACGAGATCTCGCCCGACAGCCTCAGTGAAGCACTGCATGAGAGGTATGCCAGACTTGTGACGAGTGACGGCATCGAACACCAAAGCCCTGAACTCCCGGACATTGCCGGGAAAGTCGTATGATGACAGGAGGATCATGAGTTCAGGAGAAGCCGAAAGTCTCTTGTGATTCAGTTCCCGGCACGCCTCATCCAGGAAATGGTCTAAAAGAATCGGGATGTCATCTCTCCGATCCCGGAGTGGCGGAACCTGAATCTGATGCGCACGGAGCCTATAGTAGAGGTCTTTTCGGAACTTCCCCTCTGATATCAGCGAATGGATGTCCCTGTTCGTTGCCACTACGATACGTGCATCTGTGCGTAAAGGCGTGTCGGACCCCAGGGGGTAAAAGGTCCTCTCCTGTAAGAGGCGGAGGAGTTTCACCTGCGACGACTCGCTGAGGTCCCCGATCTCGTCGAGGAAGAGCGTGCCTCCGGATGCGCGGACGATCAGGCCGTCCCTCGCCTGATCCGCGCCGGTATATGCGCCCCTCTTATGCCCGAAGAGGGTATCTGAAAAGACCATGTCATCAAGGCCCGCCACATTGACGGCAATGAACGGCCCCTTGCAGCCGCTCAGCGTGTGGATCACCTGTGCGAAGAGTTCCTTTCCTGCACCGGTCTCACCTGTGATGAGCACGGGCTCCCGTGAGGTCGCGATCGCTTCCACATACTTGAAGAGGGACCTCATCCGCCTGTCTTTCGTGATGATATCGGAAAAGGCCTCCTCGTGCTCGAGTTGGTCAGTCAACAGGTGCTTCTTGAGAGAAGACACTTCATCCCTGAGGGCGTCTTCCGCCTCCTTGCGCTCCGTGATGTCTCGAGCGATGGCGATGAAACACTCCTCGCCGCGGAAACGGATGGCTTCCGCCGACAGCAGCAGAGTCCTGATTTCCCCGTCTCTGTTCCTGAACCGCACCTCTCGGTTCTCTAACTCTCCGCGGGCCTTGAGCGCCTCCATCAGGTCGCTCCTCTCTTCAGGGTCTGCCCAGATGCCGAGATCGAGGGAAGACCGGCCGATTACCTCCTCCCGTGCGTAACCGGTGAAGCGAAGAAACGCTTCGTTCACGTCGATGTACCGTCCCTCTGCTATGGTGGCGATCACGATCTTGTCGGGACTGTAGCGGAA